>NZ_SDLS01000014.1:0-229222 GCF_004522315.1 Amycolatopsis sp. CFH S0740 | reverse complement strand
GAGACACCAACTGTCGGCGATGTCCTGAGACTCAACACCGGGTTACGACCCCGGCTTGCCGCTCACAGCGGCGAACCGGCGGCAGCCCACCAAGCCTCGTCGATCTCGCCGCGGGCCACGATCTCGGCCGGTCCGGTCAGCGTGGATTCGCCGCGCCCGACCGTGACCGACACCTGCCCGCCCGGGATGTCCACTGTGGACTCGCCAGTGTCCTTGCCCGCGAGGTGCAGCGAGGCGGCCACCGCGGCGACCGTGCCGGTGCCGCAGGCGCGCGTCTCCCCCACGCCGCGCTCGTGGACGCGCATCCGCAGCGCGCCCTCGCCGAGCACGTTGACGAACTCCAGGTTGACCCCGGCCGGGAAGACGTCGTGGTCGAAATCGGGCTGGTCGCGCAGGTCGAGCCCGGCGATGTCGGTGTCGGTGACCGAAACCAGGTGCGGGTTGCCGACGTTCACCGCGACGCCGGAGAACGCCTGCCCGGCCACCATGGTGACCGACGTGCCGGTGATCGCCGCCGGGCCCATCTGCACGGTGACCGAACGGTCCGGGTGCACGACGACCGGCCGGTCGCCCGCCCGGGTGCCGATCACGAACTCGCCGTCCGATTCCAGACCGGCGTCGACCAGGTAGCGCGCGAAAACGCGGGTGCCGTTGCCGCACATCTCGGCGATCGAACCGTCGGCGTTGCGGTAGTCCATGAACCACTCGCCGGCCGATTCTTCGCCGATCGCCTTCGCGCGCACGACGCGCAGCACGCCGTCCGCGCCGAGGCCCCGCTGCCGGTCGCACAGCGCCGCGACGCGCTCCGCCGTGAGGTCGAGGCGGCCGGCCGCGTCAGGCAGCAGCACGAAGTCGTTCTGCGTGCCGTGGCCCTTGAGGAATTCGATGCCGCCCATGCGTCCAGGTTACTGGTCGAGCGCGGCGCGGACCCGCGCGGCCAGGTCCGCCGATCCGCCGTCGAACCACCGGATCCGCTTGTCCCGGCGGAACCACGAACGCTGCCGTCGCACGAACCGGCGGGTGGCCTGCGCGGTCGCCGCCGCGGCTGCCGCGAAGTCGCCTTCGCCGTCCAGTTCGGCCAGCACCTGCTGGTAGCCGAGCGCCCGCGAAGCGGTTTTCCCGTCCCGCAGCCCGCGGCCGAGCAACGCGCGCACCTCGTCCACGAGACCGGCCTCGAACATCCGCTCCACCCGCAGGTCGACGCGCTCGTCCAGCTCGGCGACCTCGCGGTCGATCCCGATCAGCACGGTGTCCCAGCGGGCCGGACCCGGTTTCGGCAGGTTCGCGGAGAACGGCTCGCCGGTGATCTCGATGACCTCCAGCGCCCGCACGATGCGGCGGGTGTTCGTGGGCAGGATCGCCGCCGCCGCGACCGGGTCGCGCTCCCCCAGCCGGGTGTAGAGCGCGGCGGTGCCGAGTTCGGCGGCCTCTTCGTCGAGCCGCGCGCGCACCGCGGGGTCGGTGCCGGGGAAACGGAGATCGTCCAGCACCGCTTGCACGTACAGCCCCGAGCCGCCGGTCAGCACCGGAACCCGGCCCGCGTCGAGAATCCGCTCGATCGTGCTGCGAGCGTCACGCTGATAGGCGGCGACCGACGCGGTCTCGGTCACGTCGAGTACGTCCAGCAGGTGGTGCGGGACCCCTCGCCGTTCCTCCGCGGTCGCTTTGGCGGTGCCGATGTCCATGCCCCGGTAGAGCTGGAGCGCGTCGGCGTTCACCACCTCGCCGTCCAGCGCCAGCGCGAGTTCGACGGCCAGTGCTGTCTTCCCGGTGGCGGTGGGGCCGACGACGGCCACCGGACGGGGCCGTTGAGCTGGGCTGATCACGCCGCAGAACGGTACCCGGCCGGGGCGGGACGCGGGCACGGAGCGTCAAGGAGAAGTAGGATCAACGCTTTCAGGCGGCTCATCCAGTACCACGGCGCGCGCTGAGCTGCTTGAATGCCGCTGGGGCCCCATGCCCCCGGCAGAGCACGACAACAGCGTAACCCGGCCCCGCTCACGCGGCGGGGCGCCCGCAGCCGCGGGCGTACAGGCGATAAGGAGCCTGCGATGGCCCAGGAGAACACGTCCCCCGGCACCCCGGCACCGCACCCGGTGCCGCACGCGCAGGGCGCCGGCCATGCCGCGCCTCCGGTGCCGCCCGCCGAGCCCGCCCCCGCCACCTGGGGCCGGGTCGACGGGGAAGGCACCGTTTACGTCTTCACCGCCGACGGCGAACGCGAGGTCGGGGTCTGGCAGGCAGGCACGCCCGAGGAAGGCCTGCTGCACTACGCGCGCCGCTTCGACGACGTGCGCACCGAGGTCGAACTGCTCGAAACGCGGCTGAACTCCGGAGCGGGCGACCCGAAGCACGCCCTCTCCAGCGCCACCCAGATCCGCGACGGGCTCGGCGAGGCGGCCGTGGTCGGCGACCTGAAGGCGCTCGCCGCGCGGCTCGAGTTCGTGATCGGGCTGGCGGAGAAGGCGCTGGTCAACGTCAAGCACGAGCGAGAGGAAGCCCGGGCGGCGGCCGTGGCGCGCAAGCAGGCGCTGGCCGACGAGGCGGAGAAGATCGCCGCCGAGTCCACCCAGTGGAAGGCCGCGGGCGACCGGCTGCGCGCGATCCTCGACGAGTGGAAGACGGTCAAGGGCGTCGACCGCAAGACCGACGACGAGCTGTGGAAGCGCTTCTCGAAGGCGCGCGAGGCGTTCAACCGCCGCCGCGGCTCGCACTTCGCCGAACTGGACAAGCAGCGGGCCAGCGCGAAGCAGCGCAAGGAAGAGCTGATCGCCGAGGCCGAGGCGCTGTCCGACTCGGACGACTGGGGCGCCACCGCGGGCCGGTACAAGGACCTGATGGCCGAGTGGAAGGCCGCCGGACGCGCGCCCAAGGACAGCGACGAGGCGCTGTGGCAGCGGTTCCGCGCGGCGCAGGACGCGTTCTTCGCCCGCCGCTCGGCCGTGTTCTCCGAGCGCGACGCGGAGTTCGCCGGCAACGCTCAGCGCAAGGAAGAACTGCTGGTCGAGGCCGAGAAGATCGACGTGGCGGCCAACCTCGAGGCGGCCAAGTCGGCGCTGCGCCGGATCCAGGAGCAGTGGGACGAGATCGGCAAGGTCCCGCGCGAGCGCATCCGCGAACTGGACGGGCGGCTCAAGGCGGTGCAGGACGCGGTGAAGTCCGCTGAGGACAGCCGCTGGCGCCGCACCGACCCGGAGGCGCAGGCGCGGGCCGCGCAGTTCCGCGAGCGCGTCGAGCAGTTCGAATCGCAGGCCGCCAAGGCGCGGGCCGCCGGGGACGAGCGGCGGGCGAAGAAGGCCGAGGAGCAGGCCTCCCAGTGGCGGGAATGGATGGAGGCCGCGGAAGCCGCGGTCGCCGATCGCTGATCCGACGACACGAAAAGGGCCGGTACCCGCGGGTACCGGCCCTTTTTCATGCGGTTGGGCTCAGGTGCGCGAGAACGCGGTGCGCATCCACAACGTCGCCAGGACGATCGTCGCGATCCAAGCCACGATCATGCCGATTCCCGGGCCGTCGCCGGCCGCTCCGCTGGCGTGCGCGGACTGCTGCGACCAGATCGCCAGCAGGCCGTCGACCGAGGCGAACCAGCCGCCCGCGGCGCAGCACCACGCGACCCACCAGCGGCGCGACACGAGCGCGACCGCGCCGATGAACACGCCGACGCCGGTGGACGTCACGGCGAACAGCTGCGGAACCCCGCCCGCCTCGCCGGCCAGCGTCTCCCAGCCCGCGCGGCCCTGGGCCCACGGCAGGATCTGCGCCACGAGCAGCACGAACATCAGCACCGAGATGGTGAAGCCGCGCCTGCCCAGCTCCACCGTGCGCGCGGCGCGGCGGCCCGCGTCGTCGATCTCGTCGCTCAGCCTGGGGTCGACCTCGGCCGGCGTTCCCGGTTCGCTCATCCTGCACACCCACTCACCGGGGCCGGCTGCGCCGCCGGGGCTCCGAAGCCCGGCAGTCCCAGGGTGACCCCGCTCGTCTTGGGCCGAAGACCGGCTTCGGCGTTGTCGCCCGCTCGCGTGCGGCGATGCGTCAGGAGGTCGCCGTCCGCGACCAGGTGGTGCGGCGCGCCGTAGCTGATCACCGTCTCCACGACGTCGCCCGGCCGGACCGAACGGTCGACAGCCGGACCGGACGGCGTGAAGTGCACCAGCCGTCCGTCGCGGGCGCGCCCGCTCATCCGGTGCGTCTCCGCGTCCTTGCGCCCCTCGCCCGCGGCGACCAGCAGCTCGACCCGGCGGCCGACCAGCTCGCGGTTCTCTTCCCAGGAGATCTCGTTCTGCAGCTCGACCAGCCGGTCGTAGCGCTCCTGCACGACCTCCTTCGGCAGCTGGTCCGCCATCTCCGCGGCGGGCGTGCCGGGGCGCTTCGAGTACTGGAAGGTGAACGCGCTGGAGAACCGCGCGGCGCGGACGACGTCGAGGGTCGCCTGGAAGTCTTCCTCGGTCTCGCCGGGGAACCCGACGATGATGTCGGTGGTGATGGCGGCGTCCGGCATCTTGGCGCGCACCTCGTCGAGGATGTTCAGGAACCGCGCCGACCGGTACGACCGGCGCATCTCGCGCAGCACCCGGTCCGAACCGGACTGCAGCGGCATGTGCAGCTGGTGGCAGACGTTCGGGGTCTCGGCCATCGCGTCGATCACGTCCGAGGTGAACGCGGCCGGATGCGGCGAGGTGAACCGCACGCGCTCCAGCCCGTCGATCCCGCCGGTCGCGCGCAGCAGCTTGCCGAACGCGAGCCGGTCGCCGAACTCGACGCCGTAGGAGTTCACGTTCTGGCCCAGCAGGGTCACCTCGAGCACGCCCTCGGCGACCAGCGCCTCGACCTCGGCGAGGATCTCGCCGGGACGGCGGTCGCGCTCCTTGCCGCGCAGCGACGGCACGATGCAGAAGGTGCAGGTGTTGTTGCAGCCGACCGAAACCGACACCCAGCTCGCATAGGACGATTCGCGGCGCGCGGGCAGCGTGGACGGGAACGTCTCGAGCGATTCGAGGATCTCGACCTCGGCCTCGGCGTTGTGCCGCGCGCGCTCCAGCAGCGCCGGCAGCGAACCGATGTTGTGCGTCCCGAAGACGACGTCGACCCACGGCGCGCGCTTGACGATGTCGCCGCGGTCCTTCTGCGCGAGACACCCGCCGACGGCGATCTGCATGTCCGGATTGGCGACCTTGTCCGGGCGGAGGTGCCCGAGGGTGCCGTAGAGCTTGTTGTCCGCGTTCTCCCGCACGGCGCAGGTGTTGAACACGACCAGATCCGGCTTCGCCTGCCCGGGAGCGGGGACGTAGCCGGCTTCCTCGAGCTGCCCGGCGAGCCGTTCGGAGTCGTGCACGTTCATCTGGCAGCCGAACGTGCGGATCTGGTACGTTTTCGCGTTCATCGCGCTCCAGCCTAAACCCCGGGTCCCGCGCCGGACCCGGCACCCGGTCGGCGGACGTTATGCGACGCGGTCCGCCACGTATTCCGCTAATCGGGAAATGTGCCGTTGACCGGGAACGGAAATGCGCCGGAACGGTCGTCGGCAAACAATTTTCGCTATTGTTTTCCGCGCCCGCCCGAAGATAAGATCACCGCCATTGTTCCGAATCGGACCGCCGCCGCCCAGGAGGAAATGTGCGCAAGGTTTTCGCCTGCTCAGCGGCAGTTGTCGCGAGCACACTCGCCGTGGTCGCGCCAGTGGCCGCAGCCCCGGCTCCCCTCTCGGTCACCTGGCAGGCCGACCCCGCCGACGGCCCCGGCGCGTTCAACTCGGTCCAGTGCGCCGACGGCCACTTCAAGACCGCGACCGACGCCGCGAAGGGCAAGGTGTGGGTCGCCGAGCAGCTCGCCCAGGAGGAGCGCTGCGAGGCGGTCGGCCCGGATCTAGCCGCGGGCAAGACGTTCTACCTCGGCTGGTCGTCGAAGTACCGGATCACCGACTCCACCAGCCGGTACGTGTTCCAGCTGAAATGCAGCCCGAGCACCGGCACCGCGAACCATCCGATCGTCCTCAAGATTTCCGGCGGCAAACTCCAGCTGGAGGAGTGGACGACCGACCACACCAGCGTCAAGCTGTGGAACGCGCCGGTCTCGAACGACGAGTGGCACGACATCGCGTTCCGGATCTCGACCGACCGCACCCAGGGCACCATCCAGTTCTGGTTCGACGGCAAACGGCAGACGTTCTCCGACGGGTCCACCACCTACACCGGAACCACGATCGACGGAACGCGGAACTACCTGAAGTGGGGCGTCTACCACCAGGCCGACGAGACGGCGACGCAGTGGTTCAGCAAGATCCGGATGGGCGACAGCCTGGCCGACGTCACCGGCTGACCTCTGGCACCATCGCTGCATGCGATGGAGGCTGACGGCGGCGCTGGCAGTGCTCACGGTGCTGCTGAGCGGGTGCGGGCCGAGCTTCGCGAACCTGCACCTGCGCGTCGCGGCCGGGTCGGTGGGCGGCGTCTACCACGATCTGGCCGGGCCGCTGGCGTCGGCGTGGGCGGGCGAACTCGGCATCGAGACGCCCGAGGTGCTCGCCACCCAGGGGTCGCGCGACAACCTCAACCGAGTGCTTTCCGGGGGCGCGGACGTCGCGTTCGTCGCCGCGGACCTGGCCGCGGACGCGGCGGCCGCGCACCCCGGCAAGCTCGCCGCGCTGGCCCGCATCCACGACGACTACCTGCACATCGTCGTCCGCAAGGACTCGCCCTACACCTCGGTCTCCATGCTGCGCGGCCGCCACATCGCGGTCGGCTCCCCGGAGTCGGGCGTCGAATACATCGCCGACCGGGTGCTGCAGGTAGCCGGGCTGAAAGGCGCGGTCTCGGTCAACCAGCTGAGCCTGGAGGACTCGCTCACCGCGCTGGAGAACCGCAAGGTCGACGCGATGTTCTGGTCCGGCGGGCTGCCGACGCCGCTGATCACCGAGTACAACCGCAAGGTCGGGCTGCGGCTGCTCGACATGTCCAACCTGATGCCGGGCATGCAGCGGTTCAGCCCGGTGTACGGCACCGCGACCATCCCCGGCAGCACCTACGACCAGCCCGGCCCGGTCACGACGCTCGTGGTGCCGAACTTCCTGGTCGTGCCCACCTCGATGTCCGCCGACGTCGCCGAAGCGCTCACCAAGGGCCTGTACGACGCCCGCCCGCAGCTCGCGGCGGTCAACCGGGCGGCGCTGTCGATCGACGTGCATCCGGGCATCGAGACCGGACCGCTGCCATTGCATCCCGGCGCGCTGGCGTATTACCGCGCGGAGAAGGTCTAGCGCGCGACCATGATGACGAGGCCCCGGCCGCCGTCACCGCTTCCAGTTGTTCCGCTGGTGTGCCAGCGGAAGCCGCCCTCCGTCGATGGGCGCGATTGGGCTGGCGCGGATGTCGTGAGGGCCACCCTGAGGGAATCAGATTCCCTCAGGGTGGCCCTCACGGACGTCAAACGCGGCCCGCTCCACGCGCGCGTCGCCGTCACGACCCCGACGCAAGGACGTCGACCGTCGTCAGCGCTCCTCGACCGGGAAGTCCATCGCGATCCGCAACCCGCCGCCTTCCGGCAGGGACAGCTGGATCTCCCCGCCGGAATGCCGGACGATCTCGGTCACGATCGCCAGCCCCAGCCCCGATCCGGGGACGTTCTGATGCGCCGTGCTCCGCCAGAACCGGTCGACCGCCCGCTCGAGCTCGTCCTCGCGCAGCCCAGGCCCGTGGTCGCGCACCGAAACCGTCACCCGGTCCTCGGCAACGCTCGCGGCCACCTCGACGGAAGTACCGGAAGGGCTGAACTTGAGCGCGTTGTCCAGCAATGCGTCGAGCACGACCTCCAGCCCCCTCGGCGGCACGAGCACGCGTGCGCCGTCGACGTCCACCGCGCTCTCCAGCGAGACCTCGCGAGCCGCCCCGACCACCGACCAGTCGGCGACGCGATCGGCGATCACCTCGGCGAGGTCTTCGGAAACCAGCTCGCCGCCGGCGGATTCCGCGCGGGCCATGGACAGCAGCTCGTCGAGGATCTGGTTCAGCCGCTTGGCGTCCACCTGCGCCGCTTCGAGATCGGCCGCCGCGGCTTCGTCGGTGACCTGGCCGTCGAGGTTTCCCAGCCGGATCTTCAACGCGGTCAACGGATTGCGCAGCTGATGCGAGGCGTCGGCGACGAACGCGCGCTGCGCGGCCAGCGCTTCCGAGACACTCGCCGCCATCCGGTCGAACGACCGTCCCAGCTGCCGCAGCTCCGGCGGGCCGCCGCTCTCCCCCACCGGCTCCGCTTCCCGGCCGCTGACCACGGACGCGACCAGCGCGCCGGTGGCCTCGTCCAGCCGCCGCACCGGGCGCAGCGTCCAGCGCACCACCGGCAGCGCCACGAGCAGCGCGAGCCCGAACGCGACCAGCGCGCACGCGGCCAGCAGCAGCCACTGCCACAGCAACTGGGTGCGGACGTGATCGGTCGCGGACTCCGTCACCACCGCGCCGCGCACCTCGCCGTCGATGAGGATCGGCTCGGCCAGCACCAGCGGTTTGCTCGCCCACGGCATCAGCAGCGGCCCGGCTTCGGGCGGACGGGCGGCGAGCGCCTCGTTCACCGGCACCCGGATCGCGGTCCGGTCGACGGCGCCGCCCACAGAGCTCAGCACCGGCTCGCCGTCCTGGTTCACCACGACCACTTTCACGCCGTACACCTCGGTGTACCGGCGCAGTTTGGGTTCAAGCAGCCCGAGCTCGTTGTCGAGCAGCGGACGCTGGGCGAGCGAGGCGAACCGCGAGGTGTCGGTGAGCCGGTCGAGGAAGAGCTTCTGCTGGAGGCTGCTCGCGATGCTGAGCGCGAGCGGGATGCCGAGCCCGAACACGAGCAGGGCGACGAGCGTGACGACGATGCCCTGCAGCCGGACGCGCACCGGTCAGTCCCGTCCGTTGCCCAGCCGGTAGCCGACGCCGCGCACCGTCTCGATCAGCGCCGGACGGCCGAGTTTGGTGCGCAGGGTGGCGACATGGACGTCCAGCGAACGGCTCTCGGCCGCGCCGCGGTGCCCCCACACCTCGTTCAGCACCTGTTCGCGCGAGCACACCGCGCCGCCCGCCGCCGCGACCAGCGCGAGCACCTGGAACTCCTTGCGGGACAACGCGATCGGCTCGCCCGCCACCAGCACCTCGTACCGGGCGAGGTCGATCCGGACGTCGCCGACCTCCACCACCGGCACGGACGGCGCGGGCCGTTCGACCCGCCGCCGGCGCACCGCTTCGACGCGCGCGAGCAGCTCCTCCACGTCGTACGGCTTGACCAGGTAGTCGTCGGCGCCGGCGCGCAGGCCGTGCACGCGGTCGTTCACCTCGCCGCGCGCGGACACGACGATCACCGCGACGTCGCTGACCGCGCGGATCTGCCGGCACAGCACCACGCCGTCGACGTCGGGAAGCCCCAGGTCGAGCAGGATCACGTCGACGTCGTGGACCCGGTCGAGCACCCCGGCCCCGGACGGCAGCCGCTGCATGGTGAGCCCGCGGCGGACCAGCGCGGGCACGAGCGCCCCGGCGACCCGGTCGTCGTCTTCCACCAGCAGCACGCGCACGCTTGCTCCTCCCCGGTGATCCAGACCACGGTAGCCGGACTCTAGGGCGCCACGCCCCGCGGACACGGTGCGTGGCGGCCGCCACAGTCCGGACTAGGCTGAACGCCGCCCCGACGGCCGCATCCGATACGTAGTTGAAACCCTAAGTATTGCTCAAGCCGTCTTTACAAGAGATGTCCCGGTAGTAGGTTTCCGCAAGCGTTGCGGAACCCCGGTTCCGCGGACGCCGACGACCAACGGAGCTCTGGAGGCCACGATGACCACCGAGGTGGCGACGCCGATGATCAAGGCGGCCGCCGTGAACAAGTACTTCGGCGAGCTGCACGTGCTGCGCGAGATCACGCTCGAGGTGCCGCGCGGCCAGGTCGTCGTCGTGCTCGGGCCGTCCGGGTCGGGCAAGTCGACGCTGTGCCGCGCGATCAACCGGCTCGAGCCGATCAACTCCGGCGAGATCGCCGTCGACGGCGTGCCGCTGCCCGAGGAGGGCAAGGCGCTCGCCTCGCTGCGCGCCGACGTCGGGATGGTCTTCCAGCAGTTCAACCTGTTCGCGCACAAGACGATCCTCGAGAACGTCATGCTCGCGCCGGTGAAGGTGCGCAAGACCGCGCAGGCCGAGGCCCGCAAGAGCGCGATGGAACTGCTCGAGCGCGTCGGCATCGCGAACCAGGCCGACAAGTACCCCGCCCAGCTGTCCGGCGGCCAGCAGCAGCGCGTCGCGATCGCCCGCGCGCTCGCGATGAAGCCCAAGGTGATGCTGTTCGACGAGCCGACCTCGGCGCTGGACCCGGAAATGGTCCAGGAGGTGCTGGACGTGATGACCGGCCTGGCGAAGGACGGCATGACCATGCTCGTGGTCACCCACGAGATGGGCTTCGCCCGCCGCGCCGCCGACCGGGTCATCTTCATGGCCGACGGCGAGATCGTCGAGGACACGACGCCGGAGGAGTTCTTCACCAAGCCGAAGTCCGACCGCGCGAAGGACTTCCTCGGCAAGATCCTGACCCACTGACCCGTTCGGGGGAATCCCCCGGCGCTCCGCGTCCGGGATGGCTGTAATCGGCCGTACCCGGACCGGTCCCGACGTTCCCGGACAGATGTTTCCCGGACAGATATTGGAGAGACTGACATGAGGATCCGCACCCTCGCGGCCGCTCTGCTCGCCGGCGGGCTGCTGCTCACGGCCTGCGGCAAGGAAGGCACCCCGGCCGGCCCCGGCGGGGACAACAACGCGAGCGCCGCGCCGCTGCCCACCTACGAGGTGGCCAAGGACGTCAAGCTCGACGGCTCGCCGACCTTCACGAAGATCAAGAACGCGGGCACGATCACCATCGGCGTCAAGGACGACCAGCCCGAACTGGGCCAGAAGGACCCGAAGACCGGCAAGTTCCAGGGCTTCGACATCGAGATCGCCCGGATGGTCGCGGCGGGCCTCGGCTTCGGCGAGGACAAGATCAAGTACACGACGGTCGACTCGGGCGCCCGCGAGCAGGCCATCTCCAACGGCCAGGTCGACCTCTACGTCGGCACCTACACCATCAGCGACAAGCGCAAGAAGCTCGTGTCGTTCGCCGGCCCGTACTTCCAGGCCGGGCAGGACCTGCTGGTGCGCAAGGACGACAACTCGATCACCGGCCCGGAGACGCTGAAGGGCAAGAAGGTCTGCTCGGTCACCGGGTCGACCCCGATCCAGCGCGTGCGCGAGCAGAAGCTGACCGACCAGATCGTCGAGTTCCAGAAGTACTCGCAGTGCGTCGAGAAGCTGCAGACGAAGGACGTCGACGCGGTCACCACCGACGACGCGATCCTCAAGGGCTACGCGGCGCAGGACCCGGACACCTTCAAGGTCGTCGGCAAGCCGTTCTCGAAGGAGCCCTACGGCATCGGCCTGAACAAGGACGACAAGGTGCTGCGCGACAAGATCGACGACCTGCTGCAGGCCGCCGAGACCAACGGCACCTGGAAGAAGATCTACGACGCGACCCTCGGCAAGTCCGGCGCGCCCGCGACGCCGCCTGCCATCGAGCGGTACTGATCTGACCCGGCGGCCGGTGGGCGAAGCTTTCGCCCACCGGCCGCGGTACACCCACTATCGGCACACGGACGCGGGGAAGGCTCCATGGACGTCCTGCTCGACAATCTGGACCTCTTCGGTCCGTTCTTTCTCACCACGATCGAACTGTTCCTGATCGCGGGGGCGTGCAGCCTGGTGCTGGGCACGTTCCTCGCGATGCTGCGGGTGAGCCCGGTCCCGGTGCTGCGCGCGATCGGCACGACCTACGTCACCGTCCTGCGCAACACGCCGCTGACGCTGGTGTTCGCGTTCCTCGTGTTCGCCTACCCGCTGCTCGACATCGTCAAGATCGACTACTTCCCGACCGCCGCGGTGGCGCTGACGATCTACACGTCGGCGTTCATCTGCGAGGTCGTGCGCTCGGGCATCAACACGGTGCCGATCGGCCAGGCCGAGGCGGGCCGCGCGCTGGGCCTGTCGTCCGGGCAGATCCTCGGCGGCATCGTCCTGCCGCAGGCGCTGCGGTCGGTCGTCCCGCCGCTCGTCAGCATGCTCATCGCGCTGCTGAAGAACACGACGATCGCCAGCGGGTTCTCGGTCGCCGAGGCCGGCGCGATCCGGCAGTACGTGTCCGAGCGCGGCGACAACCAGATGATCGCGCTGCTGTGGGTGGCACTCGGCTTCATCATCCTCGTGTCGGTGCTGTCGCTGGTGCAGCGCAGCCTGGAGAAGCGCTGGAGCGTGGCCCGATGAGCACGGTTCTTTTCGACACCCCGGGCCCGAAAGCGCGGGTGCGGCACCGGATCTACGCGGTGCTGGGCATCGTCGTGGTCGCGGCGCTGATCGCGTTCATCATCTACCGCTTCGTCGACAGCGGACAGTTCGCCGGACGCAAATGGGAGTGGCTGCAGTACTCCCAGGTGCAGAGCGACCTCGCGAACGCCGTGCTGGCGACCGTGAAGGCCTTCGCACTGGGCGCGGTGCTGGCCATCGTGTTCGGCGCGGTCTTCGCCGCCGGACGGCTGTCCGATCACGCGTGGGTGCGCGGGATCTGCACGTTCGTCGTGGAGTTCTTCCGCGCGATCCCGCTGCTGATCCTGATGTTCCTGTTCTACTACGGCCTCCCGACCCTCGGCGTGGACACGTCGCCGCTGTTCGCGGTGGTGCTCGGCCTGACGCTGTACAACGGCTCGGTGCTGGCGGAGGTCTTCCGCGCAGGCATCCTGTCCCTGCCGAAGGGCCAGAGCGAAGCCGCGTACGCGCTCGGCATGCGCAAGACCCAGGTGATGTTCACGGTTCTGCTGCCGCAGGCGCTGCGCGCGATGCTGCCGACGATCATCAGCCAGCTGGTCGTGCTGCTCAAGGACACCGCGCTCGGCTTCCTCGTGACGTACCCGGAGCTGCTGTACTACGCCCGCTACATCGGCAGCCAGGGCGCCTTCGGCCGCCCGATCGTCCCGTCGACCCTCGTGGCCGCCGCGATCTACATCGCGATGTGCCTGCTGCTGACCGCGCTCGCGACGTACCTGGAGCGGCGCAACCGGCGCAGCAAGAAGCACATCGACACGGACGCCGGCATCGAGCAGGCGGGGCTCACCGCTGCCGCGGGCAGCAACGTGATCGGTGGCGCTGGACCTGGCTGACGGTTCGTTCCGTTTCTCTTGAAACCCCTGGCGCTGCTTTCCTTGCGGCGCCGGGGGTTTCTTGTTTCAGCCGTGCGCTGTCGGGTGCCGCGGCTGGTACAGGGGCAGCACGCTGCCGCCGGGGAGGCGGATCGATGCTCGTGTGCCCCAGGATGCTGTGGTCGCCTCGCTCTCCACTTCGGCTCCCTTTGCGGTTAGCTGCCGGACTGTTTCGTCTAGGTCGTCGCACATCAGGTAGAGCTCTTGGTGCGGCGCTCCTTCGGTTGGGTGCACGGCTAGTTCTGTTGGGGGCAAACGGAAGATGAGCCAGCCTTCGCCTGCGTCTACGTGTCCTAGGTCCAGTACGTCCCTGAGGAACTCTCGGTCTGCTGCTGCGTCTTTGCTGTAGAGGATGACGTGGGCACCGGTGATCATTGTTTCTTGTCCTTCCGGGAAGTCCTTTGACCGCAACGGAAATCGGCCCCGTCGTGGTCGAACCGATCGAGTGATGCCGTCCGGTCGCGGGTGCTGCTAACGTTGATTTTGTTGAAGTAAGTACATCGCATGTGATGTGAGCCCGCGAGCGTTCTCGTGGCGGCCGTCGCGATTCCCTTTCTCTCCCAGTGCGTTGGCCAGCGCATTGGTCAGTGCGATCTTGCCTGCGCGCGGTGAGATCACGCTGCCCGGGAATCGCGACGTTCCGCTCGGGAGCCAGCTGCCAGGAGCAGGCCGTTGGGACCGTCCCGGTGACCCACCATCACGACCAGACTCATCAGCTGCCAGGAGGACTGCCTATTGCCCACCCACAACTGAATACGCCTGAATACGCCTGAATACGCCCGCAGCGCATGCGCGTAGTGGACCGCGTCTGCGAGAGCCCCGGCCAGCGGTCTCCGAACGGGCAAGGCCACTGTCGGCACTGTGTATGCCCGCCGCCTGCGGGAGAGCAAGGCTCCTGTCGGCAACATCGCAGGCCCGCCGCCTGCGAGAGAGCATGCTCGCTGTCGCCAACAGCGTCCGCTCACCCCCCGCGAGAAAGCAAGCCCGCTGTCGACGCCCGCGCCCTGCTCGACGCCTGCGAGCCAGCCTGCCGTCGGCAACTGCAGACACCCGCGGTCGCCGAGGGCACGGAACCGCCGTCCGCAAGAGGGCAAGGCCGCTGCCGTGGCCAAGCAAGCCCGCCACCCGCGAAAGCAGCCCTGGCCTCCCGCGAACGGGACAAGCCCGCAGCCGTCACGCCACCCGGCCCGCACCCGCGAACCCAGCCACCGCGGCAGCGGACGTCACCGATTGCGGCGGAACAGCTTGTCCCCTAGCCAGACAATCGGGTCGTACTTGCGGTCGGCGACGCGTTCCTTCATCGGGATCAGTGCGTTGTCGGTGATGTGGATGCCTTCCGGGCACACCTCAGTGCAGCATTTGGTGATGTTGCAGAACCCGAGCCCGTGCTCGTCCTGGGCGGCGTCGCGGCGGTCGGCGACGTCCAGCGGATGCATCTCCAGTTCGGCGATCCGCATGAGGTAGCGCGGCCCGGCGAAGCTCTCCTTGTTCTCCTCGTGGTCGCGCACGACGTGGCAGGTGTTCTGGCACAGGTAACACTCGATGCACTTGCGGAATTCCTGCGAGCGCTCGACGTCCACCTGCTGCATCCGGTACTCGCCGGGCTTGAGCCCCTCCGGCGGGGTGAAGGACGGGATCTCGCGCGCCTTCGTGTAGTTGAACGACACGTCGGTCACGAGGTCGCGGATCACCGGGAAGGTGCGCATCGGCGTGACCGTCACGATCTCGGCCTCGGTGAACGTCGACATGCGCGTCATGCACATCAGCCGCGGCCTGCCGTTGATCTCCGCCGAGCAGGAGCCGCATTTGCCTGCCTTGCAGTTCCAGCGCACCGCGAGGTCGGCGGCCTGGGTGGCCTGCAGCCGGTGGATGATGTCGAGCACGACCTCGCCCTCGTTCACCTCCACGGTGAAGTCCTGCAGGTCGCCGCCGGTCGCGTCGCCTCGCCACACGCGGAACTTCGCCTGGTAGCTCACGCGGTCCTCCCGGGGTGGGTCTCCAGCTCGCCGTCGGTGAAGTACTTGCCCAGTTCGTCGAGTTCGAACAGCTCGAGCAAGTCCGGCCGCATCGGCACCTGCTCCTCCACCGACACGTCGACGTCCGGCACGAGCGGGTTGTCGCCCGGGCGCGCGGAGCAGACGAGCAGCCGGTGCCGCCATTCCGCGTCCATGGACGGATAGTCGTCGCGGGTGTGGCCGCCGCGGCTTTCGGTGCGGGTCAGCGCCGCGCGGGCGACGCATTCGCTCACCAGCAGCATGTTCCGCAGGTCGAGCGCGAGGTGCCAGCCGGGGTTGAACTGCCGGTGGCCCTCCACCGTCACCTGACCGACCCGGCCGCGGATGTCCGCGAGCTTGTCCAGCGCCTGCCGGATTTCCCCGGCCTTGCGGATGATGCCGACGAGATCGTTCATCGACTGCTGCAGCTCGGTGTGCAGCGTGTACGGATTCTCCGGCGCACCGTCGGCAGGCGGGTTGAACGGCTCGAGCGCCATCACGGCCGCCGCGTCCACATCGGACTGCGAGACCGCGGGCCGGTCCTTGAGTCCGTCCACATAGGACGCCGCGCCCAGTCCGGCCCGCCGGCCGAACACGAGCAGGTCGGACAGCGAGTTGCCGCCGAGCCGGTTCGACCCGTGCATGCCGCCGGAGCACTCCCCCGCCGCGAACAGGCCGGGGACGCTCGCCGCGCCGGTGTCCGGGTCGACCTCCACACCGCCCATCACGTAGTGGCAGGTGGGGCCGACCTCCATGGCCTCCTTGGTGATGTCGACGTCGGCGAGTTCCTTGAACTGGTGGTACATCGAGGGCAGCCGCCGCTGGATCTCCTCGGCGGGCAACCGGCTCGCGATGTCGAGGAACACGCCGCCGTGCGGGGATCCGCGCCCCTCCTTGACCTCGGAGTTGATCGCCCGCGCCACCTCGTCGCGCGGCAGCAGGTCCGGCGTGCGGCGGTTGCTCTCCTGGTCGGTGTACCAGCGGTCGGCCTCGTCCTCGCTGTCCGCGTACTGGCCCTTGAACACCTCGGGCACGTACTCGAACATGAACCGCTTGTCCTCGGAGTTCTTGAGCACCCCTCCGTCGCCGCGCACGCCCTCGGTGACGAGGATGCCCTTGACGCTCGGCGGCCAGACCATCCCGGTCGGGTGGAACTGCACGAACTCCATGTTGATCAGCTTCGCGCCGGCGCGCAGCGCCAGCGCGTGCCCGTCGCCGGTGTACTCCCACGAATTCGACGTCACCTTGAACGATTTGCCGATGCCGCCCGTCGCGAGCACCACCGCGGGCGCCTCGAACAGCACGAACCGGCCGCTCTCGCGCCAGTAGCCGAACGCACCGGCGATCGCGCCGTTGTCCAGCAGCAGTTCGGTGACCGTGCACTCGGCGAAGACCTTGATCCGCGCCTCGTAGTCGCCGTACTTCTTGAAGTCTTCCTGTTGCAGCGAAACGATCTTCTGCTGCATAGTGCGGATCAGCTCGAGCCCGGTCCGGTCGCCGACGTGCGCGAGCCGCGGATACGTGTGCCCGCCGAAGTTGCGCTGGCTGATCCGCCCGTCCGCGGTGCGGTCGAACAGCGCGCCGTACGTCTCGAGTTCCCAGACGCGGTCCGGCGCTTCCCGGGCGTGCAGCTCGGCCATCCGCCAGTTGTTGAGGAATTTCCCGCCGCGCATGGTGTCGCGGAAGTGCACCTGCCAGTTGTCGTTCGAGTTCGCGTTGCCCATCGACGCCGCGCAGCCGCCCTCGGCCATCACCGTGTGCGCTTTGCCGAAAAGGGATTTGCACACCACCGCGACGCTGAAACCGCGTTCGCGCGCTTCGATCACCGCGCGCAGACCGGCGCCGCCGGCACCGATCACCACCACGTCGTAGCTGTGCCGTTCGACCTCGGTCATGGAATAAGCCACCTCACGAGCTGGGGAGAACTGCCTTGCGCTGCTGGATTTCCGGGGGTCAGCCCACGAATCGCAGGTCCGAGATCGCGCCGCTGGACACGAGCATCACGTAGAAGTCGGTCAGCACGAGCGTGCCGAGCGTCGTCCACGCGAGGGCCATGTGCCGGGTGTTGAGCTTCGTGACCTGCGTCCAGATCCAGTACCGGACGGGATGTTTCGAGAAATGCTTGAGCCGCCCGCCGGTGACGTGCCGGCACGAGTGGCAGGACAGCGTGTACGCCCACAGCAGCACGACGTTCAGCACGAGAATCACGTTGCCGAGCCCGAAGCCGAACCCGGTGGGACTCTGGAAGGCGACGATGGCGTCGTAGGTGTTGACGAGCGAAACGACGCACGCGACGTAGAAGAAGTACCGGTGCACGTTCTGCACGATCAGCGGCAGCCGCGTCTCTCCGGTGTAGCGCGCGTGCGGTTCGGCGACCGCGCAGGCCGGCGGGGAAAACCACACCGAGCGGTAGTAGGCCTTGCGGTAGTAGTAGCAGGTCAACCGGAACCCGAGCAGGAACGGCAGCACGAGCACGCCGAGCGGCAGCCAGGACGGCATCTCGCCGAACCAGTGCCCGAAGTGGCTCGAGCCCGGGACGCAGGAAGTGGACACGCAGGGCGAGTAGAACGGCGTCAGGTAGTGGTATTCGGGCACCCAGTAGGCGGTGCGCACGAATGCCCGGACTGTCGCGTAAACGACGAAAGTGGCCAGCCCCAGCACAGTGAGCAGGGGCGACAGCCACCACCGGTCGGTGCGCAGTGTCCGGGCGGCGAGGCGCGCCCGCCCCGGCGCTCGAACACCGGTGCGGGCGCGGCTGACGTCGTTGTCAGCGGGGGCGCTCACCGCTGGTCGCGCTTGTAGCCACCGACACCTTCGTCGTCAGCGCCGCTCCACAGCGCCGGATCGTAGGGAGTATCGGGGACAGGCACGCGTTCGACAGGCTTCGCCTGCGCGGGCACAGCGGGCGGGTGCCCGTCCAGATCGGCGGTGTCGATGTCGAGCCGCTCGACGTCGTTGGCCAGCCGGCGCACCGCGGACGCGTCGCCGTAGCGCGATCGCAATGCGCCCACGCACTGCCGCAACTGGCCGATGGTGCGCCGGAGTTCGGCGATCTCTGTGGTGGACATCGGAAGCCTCCCTGATGGTGGGGCCGGCAGTTCGGGTGACGATCAACGTCGCCAAGTACGACTCTGCCTCGCGCGGTGCACTGTGACAAGTAGCACATTTACCAGAAGGAAGCATCCTGTACCGGTTGACCTGGGGATTTATGACTAGATAGGGGCCGAAAGTGGGGTCTGGGCCGTCTCTGGGCCGTCAGCCGCACACTCAGGCCGCCGACGCGAGGTCGGCCGCTGGACGGAACACACTGTCGATCGCCGCACGAGCCCGGTCGTAACTTGTCTCCATCAGATGGGTATAGACACGGAGCGTGAACGCCTCACTCGAATGCCCGAGATAGGCAGAGAGTTCTTTGATGCTCACCCCACGTGACAGCATCAACGATGCGAACAGATGCCGGAGCGCGTGCATGCCGTCCCGGTCAGCGACATAGGCAAGCCCAGCCGCGACGAACGCGGGCAACCACACGCCCATGTGAAACGACTGGTTCTTGTACGGCACGCCGCTCGGCTTGGTCATGAGCAGATTGACCGTCTCGTACGCCTGCCCGTCCCGCTCGCCCCACGGGAGCGTGACCGCGACGGGCGGGTACTTCTCGATGTAGGCGTCGATCTTCTCCAGCAGCCCGTAGCCGAGCGGGATCTCCCGCACCTTCCGCCCTTTCGGAAGCTTGAACTTCTGCACGCCCTTGATCACCACGAGCTGCCGAGTGCACCGGTAGACCATCTTCTCCCGGTCGATGTTGTCCGGACTGAACGCCAGCACCTCGCCCGGACGCAACCCGAGACCCGCACCGATGACGACCGCTGGCCTGAACCGGTCCTCGATGGCCTTTTCGACGGCATGGACCCTCTTCTCCGGCCAGACCTGAACCTCCTTGGTCGTCGCCTTCGGCCGGGGAATGGTCGCCTTCTTGAGCGGGTTGAGCCGCATCTTCTCGTCAACCACCGCTGCGTCCCAAATGGACAGCACGAGGTCGAACACCTGGCGCTGGTAAGTCCCCGAGAGGTTCCGTTCGCTGTCGTTGAGCCAAGCCAGCCACTTGCGCGCAAGGTCAGAACTCTCGCACGCATCGAGACTGCGGTCGTCCCCGAAGAACGGGAACACGTACTTGTCGAGCTGGGAGGTCATCGTGTTCAACGATGATTCGCCGAGCGGACGACTCTTCAGTACTTGCATGGCATAGGACCGGAATGCTTCCTTGCCCGCGTTCGGATCCCGGTACACCCCCGCGTAAAGCTCGTTCTCAATCTTGGTCTTGAACTCTTTCGCCGCACCGAGCTTCTTGTCCGGGAACGACCGGGACGCCTCCGACTTGTCCGGTTGGGTCCAACGCACCCGGTACCGCGCGCCTTGGCCGTAACGTTTGGTGCGCTCCTGAACCGGCTTGTTCTTGGCATCGAGGACGACCTCACCGGTTTCGGGGTCGATCTTGTCGCTAAACCAACGATCTTGAATGTGCGCCATCAGATTTCCTCCCCCCTATGCAGCAGGCATGGTCTCGGGGCCGTCGAGCCAGCCCCGGACAGCGGCCGGGTCGTAGCGGACGTGTTTTCCCATCCGCCGCCACGGCGGGCCATAGTTCTTGTGCCGCCAGTCCTTGAGCGTGTCCTCCGGAATGCCGAGGTAGGCGGAAAGGTCTTCGGGGCTCCACAAGCCCTCGACGCTGACCAGCCGCACACGCGGGTTGTTGTTCATGTCTCCCCCTCCCCTGGTCAGGCCGCCAGCGCCGGAGTTGCCGAAGTTTCCGGCGGCTCGGGCGGTGATCCGGACGCAGCGAGCCGGGCCGCTTCGTACTCGGCCTTCCAGGCACGGCGCTCGGCGATGGCGCGCATGACGAGCTGGTCCCGGGGTGGACAGTGCGGGTCGCCGGGCTCAACCTTGCGCCACACCTGCTTTTCCGGATCAGGGCGCGATTTCTCGATCCCGACCGCCGCCAGGGCAGACAGCACGAACCCCACGCGGTCGGCCTTGTGGTCGGCCACGGTCTTGCCGGACCACTTGCGCGACACCAGCACTCGACGGCCGGGCAGTCCGAGCGTGGTCCGTCGATGCGCACGCCCCCGGCAGTGCCCCGGAGTCGTTTTTCCGTTGGCCCCCTTGGGGTTGATGCCGTAGAGCAGCCACACCGGGCAGCGCGGCGAACACGGGGTGACCGCCAGCTCCGCGTGCGACCGGTCGTGGTGGTCACGCTGGGCGGCCGTCTCGGCGTCGACCACTTCGCCGGTGGATTTGGTGAGGTATTTGGTCAGGTAGCCGATGTGCCGCCCGGCTTCCTCGGTGCCGCCGAGGATTCCCTTCGAGTGCACCTGTCGCCCGAACCGCACGACGTGCGCCGGTTCCTCCACCGCTTCCACCGCGTCGTCCCACGCCGTCAGCGGCTCCCGGGTGTCGGGGTCCACAAAGGAACGAACATCGGGGTCCCACAAGGGTTTGCGGTCCCCGCCGTAGACCATCTCGTCGTGGTTGGGCCACCACACCTGGTGGTAGGTCGCTTCGGTCACGAGCCGGATGACCTCGTGCGAGATCGCTCCCCGCAACGCGGTATGCAGGTGTGGTGCGGCGCGTTTCTGAGGTTCCACGGTCGCGAAGTACTGCACGTCGAACCCGACGACCCGGCGGAGGTTCTGCCACCACCGGTCCACCAGCGCGGCGAAGTGCACCGCGTCCCGAGCCGCCCGCCGGTAGTCGTACGACGCGGGGTCGACCGGGGAACCGTCCGGACGCACGCGGCCGTAGGTGTCGCAGGTGAGCGTGACGAACATCGAGGGCCGGAACCGCCCGGCGAACTCCCGCCCCACGGTGGTTTTGGCGACCTTCTTGCGGGGCAGGTTCGGTGCGTCCTGCCGCCGACGCGTGGACCGCTTCACCGGCTTCTTGGTGGATGCGTCGGGGGATGGAAGCCGCCCCGTCATGCCCGATTCCCGCAGCTCCGCGTCCACGGTGGACACTTCGGCGCGCAGTTCCTCGGCCTCCGGTTCGTTCCCGGCCTCGATGGCTTCCCGGTAGTGCGCGGCCAGATCTGCCCGGCAGGTCAGCAGCTCCCGTTGCGTCTCGGTCGGTTCCGCGCGGGTGATCACGGGTTCTTCGGTCAGGTGCCAGCCTTCCCGGCACTGGGCCTGCCGCAGGGCCTTGGCCTTGCGGGCACAGGGCAGGCACACCGATTCCACCGTGGAGCCGCACGGCACCGGGACGTAGCGCAGCTCCCCGGTGTCGGTGTCGGCGACCTCCATCGTGAAGGGCCGCACGCACACCCCGTGCTGTTCGGCGGTCGCCTTCACCACGTCGGCCGCGAGGGCACCGCGGATTTTCTGCCGCGATCCGCTTGCCGGCATGGGCTGACCAGCGGTTTCGCCGCTAGCCGCGGAGCTGGACCATGCAGGCCCCGCAAGCTTGGCCGGCATTCCCTGACCAGCATGTTTCTGTTCGGAGGGGGTCATCAGGCCGCCTCCTCTCCGGCCCGCGCCCACTGCCGTAGCAGCCAGACCGGCATCTCCTGATCCGTCTGCACAGGCAGGTCAGGGAACGTCGCCGGGTCGAACGGCACGTAGCCCCAGACGTAGACCGGGATGCCGTACGGGGTGCGACCAGTGAGCGCCAGGCGCACCCGCGTCCCGCCCGGAGTCCGCCACAAACCGACTCGCGGCCCGTCGAGGGTGGCCGACCAGGTGGCCAGCCCGGAGACGACACCGGGCAGGGTGTCGGTGTCCAGGGCGACATTGACCGGCGAGGACCAGGCGGTCACTTCCACCGAACAGGCCGGGGGCAGCGCAAACGAGTCGAGGTGGTCGCGGATCGCGTCGAGGAAGACCATCAGCCGGTTCATGCAGCCCCCTTCCCGTTGCTGTCACAGCGGTTCTGGGCGAGGTCGATCACCTGTGCCCCGCCGTTAGTGACGTAGTTCTCCAGCGCCTTGACCGTCGCGTCAGAGACCCACCCGGCGCGGACGCGCAGGGGTTCGCGGATGCCCTCGCCCCACACGTAGCCGACACCCGGGGTGGATTCGGGGATGCGGTTGGCCCATGCCCCGCGCTCGTACGCGCCGTCGCCGAGCACCATGGACACCTGAGATTTCGAGGTCACGCGCAGGCAGACGCGGCGGGTGAACAGCTCCCGCACCGGAACGGTTTCCTTCGTCGGGTCCTGCACGTAGCCGCGCACCGAGATCAGCGCCGCCCGTCCCTGGGTGTTGAGCACCGAGACGTGTTCGGTGATCGCGTCGCGGGTCTTGCGGTCGGTGTAGCGGGTCAGCGCCGCCAACTCGTCGAACTCCAGCAGCTCAAGCGGAAACTCTTGTGAGAGCGGCACTTCCCGGGTCTGTCCGGCGAACGCTCGCTTGCGGCGCTCCAACTCGTCCCGCAGCGCCTCCAGCACTTCCAACGCCTCTTTGCCCGAGACTGCGTACCGGCAGAAGATCCCGCGCCCGTACGCGAGTTCCATGCCCTTGGGGTCCACGCCGGACACCCGCACCAGCCCCGAGCGAATCGCCGGAGCAGCCGACACCAGCGGCGACCACATCACCGAGTTCTTCCCCGCACCCGACGCACCCGCCACGAGGGTGTGCGCACCTCCGCCGAGCAACGGCAGCCGCCAGGCCGTCCCGTATTCCGTGGAACCGGCGAACACCCGCCGCAAGTCCACCGCCGACGCCTCGGCCACGTCCGGCAGCGGCAGGCAGGACACAGCGGAGGCCAGCAGGTCCCGGCGCATGAAGTCCACGGAGACGACATCCGGCGAGATCTCCCGCACCTGCACCCGCGTGACCCGCCGAGCCGTCGCCAGCGCCCGGGTGGCCTCGCCGACGTCCTCCGGGGTCTGGCCCGGCACGAGCCGCACCCGCACCTCGTCCCACGAGGGGCCGGAACGAACCTCCAGCACGCGCGGGAAGGCCACACCCGCGTCGCGCCGAGATTGGGCCGTCACTTCGCGCTTGCGTCGCCGCGAGACGAGGTTCACGGTCACGTCCACCGGGATCGCTTCGTCTCGCACCGTCAGGCCGCAGGCATGCAGCCAGCCCGGGAGCTTGCGCCCGTAGACAGCCCAGCGCAGCCACCAGCCACGCACCCAGCGACCGCACCACTGCTCGAATCCCACCGGCCAGCCCAGCCGCCACACGAGCGCTACCAGGCCGACCGAGCCTGCCGTGATCGCCAGCGAAGGCCAGCCGAGCCAGTGCCACCACACGCCGAGAGCGAGCACGGCGAGGCAGGTGCGCCAGTGCGTGGCCAGTTGCCGAACAATCCAGCCACCTACCCGCACGAGGCCCCACAGGGCCAGACCGAGGAACGCCAATGCGGCCAGGGTTTCCGCTATCGCGGCGAAGGCGCGGCCGAGTTTGGCCAGCACCCACACCACCACCGCCAGGCCCGCACCGCCGATCAACACCGTCGCCGCGTTCATCGACGCTCACCGCCCTCAACCGCGGTGAGGTCGAGCGGCAACATTCCTTGACATGCCGCGCACTTCTTCTCGCCCCGCACGAGACGGGCGAACTTCTTGCATGCGGCGCAACGCATCCGGGTGACCCCCGTTGACGCACGCCGTCCAGAACCGGTTATGTTCGTCATTGTTCACTTCCCAGTGGACAGCGCAGAACCGGTGAAGGTTGGTAGCCAGAGGCCGGTTCTGCGTTTATACGGAACAATTCCAAGCGCATCAGGGCACGTTGAACACAGCACACGTCGCCGTGCGCTTTTTTGAGTACTCGCTTAGGTTTTCCGGCTAGTCGTCGGTCGGTTCCTCGCCGGTCAGGAGCCGGTTCAGCCCGGCGTCAGTCGCCCGCCGCTGTGCCTTCGCCTCTTTCAGGAGCTGGTCAACCACCACCGACAGCCGGGCCAGCGATTCCGCTGGAGACAACGCCGCCGCCCTCAGCCGCTCGATCGTCACCGTGTACGAGGCCGCTTCCTTCCCCACCAGGAACACGCCCATCGCGCGATGGGGGCAGTACACGACATCCGAGGTGTCCTTCAGCGCGTACCGGCTGAACGCCTCCTCCGTCACCGCCTGACTCGGAGCCAGCCGGATCGTCATCGTCCGCGACAGCCCGATCAGGTCCTTGAGGAACCGCGTCTGCCGCAGCATCACCTCGGCATCCCCGAAGTGGTTCCGCAGCGCCTCCGACCCGATGAACATCTCCGCCTTCACCGCGCCCGCGCCGAACAGAATCCGGTTGCGATCCATCCGGCTCTCCACGACCTGGTCCAGCTTCTGCTTGTCCCGCAGGTCCGGGCCAAACACAAGCCGCGCGTAATCCGGTACCTGCAACAAATCCGGGATCAACAGCGGAGCCCACACTGTCACCGCCGTCGCCACCCGCTCGTGCGCGATCAACGTCGTGTAGTGCGCCGGGTCAGCCTGCGACCCCACCGACGACCAACTCGGCCCTGTCACGCCATGCGCCAGCAGCATGATCCAAGCTTTCCGCTCCCCGGTCACGCCGAGCGCGCCCAGCACGTTCGACACCTCTTCCGGGGTCGGGACCCGCTGCCCGAGTTCCCAGTTCGACAACAACGACGGGTTCACCCCGATCCGCCGTCCCAGCTCCCGCAACCCGAACCGCGCCTCGATCCGGGCATCCCGCAACGCAGCGCCCAGGCCGCGGGCTCGCGGGCTCGCCATATCCGTCCCACGCATCTACGCCGCCTTGCTGTCACCAGTTGCAGACGCAGACCGCGACGGCTTCGCCGCAGCAGCCTTGAAGCCGGTCGCCCGGAACACGTACGTCTGGTACTTGAACTCGCCCTGACCGCCGACACGCGGCTCAGCCGTGAGCCCGTCCAACTCGATCGGCCGCATCCCCGGCAACGCCTCCGCAGTAGTCGGCACGGGCTGCACGTCCGCCAAGAACGTCACCTCGAACGACGCCCGCTTCGCCTTCGTCTCACCCGGGTCCGTCACCGCAGCCCTCCACTGCCGCTTGCCGGTCACCTCGTCAATGCGCTGCCGCACCGGCCGACCCGCCGCGCGATCCTCCCGAGACTGATACTCGTTGTCCGGAATCACTTCGCCCACCATCACAAGCCCCTGCGGGAACGCGTCGTCGAAGTCGATCGCAAACCGGTGTCCCTTTTCGATAGCCATGCTGAATTCCCTTTGCTGCTCTGGTTTTTGTGCGCTCAGTCGCGCTCTTCCGGCCACTGGTCGCCGAGAGGAGAGGAGTAAGTGCGGGTACGGTTCTGCGTCTCGCACCACTCGCCGAACTCGCCAGCGGCCACAGCGAGGCTCCGCGCAAACCGCGCAGTGTCCATCAAGCCGCCGATCCGAGCCGGTACCTGGATCACGATCGCGGTCTCATCGCCCCCGGCCACCAGCTGGCGAACCCCAGGGGAAGGCGACACGACGGCAGCGCCGTATCCGACGAGGGGCTGAATCACCACGTGAATGCCCATGTGTGCTCTCCCGATGTCTCGGCTTCCGCACGCCCGATTTGGCGCGCTGGGATCAGGAGACACCCAGGTAAGGCAGATCACCCGGACAAACTGTCCGGGTAGGTTCGCGCAGGTCATAAGTGCGTGCTCAGCACCGCCGGAGCAAGCAGAATGACCCCGTGACCGAAGACCGCTCGACCCTCTACGCCAGCTGGGACCGCACTCGCCGACACCTGACTGCGGCACGGGCCGACATCAGCGACCAGCCGGACGTGGACCTCTCGATCGCAGACGACTTCATCAAGCACAACGAACTCGGCTTGGCGTTCGACTGCCTGGTCGAGATCGGCGACGAGGTGAACGTGCGTGTGACGTTCTGGCGAGCGCTGGACGAGGCAGCGCGTGAAATGGGGCTGTACGAGGATCCGCAATCAGGTTCGGCCAGGCTCTGTCGAGAACGGTTGGCCGCAGCGGAGTGACCTGCCTCAGCTCTTGACCGGAACGGCCTTCTCGATCGCGTCGAGCATCGCCGACCAGGGCAGTTCCCGGCCGGGAGCGCTGCGCGGTTCGTGCAGCGGCCAGACATCGTCACTGTAAAGCAGGTCGACGCCGACGCGCCGCAGGTTCTCGATGTGCATCTCCCAGAACGGCTGACGCGCATGCGCCGCGTTCACGCGCGGGAAGACCACGACCGGCAGGTTGCGCGTGCCGATGGCCTCATTGACCTGCGTCAACGCCTGATTGTCCGCGATGCCGAGCGACATCTTCGCGACCACGTTCGCCGAGGCCGGCGCGACCAGGTAGCAGTCCGGAGCAGGATGCGGACTGCGCTCCGACGGCGACCGCGGCCCGACCCGCACCGGGTAGCCCGTAGCCTCCTCGATCTCCGCCAGCGCACCCGACTCGGCCAACCAGCGCCCAGCCGTCGGCGTCAGCGTCACCGCGACCGTCCACCCCGCAGCCTGCGCAGGACGGATCAGCTTCGGAAGAAGATCTTCAACCCCGCCCGCACCGGAACCGACCAGGCCGAGAACACGCGACGTCATCCGCCTACCTCACCGCGCCGCAGCGCTCAGCCAGCGCCAGCAGCGCCGAAGACTTCTTTCCCGCCGACGCAGGAGCACGCCGATACATCGACCGCACCACCTCACGCACCATCGTGTTGTGCCGAACGACAGTCGGTGCCTTCGTCTCAGCCTCCAGCAACGCGTCAAGCGCTTCGTCGTCCTTCGCGACCAAGCTCAACGCCCGCGCGAAGTCGATCAGGTGCGTGACCTGCCGCTCCACCGGCAGATGCTCGACGTTGACGCGCGGCGCGGACTCGATCACTTGCCCGACGTCGCCGAGATCCAGCGCCGCCGACAGCCGGTGCAGCTCGACGTTGGCCGGGCCGAACCCCGTCTGCCAGTAGTTCGCGTCCACCCCGAGCTGATCAGCCGCCCGGCCCGCATGGCCGAGAAGGTCATTCGCCGTCGACCGGTCCTGATGCCGAGCCGCGGCCACCGCAGTCCGGAGGTAGAGCATCCCGTAGAGACTCAACGCCGCCGGATCGCCTTCGGCCATGCGCGGCAGCAGCCACTTGGCCGCGACGTCCCCCAGCTCCAGCGCGTCATCGAAGCGACCCACCGCCAGCAGCGCGTGCGTCCCCGACCGCGCGGCCGACGCCAGCACCAGCGGATCATCCGCGTCATCAGCGGCCTGCATCGCCCGCTCCGCCGCGATCCACGCGAGGTCAGCCTCACCGATCTTGCTCAGCGTCGTCGCGGCCAGGTGGTGAACCCTGGCCGACACCGCAGCGCACGCCCGCTTGTACGTCGCGTCGTCCGACGAGGCGGCCTCCATCGCCTGGCTGGTCTTGATCAGACCGGGCAGCGCCGCGACGACCCGGCCGAGTTCGCCGTTCTGGTAGCTGGACCAGGCACCTTCCACCAGCTGCGCGACCGGCGCGGGGTCGATGTACTCGGGCGACATCGCCGAAGAAAACAAGGTCCGGGAGAGCCGACGCGGAGCCATCAGCGCATCCCGGATCGCCGGGACGTCGTCGTTCTTCTCCTGGTCCTCCAGCAGGACCGGCTCACCCAGCAGGTCGCCCAGCGTCACCCGCAGGGCCTGCGCGACCTCCGCCAGCACGTCCAGCCTGCGGATGTCCCGCTCGCCGCGCTCGATCTTGCTCAGCCAGTCCTCGGTGCGGCCCACCAAGTCAGCAAGCACCGCCTGCGACAGCCCACGCCGCCGCCGATAAAAGGCAATCCGCTCCCCAATGCTGAGCTGATCACCCGCGCCACGCATGCCATCAGGCTAGCAGCAGAACTTAGCCGTCACAGAGACCACGAAGAGCCAAGCCTCCGAGATCTCGTCATCTATTCACCTCTTCAACCGCTATTCAGAAGACTTCAGATCAGTAAAGGTGCCTATCCGAAGAAGCCGAGGTCAGTAAGCGAAACCGTGTCCCGCAAGGACTACTTGAATGACCCGAACGCGCCACTCTCAACGAAACCATCGCCGCTACTTCCGTTGCTTGAACACAAACATTCGACCTATCCGGCAATTCTACAACATCGGTAACAAGCAAGAAGAGTCGAACGACAAGTCCAGAAACAACACTACAAGACAAGTACGCCTATAAATAAATCAGAAATCAGGCTGCACACTTTCTCGCCCGAAGACACCGCAACCCTTGGAATTAGCACTACTCCATTGAACTCACTCAAGGTAGCCGATGGAACAAAACCTATCACCTGAAACTGTCGGCAACATCGCATTCGACGTGCGACGACTGTCAGGAATAGAGTCCGTAGCAAAAATAAAGAAGCACATTAAGGGCAACTTTCCTGATCCAGGCTCACGAATACAACTAGACTTGAGCAAAACAAAAGACGCTTACGCAAACGGACTAGCGCCAATGGCAGCGATTCTTGACCATTACAGGCGAATGGGATACAAAGTCGACGCAGTGCGCCAGTCGAGTTACATTTCGAAGACTCATGTCATCCTCCCGGTCAGGGCAACTCCGGAAGCATTCGACAAGAGTGACTACCATTGGAACAAGGTTTGGTACTACTCATCCAGCGATGAAGCATTCACTCTCACATCTGAGATTATTCTCCACCTTGAAAGTAGGATATATTTTGAAAGCGGCGTCCTCACCGCGCTCCGCTGGTCACTTTACGAAGTCCTGGATAACGTGCTCGAACACGCACAGACTCGTCGCGGCTTCTTCTGCATGCAACACTTGTCAGCTTCAAAAAGACTAGCATTCTGCATCGCAGATGCTGGCATCGGCATACATAGATCCTTCGCAACGGGCCGAGGCCACCACAAGCCAAGAACTGCAACTGATGCGATAAGTCTTGCAATTCAGCGACAGACAACGTCTACCGATGACCGCAGAGGAAACGGGCTGTACGGACTCGCTGAAGTAATTAGGCAAAATGGCGGTCAGCTTGAAATTTCCAGCGGCCGAGGGTTCCTCAGATTGAGTTCCGGCCACGAAGAGTCAGAGCTTGACCCAGATTATGGGACATTACTTCTTGATGATAACCATCACTGCACCGTAGTAGACTTCCAACTAGACACGAGCCACCCGATAAGTTTGCAAAGTATTTTCCCCCAAGAATTCGACCTTCGAATACAGAACATGGAAAACGATGACGGTGGATACACCCTATCAGTACACGAGTACGCTAACGAAGTTGCAACTCGAGAGGGTGGTGACAGGCTGCGCATTCGCGCCATCAACCTAATCAGAGAAGGGGCCCGACCCCTGACGATAGACTTCACCGGAACTAGTATTGCCAGCGCAAGCTTTATTGACGAGTTCATCGGGAAACTTGGCGAGACACTTGGATACAAAGAATTCTTCAAAAACGTCGCCCTAACGGGCATCGATGCCGACAACGCAGCACTGATCAGAACAATGCTCGCGCGACGAATAGCTGACTAGATCTAGCTTCGGACACCAGTGCCATTGTCCAGCTGCCGAATTTGGCTCTATGGGATCAAGGCGCGCCGCCTGGGGCGGCGCGCAACCGGTCACCTCGCGTACGGCGAGACTCGCCGGTTGGCTGGGCGGGCCTCCGCTGGCGCTCCGGCCGGCCCGCCCGGCGAGCCCGCCGCAGACTCGCCCGGGTGCGCACACCGCCGCAGGCGGCGCGGAGGGCCCCCAGAGGCACGACAGGGCAGCCACAGCCTTAGCGCAGCCGTCCACCTCCGGCGTCGGGCCGTCATCCTCGCGCCCGATCATCGAACGCCGCGCCACCGGCATCAAGAGCGCCTTCGGCGTCGCTTCGCGATGAGCTTCGCTCACCCTTGACCCCGGCACCGCCGCACTCAAGCTGGCAAGGGCGAGAACGACGGATCAGACCGCCCGACGCCTCCCGCAGCCGCCACTCCGCGTAGCCAGTCGGCAGACACAGCTAGGGGCCGGTCCGCCCCATCCACAAAGGACTCAGGCAGACCGGCCTTGGGCCGTCTGTGGGCCGTCAGAGGTCCAAACCGGACCAGACTCAACCAGACCCGACCGACCCGAAAATGCAGGTCAGAGCGCTGGACGGGCGAAGGTTCCCAGGTCAGGAAACCCGCTCGGCAGAAGTAGCACATTTACCAGAGCGGGGCATGTTGTATCGGTTGACCTGGGGGTTTATCGCCAGATAGGGGCCGAAAGTGGGGTCCAGGACGGCACCAGGACGACAGACGCCCGGCTCAAGCCCAGTAGCAGGACAGAGAGTCATCCGGCGATCGCCCCAAGCAACAGTCGCTATTCAGCCGGATCCTCGCCCGTCAGGAGCTTCGTCAGTCCGGTCTCGTTCGCGAGCCGCTGGGCCCTCACCTCGTCCTCGAAACCGGCAGCCGCGGCCGACAGATGGTGCAGTGAATCCTCCGGGGACAACGCGGACTCGGCCAGGCTCTCGATGACGTCCGCGTACGGAGCGGCCTCCCGACCGGACAGGAACACACCCGCGTGTTGGTGCGGGCAGTACACGACTTCCGTCGCGTCCCACAGCCGGTACCAGCTGAACGCGCCCTCCGTCACGGCCTCGCTCGAGACGAGCCGGATCTTCACAGTCGGCGAAATCTCGATGAGGTACCGCACCTGTCGCAGCATCACCTCGGCATCTCCGAAGTGCTGCCGCAGCGCCTCGGTCCCGACGAAAATCTGCACCTCAGCGGGCTCCGCGTCGAACAGAATCTCCTTGCGGCTCAGGCGATTCTCGACGACATGTTCCAGGATTTCGTTGTCCCACAAGGCCGGGCCGAACACCAGCCGCGCGTAATCGGGGATTTGCAGCAGCTCCGGGATCTGCAGCGGAGCCCACACGGTCATCGACTCGGCGTTCCGCTCGTGCCCGGCGACCATCGTGTAGTGCGCCGTGTCCGCCTGCGACCCGTACATGATCCAGCTCGCCCCGGCGACCTCGCGCGCCAGTTCCATGATCCGCGACTTCTTCTCGCCGACCACTCCGAGCGCGCCCAGCACCCCGGCCACGTCCTCCAACGTCGGAACTTCCTGGCCCAGCTCCCAGCTCGACAGCTGGTCCGGCTCCACCCCGACCCACCGACCCAGTTCGCGCAAACCGAAGCACGCCTCGAGCCGGGCATCCCGCAATGCCATGCCCAAAGCGTGCTCGCTCGGGTCGGGCATCTCCGAATCTCGCATCCACCGTCACCTCCAGCCGCGGATAGTGCCTGTTTCGCGCTGATGACACCTATCGATCGTCATCAGCCGCAGACACCGCCTTCCGCTGCGGCATATCCCCAGCTCAGCGGCAGTAGCCAGCGAACCCGTCGACAGCGGGACACCCCGCCCAGCGCTCCCGGCGACCCCACAGGGGGTTTCTGAATCGATTTTGTTTCCGGAGGGTTCTCGGGTTACCGTGTGCACCGTCACGTTCCCGCGACGCCAGCGCCGCCGTCTCGCGAACCCGTCACGAGCCGGGAGCTTGAGATGAGCAGCAGCCCGAACCCGACCGCCGCGGTGCACCGCGTGCTTGCCGACGTCACCGACCGGATCGCCGAGCGCAGTGCGGACACGCGGGCGGCGTACCTCGCCCGCAGTGCGGCCGCTTTCGAGGAGGGGCCGGTCCGCCGCGGCCTCGCTTGCAGCAACCTCGCACACGGATTCGCCGCCATGGACGGCGTCGACAAGCAGGCGCTGCGCCAGCTGCGCGCGCCCGGTGTGGCCATCGTGTCCTCCTACAACGACATGCTCTCCGCCCACCAGCCAATGCAGGAATACCCGGCGTGGCTGAAGAAATCGGTCCGCGAGGCCGGGGGCGTGGCCCAGTTCGCCGGTGGCGTGCCCGCGATGTGCGATGGCATCACGCAAGGGCGTCCCGGCATGGAGTTGTCGCTGTTCAGCCGCGAAGTGATCGCGATGGCGACGGCGATCGCGCTGTCCCACGACATGTTCGACGCGGCGTTGCTGCTGGGCGTGTGCGACAAGATCGTCCCGGGGCTGTTGATCGGCGCGCTGTCGTTCGGGCACCTGCCCGCGGTGCTCGTGCCGGCCGGTCCGATGAATTCAGGCTTGCCCAACAAGGAAAAGGCCCGGGTTCGGCAGCTGTACGCGGAGGGGCTCGCGACGCGGGAAGACCTGCTCGACGCGGAAGCCGCGTCGTACCACTCAGCCGGCACCTGCACGTTCTACGGCACCGCCAACTCGAACCAGATGGTGGTCGAGGTGATGGGCCTGCACCTTCCGGGTGCCAGCTTCGTGCCGCCGAACACGCCGTTGCGCCAGGCGCTCACCGAAGAGGCCGGCCGACGCGTCGTCGAACTGTCCCGGGGCGAGGCGTACACGCCGATTTCGCAGGTGCTGGACGAAAAAGCGTTCGTGAACGGCATCGTGGCGCTGCTGGCCACCGGCGGGTCGACGAACCACACGATGCACCTGGTGGCGATCGCCGCGGCGGCCGGGATTCAGCTGAGCTGGGACGATTTCTCGGACCTGTCCGCGGTCGTGCCGCTGCTGGCGCGCGTGTATCCGAACGGCAGCGCGGACATCAACCACTTCCACGCCGCGGGCGGCATCCAATTCCTCGTCGGCACGCTGCTCGACGCGGGCCTGCTGCACGAGGACGTGCTCACCGTCGCGGGTCCCGGGCTGCGCCGGTACACGCAGGAGCCGATCTTGTCGGACGGCGAGCTGGTGTGGCGTGACGTGCCGACGCGCAGTCTCGACGAAGAGGTGCTGCGTCCGGTGTGGCGGCCGTTCGCGCCGGACGGTGGACTGCGGATGGTGGAAGGAAACTTGGGCCGAGCGGTCACGAAGGTGTCGGCGGTCGCGCCGGAGCACCACGTCGTGGAGGCACCGGCGCGGGTGTTCACTTCGCAGGAGGCGTTCCGGGTCGCGTTCGAGGCCGGGGAACTGGACCGGGACGTGGTCGTGGTGCTGCGTCAGCAGGGTCCGCAGGCGAACGGCATGCCGGAGCTGCACGGTCTGACGCCGGCGTTGGGAGTGTTGATGGACCGGGGTTTCCGGGTCGCGCTGCTCACCGACGGGCGGATGTCGGGTGCGTCGGGCAAGGTGCCGGCCGCGATTCAGGTGACGCCGGAGGCCGCGGTGGGCGGGCCGATCGCCCGGATCGCCGACGGCGACGTGGTCCGGTTCGACGCGCGGTCCGGAAGCCTGGACGTGCTGGTCGCGGACGACGAACTGGCGCGCCGCGATCTGGCGGACGCCCCGCCGTCGGAGGCCGCGTGGAGCGGGACCGGGCGGGAGCTGTTCGGGGCGTTGCGGCGTGCGATCGGCCCGGCTGACCAGGGCGCGAGCGTGTTCGGGGCGCTCACTCCGGAGCTGGACCTCGCCCGGGGCGTTCCGCCATTCGGAAGCGGGACAATGGGCGAGTCCTCGTATGCTCTCCAGACCCAGGAGGTCGGTCAGTGACCACCGGCACGGACCTGCTCGCCCTGTCCCCCGTGATGCCCGTCGTGGTGATCGACGACGTCGACGACGCGGTGCCCACGGCCCGCGCCCTGCTCGCCGGCGGGATCGGGGTGATCGAGCTGACGCTGCGCACGCCGGTCGCGCTGACCGCGATCGAGCGGGTGGCCGCGGAGGTGCCGGACATCGTCGTGGGCGCCGGCACGGTGACGTCGCCGGAGCAGGCGAGGCAGGCCGCCGACGCGGGCGCGAAGTTCCTGGTGACGCCGGGCTGCACGGATTCGGTGCTGGACGCCGCGTTCGCCACCGGGCTGCCGTTCCTGCCGGGCGCGGCCACGGTGTCGGAGGCGATGCGGCTGGCCGAACGCGGGCTGAGCGCGCTGAAGTTCTTCCCGGCGGAGGCCAGCGGGGGCGCGGCGTTCCTGAAGTCGATCGCCGGACCGCTGCCGGAGCTGCAGTTCTGCCCGACCGGCGGGATCTCGCTGTCGTCGGCCCCGTCGTACCTGGCGCTGCCGAACGTCGGCTGCATCGGCGGATCGTGGCTGACGCCCGCGAAGCTGTTGGCGGCCAAGGATTTCGCCGCCGTCGAGAAGCTGGCCGCCGAAGCCGCCGCGCTGCGCTGAGCCCTTCCGGAAACCCGTCGTCTTCGTACCGGAGGCGGCGGGTTTCTCGGTGCCGCGAGGCGATCAGTCGACCGGCACGTCGTCCAGCATGCTGGATTCAGCCCCGAACTCGCGAAGTTCGTCGCGGATCACCGTGTACGCCAGCCCTTGCGGATAGCCCTTGCGCGCGAGGAACCCGAGCAGCCGGCGGATCGCGGTCTGCTCGTCGACGTTCCCGAGCGACCTGAGCCGTTTGCGCACCAGTTCGCGGGCACGCTGTTCCTCGGCTTCCCGGTCGACTTCCTCCGCCGCTTGCGTCGCGATCTCGTCGTCGACGCCCTTGCGCCGCAACTCCGCGACGAGCGCGGTACGCGACAGCCCTTGGTTGGCGTGCCGGTCGCGGACCCAGGCTTCGGCGAACTCGGCGTCGTTGACGAGACCGGCGCGGTCGAGCTTGCCGAGCAAGGTTTCCACGGTGTCGCTGTCGAAGCCCTTGCGCTGCAACGTCTGTCGCAGCTCCTCGACCGCCCTCGGCCGAGCGGCGAGGAGGTCGAAGCAGATCTCCTTGGCCTTCTTCGCCCGCTCCTCCGGAGGCAACTCCATCGGCTCGACCTTCGGCGCCCTGGCCACGACCACACTCCTTGTTCACGGTGCCGCCCTCGGACGACGGCACCTCCACCTCAACGCCGATTTCCTGGTGCCGAACACCGCGATTCGTACGGTTCGCCACCCGCCGACCGAAGCGCAGCCGCCGGAACTCGCACCGGCTCAGGCGACAGCCCGCACCGATGCTCGTCACCACCGCCCAGCGCGCACCCGCGGAGCTTGCCCGCGCGCACCGCTTCAGACCGGCCGAGCACGTCGTACCCGGGAGATCCCCACCGCACCGGCAGAGATCCCGGCCGCAATCCCCGCACGACCCGCTGGCCGCACCCAGCCGGAGATGGCCACGCCCAGCCACCGCGCACCCAGCCGGAGATAGCCGCACCCAGCCGCCGCGCACCCAGCCGCTGCCGCACACCCAGCCGGAGAACCGCCGGGCAAGGGCACACCTGCGCATCCGGAACACCGTCGTACCCGAAGATCCCGTCGCGGCGAAACCGCGCTGGTCCCCGGTTTCAGCGGCGGACCGGTGCGCGGCCCGAGCACCGGGGAGGGAACCTGCCGATCCCCTCCCCTCCCCGGATCAGAAGTCGACCGGCGCGGGCGCTGCCTCGGCTTCGGCATCGACCTGCGGACCGATGTTGAGCTTCTCCTTGATGCGCTTCTCGATCTCGTTGGCGATGTCCGGGTTGTCGCGCAGGAACTTCCGCGCGTTCTCCTTGCCCTGGCCGAGCTGGTCGCCCTCGTACGTGTACCAGGCACCCGACTTGCGCAGGATCCCCTGGTCGACGCCCATGTCGATGAGCGAGCCCTCGCGGGAAACGCCCACGCCGTAGAGGATGTCGAACTCGGCCTGCTTGAAGGGCGGGGCCATCTTGTTCTTGACGACCTTGACGCGGGTGCGGTTGCCGACCGGCTCGCCGCCGTCCTTGAGCGTTTCGATGCGGCGGACGTCGAGGCGGACCGAGGCGTAGAACTTCAGCGCCTTGCCGCCCGTGGTGGTCTCCGGCGAGCCGAACATGACGCCGATCTTCTCGCGCAACTGGTTGATGAAGATCGCCGTGGTGCCGGAGTTGTTCATCGCACCGGTCATCTTGCGCAGCGCCTGGCTCATCAGGCGAGCCTGGAGGCCGACGTGCGAGTCGCCCATCTCGCCCTCGATCTCGGCGCGCGGCACGAGCGCGGCCACGGAGTCGATGACCAGGATGTCGAGCGCGCCGGAGCGGATCAGCATGTCCGCGATCTCCAGCGCCTGCTCGCCGGTGTCCGGCTGGGAGACGAGCAGCGCGTCGGTGTCCACGCCGAGCTTCCTGGCGTACTCCGGGTCCAGCGCGTGCTCCGCGTCGATGAACGCCGCGATGCCGCCGTTGCGCTGCGCGTTGGCCACCGCGTGCAGGGCGACCGTGGTCTTGCCGGAGGACTCCGGGCCGTAGACCTCGATGACCCGGCCGCGCGGCAGGCCGCCGATGCCGAGCGCGACGTCGAGGGCGATCGCGCCGGTGGGGATCACGGAGACGGGCGGGCGGTTGTCCTCGCCGAGGCGCATCACCGAGCCCTTGCCGTACTGCTTGTCGATCTGCGCAAGGGCGAGCTCGAGCGCCTTGTCCTTGTCGGGTGCTGCTGGCATGGAAGTCCACCTCGCTGGTTGGGGCCTGTGTGTTCGGTTGTCCAGATCAAGCTTGTCCGGGGTCCAAGCTCTGTCCGGTCCGACGCTACGGGGAGGGACCGACAATTCCAGGCGCGGCGACTGATCTGTGGATCGCTGGCCCCGTTGTGCACAACACCATAGACGAACAGGTGTTCGAGGTTTACAGCGACACGCCCATCCGCCGAGGTTTTCGCCCTCCCCCGCGTCCGGACCCGGAACTCGCAGGTCAGCGCCGCTCCGGCGGCACCTCGAACTCGACGCAGACCGCTCGCCAGATCTCTTTGGCCGGCGTTCCCGCGCTCAGCGCCTCTTCGACCGTGCGCCCGCCGAGCCCGCTGAACACGTGGTCCTTGGCGAGCATCTCGGCGCGTCCGGACCCGAACTCGTCGGCCATCAGCCGTCGGAACACCGTGATACGCATCGGGCGAATGCTAGCTTTCCCGCTCCGGCGGGGATCACTCCCCCGGCTGGACGTTCTGCTCGAAGTAGTCGGCCAGCGCGCCCGGCGTGGCCGCCTGCCCGCCGGAATTCACCTGGTAGAGGAACCCGACGAGGGGCCGGTCCTTCACGGTGAACACGAGGACCGCCGACGACTGCCCGGCCGCCGCCGCGTAGTGCCCTTCGAGCGCGTTGCCCTTCCAGTCCGCTTCGGTGCGGTCGCCGCCCGCGGAGGAGAGCAGTCCGTCGGTGTACTGCTTCAGCTCCGCTGCCGACTGTCCCTGCACGTACGTCACCTGAGTGCCCGCGCGCCCCGGCGCGGCGCACGTCGACGCGGTACCGAGGCTCTTCGCCGGCGCGGCGGGGCCGTTGCCCATGCCGGGAGCACAGCCGCCGTTGTCAGCGACCTTGCCGGCGAGCTGACGCATGCAGCCGGTCAGCCCGGAAGAGTCGGCTTGCCCCGGCGTACGGCACTCGTCGGCGGTGTACGTCTTCACTGACGAACCCTGTGTTGTCAGGAACACGGTCAACCCCGCGGCGAGCACGACCACCACAGCTGCCGCGATACCGATCAACAGCTTGGTGCGGCTCTTCTTCTCCGGCTTAGCGGGCGTGTACGTCGGGAAGTTGGACGGTGCCGGCGAAGGCTGGAACGGTGGCATCTGCTGTGGCTGCGTCGGTGAGTACGCCGGGTAGCCGCCCTGCGGCGCAGCAGGCGGCGCGTACGGCGCACCTGACGCCACCTGGCCCTCGACGTTCTGCGTACGCATCGACAGTCCGTCTTTAGCGACGTGCTGCGCACCCAGGGCGACGGCCGTCTCAGGCTGGTCGAGGCTCGTGGGGACGACGCCGAGCTTCTCCGCGATCATCGATCCGACCAGCGGCAACCGGCTCGAACCGCCGACGAGGTAGATGCCGACGAGACGCTCCGAGGTCAGCCCAGCCGAACGCAGTGTCCGCGAAAGCAGCTCCACGCTGCGCAGCATCGCCGGACGCACCAAGCCTTCGAGCTCTCCGCGCGTGACGAGCACGTCCTTGAACGGCTCCGGCATCGGCACCTCTGTCTGCGGATGCCGAGACAGTGCCTCCTTCGCGGCCTTCACGTCTTCTTGCAGCGCGCGTCGCGTACGCCGGTCCGCAGTGGACTCGGGGCGAAGCAGACGCTGCCAGCGCTGCGGGTCCGAGTGGGACACCTCACGTCCTACGTGGACCATCAGCGCCTGGTCGACGTCGAGGCCGCCGAGGTCGGGCAGACCGTCCTCGGCGAGCACTGTGTAACCGTTCTGGTTCGCGCCGACGACTGCGACGTCGAACGTGCCCGCGCCGAGGTCGTACACCGCGAGAGCCTGCCCTGGAGCCAACGCGCGCTCAGGGAACGACGCGAAGTGCGCCGCGGCCGCGACGGGCTCCGGCACGAGGATGACGTTTCCGCGGACGCCCGCGAGCCGCGCCGCGCTCAGCAGCACGTTGCGGCGCACCGGACCCCACTGCGCGGGGTGGGTGAGCCGGACCTCGTCCGGCTGTTCGCCGCCGAGCTGGCGCGTGGTCTCGTCGAGCACCCGGCGCAGGATCGCGGCGAGCGCTTCGTTGACCGGCACGACGTCTGTGCCGAGCAGCAGCGTCTGCTCGTCGATGCGCCGTTTAGGGTTGGGCTCGAACCGTGTCGGGTCGAGCCGCGCACGACGTTCGGCGTCCCGGCCGACCATGAGCGTGCCGTCTTCCCCGGCGAACACCGCGGAGGGCATGTTGGCCGACCCGTCGACCTCGACGACGCGTGGCGGCCTGCCGTGCGCGGAAAGGACGGCAACGGTGTTGGACGTCCCGAGGTCCACCGACAGGATCCGCACAGTAATTTCCCCTCGACTCAAGCAGCGCTGGCGGAGATGCTGCCACGTGCCCGGTCACCGTGCGTGCGGACCCGCGAAACTCGCGACGCGCGCAACCCCGGGGAACAACGGAACGTCTCGTCTTCCGAGGACGGGGAGGCAATGACAGAGCTAGTGGACAAAACCCGCCGGGAGCAGTTCGAACGGGCATCGGACGGTCCGGCGCGCTCGCTGCGGGTCGCGGCGGGCAGATGGAGCCGCTCCGGCTACCTGCACGCCGCGGTGCTGTACCTCGTGGTGCGGCTGGTCGGTCTCGGCGCGCTCGCGGCGATGGCCGCGCCCCGGGACCTGCCGTTCGGCGAGCGGCTGAAGGCCTGGGACGGCTGGTGGTACCTGCAGATCGCGGAGCACAGCTACACCGGCGTGAGCAATCCGCTCGACGCCGCCGGGCTGCCGTATCCCGACGCGTCGTACGGCTACTTCCCGTTGTATCCAGCCCTGACCGGGCTGTTCGAGAAGCTGCCCGGGGTGACGTACTACGGAGCGGGCCTCCTGGTGTCGGCGCTCGCCGGAATCGCGGCGGCGGCGGCGATGTACCGGATCGGCCGGCTCGTCCACAGCCAGCGGGCGGGGTTGCTGCTCGCGGTGTTGTGGGGCGCCGCGCCGATGGCGATCGCCGAGAGCATGGTGATGACCGAGGCGCTCTTCACCGCGCTCGCCGCGTGGGCGCTGGTCGGTGTGCTCGAACGCAGGTGGTATCTCGCCGCGACCGCGACGCTGTTCGCCGGGCTCACCCGCTCCACCGCGTGCGTGCTGGTCGCCGTCGTGGTGATCGCCGCGGCTGTCGACGTGTGGCGGAACAGACAGCGGTGGAACGCGCTCGTGTGCGTCTTCGTCGCGCCGCTCGGCCTGCTCGGGTACTGGCTGTTCGTCGCGGTGCAGACCGGCAGTGCGACCGGCTGGCAGGACGTGGAGCTGCGCGGCTGGAACACGCGTTTCGACGCCGGGGCCGAAGCCTGGCAGTGGATCACGCAGACGCTTTTCACCTCGGGCAACGCGTGGGAAACGCTCGTCGTGCTGGTGATGGTCGCGGCGATCGCGCTCGCGGTCGTCTGCGTCACCGGCCGCCGGATGCCGTGGCCGCTGGCCGCGTACGCGGTGGGTGTCCTGGTGCTGGTCCTGTGCAGTGCCGGGCTGCCTGCCCTGAAGTCGAGGTTCGTCCTCCCCGACTTCGCTCTCCTGCTGCCCGTCGCGATGGGGCTGGCCGGTCGCAAGAAGTCCACGATGATCGCCGCGGCGACCGTGTTCGTGCTGGTCGGGGCCTGGTATTCGGCTTATTCGCTGACCGTGTGGAAGTACGCGATCTAAGCCGATCGGTCACCCACACGAGCGGATCCGGCACAGGGTTCGCTGCCGGGGCCCCGGAAATTGTCGGGGGCGCCGCGCATGATGGATCCCGTGGCAAACGACGTCCTCGACCTCTTCTCCCCGGCGACCAGCACCTGGTTCGCCGGAGCCTTCGCCGCCCCGACGGCCGCGCAGGAAGGGGCCTGGCGGGCCGCACACGCCGGGCAGCACGCCCTGGTCGTGGCGCCCACCGGGTCCGGCAAGACGCTGTCCGCGTTCCTGTGGGCACTCGACCGGCTGGCGGCGGAACCGCCGCCGGCGAACCCGCGCGAGCGGTGCCGGATCCTGTACGTCTCGCCGCTGAAGGCGCTGGCGGTCGACGTGCAGCGCAACCTGCGCGCGCCGCTGGCGGGCATCTCCCAGGCCGCGCACCGGCTCGGCCTGCCCGTGCCGGAGATCGAGGTCGGCATGCGCACCGGCGACACCACGGCGGCGGAGCGCCGGTCGTTCGGGAAAACCCCGCCGGACGTGCTGGTCACCACGCCGGAGTCGCTGTTTCTCATCCTCACGTCCTCGGCACGGGAATCGCTGAAGGGCGTCGAGACGGTCATCGTCGACGAGGTGCACGCCGTCGCGGGCGGCAAACGCGGCGCGCACCTGGCGTTGTCGCTGGAACGGCTCGACGCGCTGCTGCCCAAACCGGCTCAGCGCATCGGATTGTCGGCCACCGTGCGGCCGGTCGACGAGGTCAGCGCGTTCCTCGCCGGCGGCCGTCCGGTCACGGTCGTGCAGCCGAAGCTCGCGAAGACGATCCAGGTGCGGGTGGAGGTGCCCGTCGAGGACATGGCGAACCTCGACGGCCCGGTGCCTTCGCCGCTGGAGCGGCTCGACGACCTCACGTCGCTGTCGCAGTTGCCTTCGGAGGGCGGGATCGGCACCCAGGAAGAGGTGGCCGGCGCGGCGGTGCAGCGGCCGTCGATCTGGCCCGCGGTCGAGGAACGGGTGCTGGAGCTGATCCGCGCGCACCGCTCCACCATCGTGTTCGGCAACTCGCGGCGGCTTACCGAACGGCTCACCGCACGGCTCAACGAACTCGCGTCCGAGCAGACCGGTCTGTCCCGGAGCGACGCGTTCCCGGCGGAGGCGGTCGGGCAGTCCGGCGTCACGACGGGGGCGGAGCCGGTCATCGCGCGGGCGCACCACGGGTCGATGTCCCGCGAGCAGCGCACCCATGTCGAAGAAGAACTGAAGTCCGGGCGGCTGCCGTGCGTGGTGGCCACGTCGTCGCTCGAACTCGGCATCGACATGGGCGCGGTGGACCTGGTCGTGCAGATCGAGGCTCCGCCCACGGTGGCGTCCGGGCTGCAGCGCGTCGGCCGGGCCGGGCACCAGGTCGGCGCGGTGTCGTCCGGCGTGATGTTCCCGAAGTTCCGCGGCGATCTGGTGTCGTGCGCCGTCGTCGCGGAACGGATGGCGACCGGGGCGATCGAGGCGGTGCGGTACCCGCGCAACCCGCTCGACGTGCTGGCCCAGCACGTCGTCGCGATGGTGGCGCTCGAGCCGTGGACGGTGCCGGAGCTGGCGGCGCTCGTCCGGCGGGCGGCTCCGTTCAGCTCGCTGCCGGACGACGCGCTGCACGCGGTGCTCGACATGCTCGCCGGCCGCTACCCGAGCGAGGAGTTCGGCGAGCTGCGGGCGCGCATCACGTGGGACCGGGTCGGCGGCGAACTGCGCAGACGGCCGGGTTCGCAGCGGCTGGCGGTCACGTCTGGTGGCACGATCCCCGACCGCGGGCTGTTCACCGTGATGACGCCGGGCGACGAGGGCAAACCCGGCTCGCGCGTGGGCGAGTTCGACGAGGAGATGGTGTACGAATCGCGGGTCGGCGACACGATCCTGCTCGGCACCTCGTCGTGGCGGATCACCGACATCACCCATGACCGGGTGATCGTCGTGCCCGCTCCGGGCCAGCCCGCCCGGATGCCGTTCTGGAAGGGCGACGCCGCCGGACGCCCGCTGGAACTGGGGCGGGCGCTCGGCGCGTTCGTCCGCGAACTGTCCACTTCGGACACCGCGACGGCGCGGGACCGGGCCGCCGCGGCCGGGCTCGACCAGCGCGCCTGCGACAACCTGCTGGCGTATCTGGAAGAACAGAAGTCGGCGACCCGGCACGTGCCCAACGACCGCGTCATCCTGCTCGAGCGCTACCGCGACGAACTGGGCGACTGGCGGATCGTGCTGCACTCGCCGTTCGGCGCGCAGGTGAACGCTCCATGGGCGCTCGCGATCGCCGCCCGGCTGCGGGAAAATCGCGGCGTCGACGCCCAGGTGGCGCACTCCGACGACGGCATCGTGCTGCGGCTGCCCGACGCGCTCGACGCCGACGGCGGCGAGGTCACCATCACCGCCGACGACGTCCTGCTGGATCCGGAGGAGGTCGAGCAGCTGATCGTGGCGGAGGTCGGCGGCTCGGCGGTCTTCGCGGCGCGGTTCCGGGAGTGCGCGGCCCGCTCGCTCTTGCTGCCGCGCCGAGACCCGCGGCGGCGCACACCGTTGTGGCAGCAACGGCAACGGGCGTCGCAACTGTTGTCGGTGGCGGCGAAGTACGAGCGGTTCCCGGTCGTGCTGGAGGCCATGCGCGAGGTTCTGCAGGACGTCTACGACGTCGGCGGGCTGCGCGAGCTGATGTCGGACGTCCGGGCGCGCAAGGTGCGGCTGGTCGAGGTGGAGACGCCTGCCGCGTCGCCGTTCGCCCGAAGCCTGTTGTTCGGTTACGTCGGGATGTTCCTGTACGAGACGGATGCTCCGCTGGCTGAACGGCGTGCGGCGGCGCTGTCGCTGGATTCCGCGCTGCTGGCCGAATTGCTGGGCACGGAAGCGATTCGCGAGTTGCTCGATCCGGAGGCCGTGGCCGAGGTCGAACGGTCGTTGCAGCGGCTCGAACCAGATAGGCACGCCCGGTCGGCGGAGGACGCGGCCGACCTGCTGCGGTTCCTCGGCGATCTGTCCGTCGCCGAAGCCGCGGAACGCGGGATTCAGCCGGAGTGGCTGGAAGAACTCGCCTCGGCACGGCGGGCGATCCAGGTGCGCATCGGCGGCGAGGAGCGGTATCTGGCCATCGAGGACGCCGGGCGGGTGCGGGACGCGCTGGGCGTCGCGCTTCCGGTCGGTGTGCCCGAGGCGTTCACCGAGCCGGTGGCGGATCCGCTGGGCGACCTGCTCGGCCGCTACGCGCGGACCCGCGGCCCGTTCTCCGCGACGGCCGCGGCGGATCGGTTCGGGTTGGGTTCAGCCGTCGTCACCGGCGTGCTCGACCGGCTCACCGGTGAAGGCAGGCTGGTCCGCGGCGAGCTGAGTCCGGTCGGACATCCGGAAACCCATGGCGTGGGCGTCGAATACTGCGACGCGGCCGTGCTGCGGCGGTTGCGGCGCGCGTCGCTCGCCCGGCTGCGGGCAGAGGTCGAGCCCGTGGAGCCGGCCGCGCTGGGCCGGTTCTTGCCCTCGTGGCACGGAATCGGCGCGCGGCTGCGGTCGGCGCCGACGGCCGACGACGTGCTGTCGGTGGTCGAACAGCTTGCCGGTGCGCCGTTGCCGGCGAGCGCGGTCGAGTCGCTGATCCTGCCGAGCCGGTTGCCGGGCTACTCCCCCGCGCTGCTCGACGAACTCACCACCGCGGGCGAGGTCACGTGGGCAGGCTGCGGTTCGCTCTCCGGCGGGGACGGGTGGCTGGCGCTCGCTCCGTCGGACGTCGCGGATCTGCTGCTGCCCGAGGTCGAGGAGAATCCGCCGACGAGCCCGCTGCACGACGCCATCGTGACGGCGCTGGAAGGCGGAGCGTTGTTCTTCCGCCAGCTTGTCGACCGGGTCACGCCGGGTCTGGAACAGCCGCCGGACGACGGTGCCGTGGTGGCCGCGCTGTGGGATCTGGTGTGGGCCGGGCTGGTCACCGGCGACACGCTCGCGCCGCTGCGCGCGCAGGTCGCCGGGCACGGCGCGCACAAACCCCGGCGGCAAGCGCCACGCGGCCGCTACGCCCGCATGCGCGCCGGCCGTCTGGCGATGCCGTCGCGCACCGGGCCGCCGACCGCAGCCGGCCGTTGGGCGCTGACCCCGCCTCGCGAAGCCGACCCGACGCGACGAGCACATGCCCGCACCGAGGCATTCCTGGAACGGCACGGCGTCCTCACCCGAGGCGCGCTCGACACCGAACGGGTCACCGGCGGGTTTTCCGGGATCTACAAAGTGTTGCGCGGCATGGAGGACACCGGGCAGGTCATCCGCGGCTATGTCGTCGAAGGTCTCGGTGCCGCACAGTTCGCCGCGAAGGGCGCGGTCGACCGGCTGCGGGCGCTCTCCAGCACCGCGCCCGCCTCGGCGGCCCGAAACGACAACGCGCGTGCCGTGGTGCTCGCCGCCGCGGATCCAGCACAGCCGTACGGCGCGGCTCTGTCCTGGCCTGCCGCGACAGGCGACACGAAACACCGCCCGGCGCGCAAAGCCGGAGCGCTGGCGGTGCTGGTCGACGGAATCCCAGCCCTGTACGTCGAACGCGGCGGCCGCTCGTTGCTGAGCTTCACCGAGGAACGCAGCTCGCTGCAAGCCGCCGCGGCCGCGTTGTCGACCGCGGTTCGGGAAGGCTGGCTGGGCCAGTTGGCCGTCCAGCGCGCGGACGGAGAACACGCGCTGACCTCGGAGCTAGCCGAGATCCTGCAGGAAGCCGGCTTCCGCGCGACGCCGAAGGGACTCCGTTTGAGAGCTTGATCCTTGCCCCGTGCTGCTCGGCCGAGACGCGAGCGGATGCGGCCTGTGGTTCCGCCGTATGGGCGGTGCCGTCGGGCTTGCCTGGTGGACCCGCGTCGGCGAAGCAGGTGGTGTCACTAGACTTCTCGTGGCCCCTCGGTGGACAAAAGGACGTTCGATCATGGCGATGCGCGAGTTGCGCTACTTCGGTGACCCGGTGCTCAAGTCCGTGTGCGACCCGGTGACCACGTTCGACAGCAAGATCGAGGCGCTGGTGAAGGACCTCCTCGACAGCGTGCAGCCGGAGGGCCGGGCAGGGCTCGCCGCGCCGCAGATCGGGGTCGGGCTGCGGGTGTTCAGCTACGACGTCGGCGGGCTGACCGGGTACGTCATCAACCCGGAGATCGCCCACCTGTCCGAGGAAACGCACGAAATCGGCGAGGGCTGCCTGTCGGTGCCGGAACTGTGGTTCCCGACGGTCCGCGCGAAGCACGCCGTGGTGCGCGGCGTCGACCTGCGCAACGAGCCGATCGAGGTCGAGGGCGTCGACGTGCTGGCCCAGTGTCTCCAGCACGAAACCGACCACCTCGACGGCAAGCTCTACCTCGACCGGCTCACTCCCGACCGGAAGAAGCAGGCGCTGCGCGAGGCGCGGGGCAAAGACTGGTTCTGGAACCGCTGACCGTCCGCGGCGTCCGGCCGGCGACAAGCCGGAGCACCGTGCCGTCGTCCGGACCGGTTTCGACCCGCAGTCCGGCGCGAACAGCGGTCCGGGCCATCGCGTCGTTGCCCGGTAGACGGAACGCAGTCAGTTCCGTGATCCCGTCGGCTCCGGCGAGGGCAACCAGCCGAGCGAGCAACGCCGTGCCGATTCCCTGGCGCTGCCAAGCATCCTCGACGAGAAGCGATACCTCGGCCGTACCGTCGCGCTGGGAAATCAGCTGCCCGAACCCGATCACGTCCCGGCCGCACACCGCGAGCAAGCTGGTTCCGCGCGGAGGCATGAGCAAGCGGTGCAGCCATTTCCGGGGGACCGTGCGCAGCCCTGTGTGGTAGCGGTTGAACAACGTCTTCGCCGAGCAGCGAAGATGCACCGCACCGATCGCGTCGGTGTCCCGCGGAGTACCGAGGCGCAGAACGACCGCCGCCCCGTCCGGACGGTCGAGCACCGCCGGACCGGCCAGATTCTGCGCCGCCGCGGCGAGCAGTTCCAGGAAGGCTGCGGCCTGGGCAAGTTCGGGTTCAGCGAATGCCACCCATCGCCGCCGGGCGACAAACGCCTGCCCTTCCCCAAAGGCGAAAACGGCGCGGTGCCCGCCTTCGGTGCGCCCTGGGTTGGCCTCGCTCATCGGTACGAGCGTCACGAGGTCCGCGGACAGCACCATTCGCAACATCGGAGCGCGGCAATCCGGATCAACAATCGCCCGCCGAGCGGCGACGAGCGCTGTCGCGGCTGAATCGGGAAGTCCGCGAACGGTAGTTTCGGCAATCGCCTCTCGCCTGGCGGCATCGGCAATTGCTTCGGTGACCGGCGTGTCGTCGGCGGTGCTGGAAGTTGCTGCCGGAGTGGACAATTCCCGAGCGTCGGCCCCGATGCACAGCTCGCCCGCGACGGGAAGCGCAGTGGCCGCCGGAACACGGCGTGCTCCGGTATCGAGTCCAGAAGCAGTTTTATGATCAATGGCCGTCGCGGTTGAAGGAGCGCGGAGTTCGCGCGCGGAAGCCTCGGTGGGCAGCTTCCTGCCGGTGCGGGACGCAGATGCCGCCTGAGCATCGCGTTGCCCGGTGTCGGAGGTTGCCTCCCGATCAGCAGCTGCCGGTGCGTCGCGTGGCCCTGAAGACGGCTCAACGCGTGCCACCGGAGCATCGAATCTTCCGACATCAGCTCGAGAAGTTGCCTGTTGATCAGTCGCTGCCGGAGCGTCGAGTGGCCCGTTCGCGGCGCGGGCCGCCGAAGCGTTGCGGCGTCCGGTATTGGTGCCAGAGGTCGTCTCCGTATCAACAGCTGCTGGGGCATCGAATGGCGGCGAAGAAGGCCTGAGGCGTGTCGCCGAGGCAGGGAGCTTCCGGATGTCTGCGGTTGTCTGCAGTTCGGGGGCTAGTGATTCCGCGATGGGGGTGAGGAGTTCCCGGGCGGCGTCGGCGATCGGATCCTCGGCGGCGAGCGTGGTGGCAGATGAGGCGCGGACGTCCGGGATGGTGGTTTCGGTCATCCCCAGGCAATCGCCGCCTTCGTCGCGGAGGGCGTCTATCAGGAGGTGCTGGGGCAAGCCTGCTGCTGGGCGCAGGACGAATTCGTCCAGGACGCCGCCGGGGGCTGGGTGTCTGGTCAGGCCGAGGATGCTGCATTCGAGGTCGGCCAGGCGGATTGCGAAGCGGGCCAGGGTGCCGGGGTGGGCGTCGGAGCGGACGCGTACTCGCCAGGCTTGTGCTGGCGCGAGGTTTTCGTTGGGGTGGCGGTGGTTTGGCGGGTGCGCGGGGATTGTGTTCGCGAGAAGGGTGCGGGGTGTCGAGGGCGTGTCCATGGACGTACGGTCGCCGACGTAGGTAACCGGGGGCGTCTTGTGGTGTTTCGGGTCTGTCAGAGGGTGGCCGGGAATGTGTGATCTGCGGGAAACAATGGCGCGGGTCAGTTTGGGCGTAGGAGGCGGAATTCGTTGTCTTCCGGGTCGGTGAAGTCGGCCTGAGCAGCGTCGGGCTGAGTGGTACCGATTAGGCGAGCTCCGGCGGCTTGGATGCGGTCGGTTTCAGCTGGGTCGTCGCCGGACAGGTCTAGGTGGAGGCGGTTTTTGCCGTGTTTTGGGGTGTTCACGCGCAGGAATTCGAGAGTGGGGCCGCGGCCGGTGGGGTTGCGCAGGGTGGTGATGGCGGGCTCGTCGGCGGTGATCGGCCACGCGGTGAGCGGGGACCAGAAGCGGGCCAGACGCGCGGGGTCTTGTGCGTCGACGACGATCGCTGCGATGGCACCGGAATCGGCGTATTCCTCGCGGGGTTCGAGTACGCAGAACTCGTTGTCTTCGGGGTCGGCCAGAACGATCCACGGGACGTTGCGCTGGCCGATGTCGATCGGGCGTGCTCCTGAAGACACGGCTCGGGAGACTGTTTCGCGCTGGTTCTCGCCGGAGGTGCTGGAAAGGTCCAGGTGGAGCCGGTTTTTGGTGGTCTTCGGGCGGGAGGTCGCGGCGAAGACCAGGGTGAGGTCGCAGCCGTCGTCGGGTGGGGGCTGGATTGCTGCCTCGGCTGGGGATTTCGCGGTGAGTTGCCAGCCTAGGAGGTCGGACCAGAAGCGGGCCAGGCGTGCTGGTTCTTCGGCGGCGGTGACCAGGTTGGCCAGACGTGTTGCCATGTCGCCACGGTAGCGGGCAGGGCCGACAAAAACGGCCGCTCGCGGGGTCGGTAAAAGAACTGTGCCGGCAAGCGCGGGGGTATCACGCTTGCCGGCACAGCCGGATCGCCACGGTGGTCGAGGAAACAGCGCAGAACCGGGAAGCTTCCCCGCTTTCGGTTCTCGAACGCTATCTGGTGGCCAGTCGCAGCAGGGCCCAGGTTTGGGCGGACAGCTCGTGGTCTCCGTCGGTGTGGACCATGGTCACCGGGACTCTCCCCCACAGCCAGAGGTACACGTTCGCGGGCGAGCCGGTGACGATCGCGTCCGCGGCGTCGGCTTCTCGGGGAGAGCAGCGCCAGGCCTCCGTTTCGCCGGGGCCTGCTCTCGCGATCCAGCTGTGGCCGCCGGTGTGGAAACCCACGGTGCCGTTTCGGGTTCCCGAGATGCCCATGGTGGTGAGCTTGTGTCCAAAGTAGAGGGTGAGGGCCTCGTCGACGCCGTCGGCGGCCAGGTCGTCGGGCACGGTCGAATCGCCGATTCCGGCTGCGTTCTCGGCGTCCACTCGGTGCACGAGGGTTTCGTGGAGCATGCGGCGGCGCCAGAAACCGTGGGTCGGATCGGCGGACCACCAGGTGGCGGTCCGGGTGGCCGGGTCGTGGTTGGCCAGTTCGACTTCGAGTTCGGTGCGGGCGACGGAGTAGAAGTCGGCCACCGGCTGTCCGGGCAGGGGCTCGCGCCACGGTTCGGGGCGGCGGCCTTCGCGGATCCAGCCGAGGACCTGCCAGTAGACGGAGCCAACGTGTTTGAGCAGCTCGTTCAACGTCCAGCCGGGGGCGGTGGGCACCGGCGAATCGGGTGACGCCGAGTGCGCCACCTCCCCCAGCAGGTGCGCCTCCGCGGAGAACGCCTCGAGCAGCCGGCCGTGGTCGACCGTGCCGAGTTCACGCGACATGGGCTTCCCCGGACATCGGCAGGCCGTGCACGACCCGGCGGACCAGTTCGAGGAACTGGGCGGTTGCCTGCAGCAGACTCTCAGCCAGCTCGGCGGTGACGCGACCGCCGATGCCGGCTTCGGCGGCGGCCCGGGTTTCCGAATGGTCGGCGAAGAACGCTGACCATTCGCGCAACTCGGGGGCGACGGCGTCGAGCAGCACCCAGCCGCTGGCCGGACGACCCCGACCCCGGCGCGGACGGCCCCGGACGGCGAGCACCGCACCCGCACCGCGCAGGGCGGCCAGGTAGGCACCGATGAAGCGTTCGGCTGGGTCGCGTTCGTTGTCCGCGTGGTCGAGTCCGCGGTTGGCCTGGGCGAGGAGGGTGACCGCCTCGGGCGGGGCCGGCGGGCGCAGGGACAGCGGAAGTTGCGGCTGGACCTTGCCGCCGGAGCGGCGGGCGGACGGCTCGGCGGAGGGCCGGACCGCGGCCCGGGTGCGGTGGACGACCTGCCTCGGGGGCGGGGCGCTGGGCACGGTGTTTTCGGGGACGTGGTGCACGGTGGGCTTGAGGGTTGAGGGGCGTTCGGGATGGGGGGCCGGGGTGTTTTCCGACGCAAAGGGCAGCGCGGGGGTGGTTGCCGGAGCGGCGGGGTTGGCTGCGGGGGACGCTGGTTCGGACGACGAGTCGAGGCTCGGCTCTGCGGAAGCGGGCTGAGCGGGACCAGCCGCCGAAGCAGGTTCGTCGGAACCGGACGGCGAAGGGGACGAGGCGGGCGGCAGACCGGCCTCGCTCGCTCGAACACCACGCTGGCCAGAGTCGGTCACCGAAGCGGACGACGCCGCAGAGTCGTTTTCCAACGCGGGCGTCAAGCCAGTGCCAGCCGCCAGAGCAGCAGGCTCGTCGAAATCGGACGACGAAAGAGACGACGCGGACGGCAAGCCAGACTCGGCCCCTGGAACACCAGACTGGCCAGAGTCGCTCGCCGAAACGGACGACGCCGCAGAGTCGCTTCCCGGCGCGGGGGTCAGGCCCGGGCCAGTTTCCGAAGCAGCGGACCGGGCGGGGCCAGCCGCCGAAGGAGCAGGCTCGTTCTCCGACGCGAGCCAAAGATCGAGCCCGGGCTGAGCAGAGCCAGTCACCGAAGCAGGCGACGGAACCGAACCAGCGGAACCAGCGCCCGAACGCGACGCCTGAGCAGCGCTGCCCTCGGAGACGCCAGCAGCACCCTCCGCGGCAGCACCAGCAGCACCTGGCCGTTCCACCGGCGCGCCGAACGTCAGCTGTTCGCCCACCGCGCCAGGTCGGTGTGCCTCGGGGGCACGGTCCGCGGGGGACACGACCGAGACGGACATGGCGACCCTCCTCCTGCTCGGGTGGGGCCGACCGGGGGCCCGAGGTGCTTCCCCCACCCCGGGACCGGCCGGTGCGTTCCCACCGGGTATCGAACGTCTGTTCGATCTGTTTCCAGAGTAGCCGCGCCGGCGAGTCCGCTCAACCCCGCCGGTGGAATCCGGGCACGTGGTGCGGGACACGGCTGCACTGGCGTGGTCTCATAACCGGGTGAGCACCCACGACCATCCCGCTGTCGCCAAGGTCACCGCCGCGCTGGGCGAGGCCGGGCTGCACGCTGCCGCTGCCGGAGTGCGGGTGTTGCCCGCTGAAGTGCGCACTGCCGCGCAGGCCGCGGAGGCGCTCGGGGTGCCGGTAGGCGCTATCGCGAACAGTTTGGTCTTCCGGGGCCGCACGGCTGACGGGGGCGAGGTCGCGGTGCTCGCCCTTACCTCGGGGGCGCATCGGGCCGAAGAGTCCCGGCTGGCGGAACTCGCCGGGGTCGCCGAAGCCGGCAAGGCGGACGCGGCGTTCGTCCGGGAGCACACGGGGCAGCCGATCGGGGGCGTCGCGCCGGTCGGGCATCCGGAGAGGCTCGTGACGCTCGTGGACACGGCGTTGCGCGGGTACTCCGAGGTGTGGGCCGCGGCGGGGCATCCGAAATCGGTCTTCCCGACGACGTTCGACGAACTCGTCACCCTCACCGGGGGCACCCCCGGCGATCTCGCGGGCGAAGGGGAGGATGGTCGACTGTGACCGCGATGTCCTCCTCCGGGTGCTCCCGGTACGTGCAGCTCTCCGCCGACGAGTTCCGGTCCCGGCTGCCGGAAGCGCTGGCGATCTACGTGAACGCCATGCGCTACCCCGAGGGCACGGCCGAGCAGCGCGCGCCGATGTGGCTCACGCACGCGCTGCGCGAGGGCTGGCGCTGCATGGCCGCCCTCGACGACAACGGCGTCCTGCTCGGCATCGCGTACGGCTACAAGGGCCGCGCCGGGCAGTGGTGGCACGAGCAGGTCCGGCACGGTCTCACCCGCCGCTCCGGAACAGCGGAAGCCGAACGCTGGCTGACGGACTACTTCGAGCTCACCGAGATCCACGTGCGCCCGGAGAACCAGGGCAAGCAGATCGGCGAGGACCTGCTGCGCCGGCTGCTCGACGGCGTGCCCAGCGCGAACGTCCTGCTCTCCACTCCGGAGGGCACCAGCCGGGCGTGGAAGCTGTACCGGCGCACGGGGTTCGTCGACGTTCTGCGCGACTACCAGTTCACCGGCGACCCGCGGCCGTTCGCGATTCTCGGGCGGGCGCTGCCGCTCGAAACGCAGTAGGACCGCCGCGCGCCCGATGCCGGACCGGGCGCACGGCGCGCCCGCCTACCGCGTTAACCGGCCCCCAGAAGGCCTGCGCGATTCGCGAGTGATCAGGCGTGGCCCAGCGACGGTGCCACTGTCTTGGCCACGGCGACCGCCTTCGTGCAGGCGGTGGCGGAGTCGAGTCCGCTGGTGGGCTCGCCGCTGAACTCCACGGAGACGATCTCGCCGTACCCGTGCGCTTCGTCGTCCTTCGGGGTTTCGATCTTGCGCCAGGTCGCGTCGCAGCTCACTACGCTGCTGTCCTCGTCCTTTTTCTGGATGGCCGTGACGCCGTTGCCAAGGTCGGCGGGCGGGCCGTCCTCGGCATCGGCGGGCAGGCCCTGGTAGAGGTGCACCGAGACCTGCGGGTAGTGGGTGTCGTCGCCGGACCAGAAGTCGCATTCGTGCAGGCTCTTGGGCTCCACAAAGGACTTCTGCCCCAACGCGGTCTCCACGGCCTGCTTGCCGGCCACCGCGCACGGGTCGGTGGTCAGCACGGAACCGGTTGCCTGCTTGTACTGCGGAGGAGCGCTGTGCAGGGCCTGCACGACCTTCGTCAGCGCCGCGCGGCCGGGCGCGCAGGCGTCGCCGCCCGGGGCCTTGGTCTGGAAGGTGATCCCCAGCGACTGTTCGAACGACGTCACGACCGAGACCCAGCACGACCCGGGCTTGTCGTCGTCGACGACCAGCGGCAGGCCTTCGAGCTTCTCGACCGGGTCCTTCGACATGATCAGCTGGTCGCCGACGCGCAGCACCAGTTCGACGGTCTTGCCGCCGGAGTCCTTGACGTTGACGCTGCACTCGCCCCATTCGGACGACGAAAGGCTCGACTGGTCCGGAGTGCCGAGGCCGCCGAGAGTCTTGGCGTCCAGCAGCGCGCACGGATCCACGGTCCGCAGGGCCGCCGCCTGGACCGCGGGGTCGGTGATCGGGGGTTTCGCACTGGCAGGCGGTGCGGTGCCTGCGGCCGAGCCACCGCCGCAGCCCGCGAGCAAGGCCAGCAGCGCCGCCCCCGTGACCAGCGCCGATGTTCGGAATATTCGGTTTTCGGTGAACATAGGCGGCACCGTAGCGGAATCCGTCACCCGTTCGTGGCGAAATCTCCAAGAATGCGGACAGTCCGTGAAAGTTGCGCAACCAGCAGCGCGCGGGCGTCGTCATCGGGGCTCCGGCCGCCAGTAGCCGACCGCGAGCGCCGCGACGAGCAGCACCGCACCGCCCCACGCGAACGCACTCAGCCGTTCGTGCAGGAAAATGACCGAAAGCACGGTCCCGGTAAGCGGTTCCAGCAGCGCGGACAGCGCGCCCAGCACTGGGTGGGCACCGCCGAGGCCGCGGAAGTACGCGGCATACGCGACAGCTGTCGGGACAACGCCGAAGTACCCGGCCAGCAGCAGCACGTCGGCGTGGGCGGGCAGGCTCATGCCGAACCACAGCGCGGCGGGGGTCAGCAGCAAACCGCCGGTCAGGCAGCCAAATGCCGTGGTAGCCAACGGTTCCAGGCCGGCGACGGGCTCCGCTGTGACGAGCGTCAGCACGGCGAAACCGGTCGCCGCGAGCAGCGCGAAGGCTAGGCCGCCGACCAATCGTGCGGGTGACGTCGCGGTCTCCGGCGACCACCGCAACAGCACCAGCCCCGCGACGGAACCGCCGACGGACACCAGCGTCCACAACCGCGGCGCGCGGCGGTGCTGTACCGCGGAGACCACCGTGAGCACAACGGGTGCGGCACCGATCGTGGTCATGGTCGCGACGCTGACCGAACTGAGCGCGACGGCAGCGAAGTAGCTGGTTTGGAAAAGTGCGAAGAGGGCGCCGACAAGGAGGAGACGACGCCAGGTTTCCTTGGCGGGAAGGCGAAGTCCGCCGGTGAGAGCGACGAAGGCGGCGCTCGCGGCGCCGCCGATGAGCAGGCGGTAGGCGGCGACGGCAAGCGGGTGCAGGCCGGCTTGCTGGCCGAGAAGCGACCCGGACAGGCCGCCGGTTCCCCAGAGCACGCCGGCGACGACTAGGGCGGCCGACGAGCGGGCGCGCGAAGGTACGGCAATAGACATTCGGAAGTGGGCTCCTGCGTCGAAGGAATCGGAAATCGACGACGCGGGGCAGCGTGTGCCGGCCGGTTCAGGACATCATCCGGTGGCCGCGGGCCCGGTTCGGGCGCACGCGGCGAAAACTGCCCCGCTCAGGAGGCTGGTGGTGGGATGACGACGAGGAGCCACTGCACGGGCGGGAGCTTAACCAGAGGCCGGGGAGCCGATCAACGGGTTTGTGGCGTGCGACGCCAGCGGATCTCGCCGTCCTGCCGCTCGTCGGTGGCCGTGAGCCCGACGGCGGCGGCGACCGCGGCGGAGGCCCGGTTCTCCGGGTGGATGTGGGCGACGATCGCGTCCACCGGCTGCCGGTCGAGCCACGCGACAAGCCCGCGCGCGGCTTCGGTGGCGATGCCCCGGCCCTGCCACGGAGTGCCGACCACCCAGGCGATTTCGGCGACCGAGCCGCTGACCGTCGCCTGGACAGTGCCCGCCAGGCCGGAATCGCGCGGCCGGATCACCCAGTTCAGCCAGGACACCGCCGGATCGGGCGAGCCCGCGGTCATCCGCTGGTAGCGCGAGCGGAGGGCGGCCAAGGAATCCGGAGCGCCGCCGATGTAGGTGTGCAGGGCCGGATCCGACAGCACGACGGCCATCTCCTCGGCGTGCGAGACGGACAGCGGCAGCAGGTCCAGCCGGGCCGTTTCGATGAGCTGAGCGGTAACCATGCGGGAAAGACACCCGGGCCGGTGCGGGAAACACCGGCCCGGGAAAGCAGTCTCAGTCCAGCTGCGCCAGCTGCTCGCGCAGGGTGTCCAGTCCCATGCCGCCCATCTGCAGGGCCTTGGTGTGGAACTGCTTGATGTCGAACGCCGAACCCTGCCGCGCCCGGGCGTCGTCGCGCGCGGCGAGCCACAGGCGTTCGCCGAGCTTGTACGAGGGGGCCTGGCCCGGCCAGCCGAGGTAGCGGTCGATCTCGTCGCGGATGTGCGCCTGGTCGGTGATCGTGCGGGTGAGCATGAACTCCAGGCCCAGGTCCGGCGTCCAGCGCGAGCCCTCGTGGAATCCGGTGCCCGCCGGGATTTCCAGCTCCAGGTGCATGCCGAGGTCGACCACGACGCGGGCGGCGCGGAACAGCTGCTCGGACAGCATGCCGAGCAGGTTGCCGTCGTCGGAGAGGTAGCCCAGTTCCTCCATGAGGCGTTCCGCGTACAGCGCCCAGCCCTCGCCGTGCGCCGAGATGAACGTCATCAGCCGCTGGTACTTCGTGAGCGTCTCGGCCTGGTTGACCGCCGTCGCGATCTGCAGGTGGTGCCCGGGGACGCCCTCGTGGTAGACCGTCGACACCTCGCGCCAGGTCGTGAAGTCGTTGCGGTCGGCGGGAAGCGACCACCACATCCGGCCGGGACGGCTGAAGTCCTCGCTCGGCCCGGTGTAGTACGCGCCGACGCCGCCGCCGGGCGGGGCGATCTTGCACTCCAGCGCCATCAGCCGGTCCGGGATGTCGAAGTGCTTGCCGCGCAACGACTTCAGCGCGTCGTCGGACAGCTGCTGCATCCACGCCTCGAACTGCGGGCGGCCCTGGATGCGGTAGCGCGCGTCGGCGTCGAGCACCGCCGCGGCTTCCGCGGGCGTCGAGCCGGGCTTGATGCGGTTCGCGACCGCGCGCATTTCCGTTTCCAGCCGCGAGAATTCGTGCCAGCCCCACTCGTAGGCCTCGCGCAGGTCCAGCTCCGCGCCGATGAAGTAGCGCGACCACAGCCGGTAGGTGTCCTCGCCGACGGCGTCCTTGACCGGGGCCTTCGGGGCCAGTTCGGCGCGCAGGAATCCGGCGAACTCCGCGAACGCCTCGTCCGCGGCCCGCGCGCCCGCGGCCAGGTCGGACTTCAGGGAATCGACGCCCGCGTCGGCGACCATGCTGGCGAAGAAACCGGGGCCGTCCTTGAGCCCGGCCCACGTCTCGCACTGCTCGGCGACCTTCGAGACCTGCCGCAGCGCGGAAACCCGCCCCTTGTCGGCCGAGGCCAGCAGCGCCGCGCGGACCCCGGCCAGCGCCTCGGGCACCTTCGGCAGCCGGGCCGCGACGTTCGCCCAGTCGTCCGGGGTGTCGGTCGGCATCAGGTCGAAGACCATCCGCAGGCCCTGCACCGGGCTCTCGATCACGTTGAGCGAGGCCGCGTCGAGACCCGCGTCGTGGATCTCCAGCTCGAGGCCGATCCGCTCGGTGAACACGGCCTTCGCGACCCGCTCCCCCGCGTCCGCCGGTTCCGCGGCGTTCACCGCGGCCAGCGCGCGCCGCGCCAGGTCCGCGCGGGCGTCGTGGCCCGCGGGCGAATAGTCGGTCAGCTGGTCGTCGTAGCCCGCGACGCCGAGCATGGTGGCCGCGACCGGGTCCACGGCCACGTAATCGTCGACGTACCGGTCGCAGATCTCCGGAACGCTCTGTTCGGTGGAAGCCATGTCCGGCACGCTACCGGCCGGAGGCGCCCCCAGCCCACGGAGTTACGCGCGGGCGGGCACCAGTCCGAGCCGGGTGACGACCTCGCGCGTCGCCTTGGACCGGTTGAAGGTGTAGAAGTGCAGGTCGGGCACGCCTTCGGCGATCAGTTTCTCGCACAGTTCGGTGACCCAGTCCAGACCGGCCGCGCGGAACGCCTTGGGGTCGTCGGAGAACGGTTCGAGCCGGTCCAGCAGGCGCTGCGACGCGGGAGCGCCGGAGAGCTTGATCGTGGTGTGCAGCGTGCGCAGGGTGGTCAGCGGCATGATGCCCGGCAGCACGAGCGCGTCGCAGCCCGCGGCGGCGACCCGGTCGCGCAGTCGCAGGAAGTCCTCTGCCTCGAAAAACAGCTGCGCGATCGCGAAATCGGCTCCCGCGCGGAACTTGCGGACCAGATGCTTCGTGTCCGATTCCAGGTCCGCCGAACGCGGGTGGCCGTACGGGAAGGCCGAGACGCCGACGCAGAAGTCGCCGAGCGAGCGGACCAGCTCGACCAGTTCCTCGGCGTAGGTGAGGCCCTCGGGGTGCGGCACCCAGTCGCCGTAGACGTCGCCGGGCGGGTCGCCGCGCAGCGCGAGGATGTTGCGCACGCCGACCGCCGCGTACCAGCCGATCACGTTCCGCAGTTCGGACACCGAATGGTCGACCGCCGTGAGGTGGGCCATCGGGCAGAGCGTGGTTTCGGTGGCGACGCGGGCGATGCTGCGGATGGTGCCGTCACGGCTCGAACCGCCCGCGCCGTAGGTGATCGACATGTACGCCGGGTCCAGCGGTTCCAGCTCGCGGATGGCCTTCCACAGGACGGCCTCGTCGGCCTCGTCGCGGGGCGGGAAGAACTCGACGGAGAACGCGGGCCCGTCCCCCCGCAGCCTTTCGATCACCGACGTCATGGAGGGAAATGGTAGTGGCTCGCTTCGGCCCGCGGCAGAGTTGACGGGTGGGCTTGGCCACGGCGCGTACCGTCAGGGGCGAACCCTGCGGGGAGGCGAGCCATGAGCAGTGAAGACGACCTGGCCTGGGACGACGACGTGCGCGTGGCGGTCTACCGCGCGTTCTCCACCCGCGGCCGCCCGCCCACCGCGCCCGAGCTGGCGGACGCCGCGCACGGGTCGCTCGCGGTGGCGAAACAGGCCCTGCACCGGATGGCCGACCCGAGATGGCTGTGGCTCGACGAATGCGAGCACGTGGCGCTGGCCGCGCCGTTCGCGGCGGTCCCGCTCGGGTTCGCGGTGATGGGCGAGCACACCATGTGGTGGGGCGGGTGCGCCTGGGATTCGTTCGCGATCCCGCACCTCGTGTCCGGCGAGCCCGAGGTGCTGGTGGCGACGCGCTGTCCCGGCTGCGGCGAGCCGTCCGCGCTGGTCGTGCGGCGGGACCGGCCGCCGGGCGGCGCGCAGGTCGCGTACTTCCCGGCCCCGCCCGACCAGCTCGCGGGCGACCGGGCGAAGCAGCGGCTGTACTGCGCCGAATCCTGTGTGGACAGTCCGGGCGAGCTGCTCGGGCTCGACGCGCTGTGGCACCTCGCGAAGGACTGGTACGAGGGCTGCCTCGAACCCGGCTACCGGCCGCGCGGACCGGCCGAGGCGGCGGAGTACTTCGCGGCGAGCGGCCGTCCTGACGCGTTCCGGAGCGGCTGACCGCGTCTGGTGCGCCACATCCGGGGGCGCCCGGCGTGACCCCGGCCGCCCTCGTCCCGGAGGATGAGGGCATGGACGCGCCCGGATTCGACGCCGACCTCCCCGCGCACGTGGAGCGTGCGCTGGCCGATTTCCTCGGCCGGGCGGGGAGCGAGATCCTGCGCACCGAGCCGAGCGTCGCGGCCGGGATCGAGGCGCTGTCCGGTTTCGTGCTGGGCGGCGGCAAGCGGATCCGGCCGACGTTCGCCTGGTGGGGCTGGCGCGGCGCGGGCGGCGCGGCGTCCGGTCCGCTCGCCGAGGGCACGCTGCAGGCGGTCGCGAGCCTGGAGCTGATCCAGGCGTGCGCGCTGATCCACGACGACCTCATCGACTCCTCCGACTCGCGCCGCGGCAAGCCCACCGTGCACGTGGCCGCCGAGAAACTGCACGCCGACCGCGGCTGGCTCGGCACTCCGTCGGTGTTCGGGCTGGCCAGCGCGGTGCTGGTGGGAGACCTGGCGCTGGCCTGGGCCGACGACATGTTCGCCGACGCCCCGCTGCCCGCGGAGACGATCGCGGCGGCCCGCCCGGCCTGGCGCGCGATGCGCACCGAGGTGCTCGCCGGGCAGTACCTCGACGTCCGCACACAGGCGGTCGGCGACGCTTCGCCCGAGGCCGCGCTGCGGATCGACCGGCTCAAGACCGCCGCGTACACCGTCCAGCGGCCGCTGCACCTCGGCGCCTCGCTCGCCGGGGCGGACGACCGGCTGATTTCCACGCTGCTGGAGTTCGGCGGCGACGTCGGCGTGGCGTTCCAGCTGCGCGACGACCTGCTCGGCGTGTTCGGCGACCCGTCGGTCACCGGCAAGCCCGCCGGGGACGACCTGCGCGAGGGCAAGCGCACCCTGCTCGTGGCGCTCGGTCTGCAGCTCGCCGCGGAGAAGGGCGACCACGCCGCGGCCAAGGCGATCGCCGGCGCGATCGGGGCCGCCGACCTGACCAGCGGCACCGTGGACCAGGTGCGCGAGGCGCTGACCTCGGTCGGCGCGGTCGCCGCGGTGGAGCGTCAGATCGACGAGCTGACCGCGTCCGCGAACGCCGCGCTCGACCGCGCGCACCTGGCCGAGCCCGCTCCGTCGGCGCTCGCCGAGCTGATCCGTCTGGCTACCCAGCGGAAGTTCTGATGCGCACGGTGAACGGGCCCGCCGACCACGTCGTGGTCGTCGGCGCCGGGCTGGCCGGGCTCTCGGCGACGCTGCACCTGCTCGGCGCGGGACGGCGGGTGACGCTGCTGGAGCAGCAGAAGATGCCCGGCGGACGGGCCGGTCAGCAGGACTTCGGCGCGAACGCGGTCGACACCGGGGCCAGCGTGCTCACCATGCCGGAACTGGTGGACGAAGCACTGCACGCGGTCGGCGAATCGTTGGCCGACACGGTGCCGCTGACCAGGCTCGACCCGGCGTACCGGGCTCGGTTCGCGGACGGCAGCACGCTCGCCGTGCACACCGACGGCGAGGCGATGGAGGCCGAGATCCGGTCGTTCGCCGGTCCGGCCGAGGCGGACGGTTACCGGCGGCTGCGCCGGTGGCTCACTGACCTGTACGCGGCGCAGAAGGACCACTTCATCGGCGCGAACTTCGATTCGCCGCTCGATCTCGTCCGGCCGGAACTCGTGAAGCTCGCGGCGTTGGGCGGCTTCGGCCGGTTAGGACCGCGCGTCTCCAGCTTCTTGCGCGACGAGCGCGTACGGCGGCTCTTCTCCTTTCAGGCGCTGTACGCAGGTCTCGATCCGACGCGTGCGCTCGGCGCGTACGGCGTCATCGCATACATGGACACTGTCGGCGGCGTGTACTACCCGCGCGGCGGCATGGGCGCGATCGCCCGCGCGATGTCTGACGCTGCGACGCGCGCCGGTGCCGAACTGCGGTTCGGTACGGAAGCTGCGTGGCTTGAGCGAGTGTCGTCCCGCGTACGCGCTGTACGCACGCGCTCGGGCGAGCGTATTGAGTGTGACGCCGTAGTGCTCGCGACAGAGCTTTCGGCGGCGTACCGGCTGATTGGCGCGCGTCCGCGGCGGGTGCTGCCGTTGAAGTACTCGCCGTCCGCGTTCGTGCTGCACGGGCACGCGGACCGTTCGTGGCCGGAACTCGACCACCACACGATCTTCTTCGGCCAGGCGTGGGAACGGACCTTTGCCGAGATCGTCCGCGAGGGCAAGCTGATGAGCGATCCGTCGCTGCTGGTCACGCGTCCGACCGCGACGGAGCCGACGCTCGCCGGCGACGGCGGCGAAATCGTCTCCGTGCTCGCTCCGACCCCGAACCTGAACACCGGCCCGATCGACTGGGCGCGCGTCGGCCCGGCTTATCGCGAAGAACTGCTGCGTACGCTGGAAGCGCGCGGGCTCACCGGGTTCCGCGACGAGTACATTGTGGACGAACAGCTGACTCCGGCGGACTGGGCGGCGCGCGGGTTGGCCGCCGGGACGCCGTTCTCGCTCGCGCACACCTTCCGCCAGACTGGTCCGTTCCGGCCCGCGAACCTGGTGCGGGCGGCGGAAAACGTGGTGCTCGCCGGGTGCGGGACGACGCCGGGGGTCGGCATTCCGCCGGTGCTGATCTCCGGACGGCTCGCCGCGCAAAGGATCACCGGCCGGTGAGCGAGCTCGACGCGGCCGGTATCGCCGAGCCCGCGCTGCGTGCTGCCTACACGACGTGCCGGCGCATCAACGCCCACCACGGCCGCACGTTTTTCCTTGCCACCCGGCTGCTTCCGGCGCGAGCCCGGCCAGCCGCGCACGCGCTGTACGGCTTCGCGCGGATGGCCGACGAACTGGTCGACAACCCCGAGCCCGGCACCGATCCGGCGGTCGCGCTGGACAAGGTCGCCGGGCTGGTGGACGAGGTTTACGACGGGCGGGCGCCGGCCGATCCGGTGCTGGCCGCCCTTGCGGATACGGTGCGCCGGTACGACATCGGTCGTCCGCTCATCGATGCGTTCCTGCATTCCATGCGGATGGACCTGACGGTCGCGGAATACGCGACTTACGCCGATCTCGGGGAGTACATCTACGGTTCGGCTTGCGTGATCGGGCTGCAGATGCTGCCGGTGTTCGGGACTGTCGCGCCGCTGGAGGAAGCCGCGCCGAGTGCTGCGGCGTTGGGGGAAGCGTTTCAGCTGACCAATTTCCTGCGGGATGTCGGCGAGGACCTCGATCGCGGGCGGTTGTACCTGCCTACCGAGGAATTGGCGGCGTTCGGGGTGGACCGGGAGAGGCTGGTCGTCGCGCGTCGCCAAGGCCGAGCCGATCCACGGGTGCGGGCCGCGCTCGCGGTGGCGGTTTCCCGGACGCGGGCGGTTTATCGGCGGGCGGAGGCAGGGATTTCGTTGCTGCGGCCGGAGTCTCGGCCGTGCGTGCGGACGTCGATCACCTTGTACGAAGGCATTCTGGACGAGATCGAAGCCATGGACTACGCCGTGCTGAACCGACGCGCGGTGGTGGGCAAGGGGCGACGGGTCGCGGTCGCGGTGCCTGCGCTGGTGCAGCGTGCGCTCAGTGCCAGGCCGGGGCGCCTTCGCTGACTTGGGCCGGTTCGGTGCTGGCGTCGTAGGAGCGCAGCCAATCCGGGGTCAGGCGGATGAGGGCGAATGAATCGTCGAGGGCGCGGGAGCCAGGGAACTGTTCCAGGTACATCTCGCCGGCGTCGCGACGGGAAGCGCCGGATTCGATAACCGCCTCGCCTTCGACCTGGACAGAGACCGTGTCCGTGCAGCCGATGACCGCGGCGGTGCGCGGGTTGGCGCGGAGGTTGGCCACTTTTCGGGCGGTGCGGTGGGTGTTGAACAGCAGCGAGCCGTCCGGGGTGACGGCGAAGCTGACCAGGGCCGCTTCGGGGTGGCCGTTCGCGGCGGTGGTCGCGACGACGCCTAGCGGGTTGGCTCGGACGAAGGTCGTGAAGTCCGCCAGGGACAGGATCTCCATGAGCGTCAGGTTAGCCGGGCGCGGTGGGCGGCGACGCGTTCCCTTGTGGCGCAACGGGAAGAGCAGTACCGGCGTGGACTGCCACCGCCTAGGTGGGCGAAGGGTTTTCCGCACGACGGCGACGCGCACAGGCCGCCGGGGGCGCTTTGGCGGTCGGCTAGCAAGGTGGCCAAGGCCAGCGCGGAGGACGTGATCAGCCAGGCGCCCCACGGGCCGTCGTCGGATGCGTCGACATGGAGGTGCCAGCCGAAGTTGTCGTCGTGTGCGGTCAGGCGCGGGGGTCCGGCGTAGGCGGTGAACAGCGCGTTCAGCACCTCGGCGGCCGAAGCGGCGTCTGGTGCGGCGAACACCTCCCGCAGTTCCAGTGCGGCGGCGCGTAGCTCGGCCACTTCGCGCGCGGAAAGTTGCAGTTGCGGTTCTCCGTGCTCGACCAACACTGCGACCACCGATTCCGGCGCAGGATCCTCCGCCAGCAGCACATCGAGCAGCGCTACAGCACGACGGACCGCGTCCCGGGCGGAGCGGCCCGCGAAATCCGGCTGCGTTCCAGGCATGCCTCACTGTAACATCTTGATGGTGACAAGCCGTTACAGATTCGCGGCGTATCTCACCGGGGCCACTGCCGCGCGCACTGGGGACGAGCTGTCCGGCCCGGCGGTGTTGCTGCTGGGCGTGGGTGCTTCGGGAGCCGTCGCGGGATCGACGTTGCTGGCCGGGCTCACGATCGCGGCGGCGGTGGGCGGGCCGTTGCTGGGTGCAGTTCTGGACCGGTCGCGTACGCCGGGCCGGATCCTGGCGGTTGGATTGGTCGGGTATGCGGTGGGGCTGGCGGCGATTACGGCACTTTTCGGGGCGGTGCCGTTTGTGCTGGTGGTGGCGATTGCGGTGGTGACCGGGTTGCTGGCACCGGCGATCGGTGGCGGGTGGACGGCGCAGGTGCCCGCGCTCGTATCGACGGAGAAGCTCGGCAAGGCGAGCACGCTTGACGCGATGACGTTCACTGCGGCAGCGCTCGTCGGGCCGGGGCTGGCCGGAGTGCTCGCCGCGACTGCGGGGGCGCCGGTCGCAGTGGTCCTCGCGGGCGGGTTGATGCTGGTTGCGGTGCCGTTCGCGTGGCGGCTGCCCGGGAGTACCGCCAAGCAGCCGTCGCGATTCTTTGCCGCGGCCACGGTTCTCGTGCGCAATCCCGCGTTGCGGCAGTCGACCGCGACCTCGACGTTGTCGTGTGTCGGGATCGGGATGGCGTTCGTCTGCTATCCGCTGGTCGGCGCGCAGCGGCTCGGCAGCGCGGGATACGGGACGTTGCTGCTCGTCGGGTTGTCAGTCGCGTCGTTGCTGGCGAACGCGGTCCTTTCGCGACGGTCGTATTCTCCGGACCGTGCGGTGCAACTGAGCACCATCGCAATCGGGATCGGGCTCGCGGGGGCGGCGGTGGCGCCGAACGCAGTGCTGCTGGTGGCTGCGGTGGCGCTCACCGGGGTTGGCGAAGGACCGCAGCTGGCGTCGTTGTTCGCGGTGCGGCATCGGGAAGCGCCGCCGGAAATGCGGGCGCAGGTGTTCACCACCGCGGCGAGTATCAAGATCGCCGGAATTGCGCTAGGGAACGCGGTGGCCGGGCCGTTGGCTGCCTGCTCCCCCGCCGCCGGATTGGCCGCGGCGGCGGGGATGCAGGTGGTCGCGGCGGTCGCGCATCCGTTGTGGACGGTCAGAAAGCAGCTAGTCCGTTAGGAGTTCCGTTGCCGGTCGGTCCGTCGTATCCCGGGACGCCGGTGCACAGGTAGTCACCGCATTCCTCGAAGCCGACGTTGTTTCCGCTGACGACATCGTTGAGCTTCCCCGAATACAGCCGCGAAGCGTCCGGATACTGGTCGTGGTGCCCGGCCAGCGCGATGACTCCGGCGATGAACGGCGCCGACGCGCTGGTCCCGCCGACCACACTCCAGCCGGACAGGACTGTGGTCTCGTAAACGGCGGGCCCGGTGGCGGGATCGGCTACCGCGGCGACGTCGGCGACGGTCCGGCCGGGACAGTTCGGATCCTTCTGCCACGACGGTTTCGCCACCCAGGCCGAACATCCGCTCGACGCGCCGATCCACACCGATTCGGTCCAGCCGCGTGCGTTGTCCGCTTTGGACAGTGACGTGCCGCCGACCGCGACGACACTCGAGTACACCGCGGGCGCGTTGGGTGCGGCGAATCCGCCGTCACCGCTCGACGCGACGATCGCGACGCCGGGATGCTGATAGTGCGCAGCGAAATCGCCGGACCAGTGGCTTTCGGGCGCGCCGTAACTGTTCGACACGATCGTCGCGCCGAGTTTCACGGCGGTGTCCACGGAGGCGCCGAGTGCATCGAAGGACGCGTCGTCTCCTTCTACCAGCAGGATTTTGCACTGGGCGCAGGCGGCGGAAGCCATGTCCAGGTCCAGCGCGGTCTCCACCGGCCAGTCGCCTTGCCGCGGCGGGAGGGGCGTGGCATCGCCGTGCTGGTTGACTTTGCGGAAGCAGCCATTCGCGGTGGTACAGAGCGGGAGGCCGTAGGTTTGTCGATATACCGCCAGGTCTGCTTCGGCGGTCGGGGCGTCGCCAGCGTCGACGATGGCGATCGTTTCGGAAGCGCCGCCGGTGTCGGGCAGGCGGTATGCGGAACGCAGGTCAGCGGGGCTGTAGCCGGTGGCGCGCAAGGCAGTCCGACTGTCCACTTTGGCGTAACAGCGGGCGAATCCCGGCGCGGCGGGACCACAGATGTCTCGTGGGGCGGCGGACGCGACGGACGGGATGAACGCGCCGAGGAGAATCAGCACAGCCAGGATGCGTTTCATCGCTGGACCTTCCCGACGGTGTAGGCGTTGCTGATCGTTTGGGTGATCGCGTTGCCCGCCAGGTCCTGCGCGGTCACCTTCAGCGAGGGCGAAGTCCCGGCCGGTGGGTTCCGCCAGACCGCCACGTATTCGCCGAACAGTCCGAAGACCTGCGCGGGCTGCCAGGTGGCGCCGTTGTCGACGGATACCGAAACCGTCGCCGAGGTGATCGGCGAATGCGAACCGGCACCGCTGTACGCCGCGTGGCCGACGTGCAGTTCCAGCATCTGCACCGACGAGGACGACGTCGTGGAGAGATCGGAATCCAACCGGTAGTCGACGGTCAGCGCACCGAGGATCCGGCACGGCTGCGTCGGGTCGCTGGCCCGGCAGCGATGCGGGGACGGCAGCGCGGTGCCCGCTGCCGGGTCGTATCGCAGGGTCAGTTCGGTGCGCAGCTTTCCGGCTTGGCTGACGCCCGGAATAGCGGTCCGGTCGACGTCCAGTACGCCGCGGAAGGTCGCGGGCGTCTTCGGCACCTCGACCGACACGCCGTAGGTGCCGTCCTGGTCGAAGAGCTGCTGATCGTCGCGGTACAGGGAGAAATGCAGCCGCGGGGCGTAGAACAACGGAACCGCGGTGTGGTCCGGCACGCTGTCGCGCAATGCCGGAATCGCGACCGAAACGGTGCCGCCGGAGTAGCAGGCCTCGCAGAGCCGGTCCCGCTGCCACTGGCCGAGACCGGCGGAGAGCGGACCGCGGGACCAGTCGACGGTCGTGGTGCTGCCCGGCCGATAGGGGTGCGGATCGGCGGTCATCAGCTGGTACGACGAGCCTTTTTGCTCGTACTGCACCCATTCCCTCGTGTGCGTGGTGCCGAGGTAGTCGGTCAGCACCCCGGGAGCGGGGATGAAGAAGCCGCTCGCGCCGAGGCCGTGCCGCCGGATCACCGGGTCGACCGGACCGCTGTCGATCGCGACCGGCATCTTGTCCGCAGGATCGGCGTACATCCGGTCGCGGACCGTCGCGAGTTCACTGTCCTTTGTGGAGAACGACTGGTTCTCGGAGATGCCCTCGGTGGCGAAGGAAAGATCCACCCGATACCGGTCTTCGGGCTTGGGTGCTTTGCCGCCCCATTGCACGACGTAGTGCAGCAAGCCCTGATCCGGCTTCGGCACCGGCCGCACGTACTGCTTGGTCTTGCCGCCCGCGATGCCGACGGCGAATCCGCGGCCGGTCGGGTCCTCGCGGAAGAAGTTGGTGGTGAGCAGGTCCTGCGTCGTCGACTTCGGCGCGGCCACCTTGACCTCGGCGGTCGCGTACTTCTCCTCGACGGTCAGGACCTGCACGTCCGGCGAGTCGCCGACGACGAAGCCCTCGACCCACGAGGTCCGCGTCGCAGTCACGCTGCCGGAGCTGTCGAAGTCGGAGAAGGTCGCGGACGCGGCGTAATGGCCCTCGGGGACCGCGATCCGGGTGACGCCGTCGACGTCGACGTGCCGCAGCAGCTTGGCCGAGGAATCGGTGTTGATCAGCGACACCATTCCGTTGACCGAGCGGCCCTGCAGATCGGCGAGGCGGAGTTCGAGGATCTTCATCGGGTAGCGCGGCTGCTGTTCGCGAGGCGCACCGGCCAGCCGGATCGTCGCGGGCAGCGCGCTGCTGCCTGCCGGACGGCCGGCGGACGCGTCTTCGGCGAGACGTCGGTGCAGGTCAGCGGTGAATTCGGTGGCGGAAACGAGGGTGCCGGTCGCCGTGTTCCCGGCGGCCGAGGCGAGCGTGATGCCGGGCAGTGCCGCCGGGGCCGCGCCCGCCGGGAAAGTGATCTCCAGCGGGGTGTTCCCGGGCTGCATCCGCGCGAGCGCGGTGACGTCGAACAGCGATTTGTCCAGCTTTCCGAGAAACGGAACGGCGTCGCTCGGAATGACGTAACGGTCGCCGCCGTCGGCTTGATACGACTGAAAAGTGGTGCGCGGCGGCGACGAAAGGGCGTAATTCGTACCGCCGTTCGGTCCCGGGAAAACCGTGACCCGGTCCCCCGTCACCAGCGTCACTTCCCGCGCTTGCGGCGCCGCCGCGAAGGGCGCGGTCTCAGCGGCCGCAGGCGGTGCCGGCAAAGCGGAACCGCCCAGCACCAGCACTGCCGACGCGAGCGCGCAGCGTCTTCCGGAAACCCGTCCTCCCATGCCCGATGCTCCTCTCCAGCATGCGGCCGAGCAGGATTTTCAGGACGGTTTCCGACGATGGACCAGACCAATTGACCGCGTCAACGAAAAACGCGGGTTCTGTCCGGAAGGGCAATTGTTGTCAGCCCGACCGGAGCAATGCGGCGGCCGGCGCGATCCGCGCGGTGGACGTTCGTGAGGGGAACCCTGAGGGAATCAGATTCCCTCAGGGTGGCCCTCACGAACGGGAAGACGCGGTCGGAGCAATGCGGGACGGGGCTAGAACGCCATCGCCTGCGCGCGCCGCTTCACCTCGGTGCCGTGGCTGGTGCGCAGCGCGTTGATCGGCGTGCTGCCCGGGAGCGTGTCGTCGGCGGTGAAGAGCCAGCGCAGCATCTCGGTGCGGCTGAACCCGGAGTCGGCGAGCACGGTGATCGTGCCGCCCAGCCCCTTGACGATGCCGTCCTTCACGAAGAAATCGCCGGGCACGCAGAGTTCGCCCTTGCGCCGGACAGCGATCAGCTCGCCGTCCCGCAGCATCTGGCGCACCTTGTTGGCCGACACGCCCAATGCGGCCGCCACCTCCGGCAACGGCTTGACCGCGACCGCGGCGTCGAGGATGTCGTCGGCGACAGGAATCCCACTCACACGTGACACTGTGCCACATTCCCCCGTCCGGACCACTGCTACGCACGGGTGACCCGCCCCGGCACGCGCGGCCTTCCGTACGATTGCCCACCGTGACGCGCACCCAGCCCAGCCTCGTCGGCACCCTGCTCGAACGCCGGTACCGCGTTGACCAGCTGCTGGCCAGGGGCGGGATGTCGGCTGTCTACCGGGGCCTCGACACCCGCCTGGACCGGGCGGTGGCGATCAAGATCATGGATCCGCGGTTCGCCGACGACCGGTCGTTCGTCGACCGGTTCGTGCGCGAAGCGCGTTCGGCCGCCCAGCTGCATCACCCGAACGTGGTCGCCGTGCACGACCAGGGCTTCGACACCCCGGCCGGTCAGGACGCCGGTCTCGCCTTCCTGGTGATGGAGCTGGTCAACGGCGGCACGCTGCGCGACCTGCTGGACGAACAGGGCCAGCTGGACGTCTCGCTCGCGCTGAGCGTCGCGGAGCCGGTGCTGGCCGCGCTGGCCGCCGCGCACGCCGCCGGGCTGGTGCACCGCGACGTCAAGCCCGAGAACGTGCTCATCGGCCGCAGCGGGCAGCTGGCGGGCGGCGTGGTCAAGGTCGGCGACTTCGGCCTGGTCCGCGCGGTCGCCAGCGCGGGCACCACGAGTTCGAGCGTCATCCTGGGCACCGTCGGCTACCTGGCCCCCGAACAGGTCGCCACCGGCGACACCACGGCCCGCAGCGACGTCTACTCGGCGGGCATCCTGCTGTACGAGATGCTCACCGGCCGGCTGCCCTACACCGGCGACACCGCGATCTCGGTCGCCTACCGGCACGTGAACGACGACGTCCCGCGCCCGAGCGAGCTGCGGCCGGACCTGCCGCCGGCGCTCGACGACCTGGTCCTGCGCGCCACCCGCCGCGACCCGGAGCAGCGCCCGGCCGACGGAGGCGAGTTCCTGGCGCAGCTGCAGGCCGCGCGCGCCGAGCTGGGGCTGCAGCCGGTCGCGGTGCCGGTGCCCCCGCCGCCGGACGGCGACCGCGTGTCGGACGTCGAACGCACCCTCCCGAACATCCCGGCCGTCCAGCAGAACGTGCCGGCTGACCAGCAGACCATGCCGGTCTCCGGACCTCGCGGCACGCGCGCCCTGACCCGCGCCGTGCCCGCCGCGCCGCCGCCTCCGGTACCGCCGCGTGCCGGGCCCGCCGCCGCGCCGGACGAGCCGCGGAAGCCGCGGGACAAGCGCAAGCTGATCGCGCTGGCGATCGCCGGGGTGCTCGTGCTCGGCGGGCTGATCGGCGCGTTCGCGTTCATCCTCAGCGATTCCAAGGTCACGACCACGACCGTGCCGAAGCTCGCCGGGCTGACCCAGGCCGAGGCGGGCGACCAGCTGCGCGCGGCGAAGCTGAACCCGCGCTACAGCCAGGAGTTCGACAACACGGTCGAGGCCTACAAGGTCATCAAGGTGGATCCGGCCCCGGGCACCACGCTCGACCAGGACGCCACCGTGTCCGTGGTGGTGTCCAAGGGCAAGCCGAAGGTGCCGAACATCCAGGTCGGCACCGCGCTCGACACGGCGACGAAGGCGATCCAGGAGCAGAAGCTCACCGTCGTCCAGGGCACGCCGGAGTACAGCGACACCGCGCCGCAGGGCACCGTCGTGAGCGTGAGCCCGGCGGCGGGCACCCCGGTGGACGTCGGCGGCCAGGTCACGCTGGTCCTGTCCAAGGGCCCGGAGCCGCTTCCGCCGGTCCCGGACGTGACCGGGCGGTCCAAGGACGAGGCGTTCCAGATCCTCAAGCAGGCCGGATTCCAGCCGCAGGACGGCGGCGAGGAGTTCTCGCAGACCGTGCCCGCAGGCGCGGTCACCCGCACCGACCCGGGCGCGGGCTCGCCGGGGACGAAGAAGGTCAAGGTCTACGTCTCGAACGCGGTGCAGGTCCCGGACGTCCGGTACCGCCCGTTCGACCAGGCCGCGGACGCGCTCAAGGCGGCCGGGCTCGAGGTCGACCGCAAGGGCGGCGACGGCAACGGCCACGGGCACGGCGGCTTCGACTTCGTCCTGCAGCAGGACCCGGCCCCGGGCACGTTCGTGCCGAAGGGCACCAAGGTCAAGATCCGGGGGTTCGGCGGATGATCGGCAGCCGCGGCCGGGTCACCGGCACCGTCGGGCCGGGGCTGATCGGCGAGGTGCTGCTCAGCGTCCGCGGCGGCACCGAGGCCTTCTACGCCTATCCGGCCGAGCCGGACACCACGTTCGCCGTGGGAACACCCGTTCTGGTGGTCGATTTCGAGCCCCCGCGCACGGTCTACGTGGAAAGGTGGCAACCGTTGCGCGCTTGACCGCGTCGCAGTGCTGACGGCGCCTCAGCGCCGTGCCAGCTGAATACGGAAAGTGCGGCGAGGGCTATGGAAATCTGGGTCATCGTGGTGATCGCGGTCGTGGCCGTGATCCTGCTGTTCGGGCTCCTGCGGATCCTGTACAAGGTCGCGGAGCCGAACGAAGCGCTCATCATCTCCGGCTGGGGCGTCCGGGTCGAGCGCACCGAGACCGCCGACAGCCTCGGGTTCAAGATCGTCACCGGCCGCGGCGTGAACGTGCTGCCGGGCTTCCAGACCGCGCGCAGGCTGTCGCTGGACACCCGAGGGGTGAACCTGCAGGTCTCGTGTGTGACGAAACAGGGTCTGCCGGTCACCGTGCGCGCGGTCGTGATCTACAAGGTCGGCGACGACTTCGCGTCGATCGCGAACGCCGCCCGCCGGTTCCTCGACCAGCAGAAGGGCATGAACGACACCATCCACGAGCTGTTCTCCGGCCACCTGCGGTCGATCGTGGGCGGGCTGACCATCGAGGAGATGATCCACAACCGCGACGCGCTGACCGGCGAGGTCCGCCAGTCGTCGGCCACCGAGATGATCAAGCTCGGGCTGATCGTGGACTCGCTGCAGATCCAGGAGATCGACGACGAGTCCGGCTACATCGTCAACCTCGGCAAACCGCACGCGGCCGCGATCGCCGCCTCCGCGCGGATCGCCGAGGCGCAGCGCGACCAGGAGGCGACCGAGGCCGAGCAGGTCGCCGCCGCGCGCAAGGCGGGTGCGATCCGGGAAAGCCAGATCCAGCAGGCCGGGTACCAGGCCGAGGTGGACCAGGCCAAGGCGAAGGCGAGCCAGTCCGGTCCGCTGGCCGAGGCGACCGCGCGCCAGGAGGTCGTGGTCCAGGAGACCAGGGCCGCCGAACTCGAGGCGGCGCTGTCCGAGCAGCGGCTGCAGTCGCAGGTCCGCAAGCCGGCCGACGCGAAGGCGTACGAAACGCGCACCACGGCGGACGCGGAACGCGACGCGCAAATCGCCCGCGCGCAGGCACAGGCGAAGGAAACCGAGCTGCGGGCCGGTGCGGACGCGACCCGGGTCAAGACGGCGGCGGACGCTGAAGCGCAGGCCACGAAGGCGCGGGCGGAAGCCAGCGCGAGTGCGACGAAGGCCACTGGCGAGGCGGAAGCGGCGGCGGCCAAGGCGAAGGGTCTCGCGGACGCCGAGGCGGCGAAAGCCAAGGGTCTGGCCGAAGCCGAAGCGGCGAAAGCGAAGGGGCTCGCCGAGGCCGAGTCGATCAAGGCGCGCGCGGCCGCACTGGCGGAGAACCAGGAGGCTGTGGTAGCACAACAGCTGGCCGAGCGCTGGCCGGAGATCGTCGAAGCGGGCGCGCAGGCCTTCGGCAATGTCGACCACATGGTGGTCCTGAACGGCGCGGACGGGATGTCGGACATGTTCACCAAGGCGCTCTCCCTCGGCGGCACGGGCCTCGGCCTCGCCCGCCAGCTGATGGACGCCATGGGCCCCAAGCAGTCCGGTTCCGACGGCAGCGTCGCCCCTCGCGAGGACTGATGAGCTTCTTCACGGACGGTCCTCGCGAGCGCCCCCTGTTCCCGGTCCGGGAACGGGAGCTGTTCGGCTACGAGGGCCGTCCGTGGACGGGCCCGCCCGCCGACCACATCGTGCCCGCGCTGGTGCCGTGGGCGACGCCGCTGGGCCGGTCCGAGCGCACCATCGTGGCGCTGCGCGCGGTCGAGGTGTGGCCGGAGGCGATGACGCTGCGGATCGCGGTGTATTCGCGCGACCGCATGGACGGCGCGCCGCTGATCGGCCACCGGCGCGTCCCGGACTACAACTCGCTGCTGGTCGGCGTGCTGTTCCCGGACGGCGGACGGGCCAGTTCCGAAACCGTTTCGGTGCCGAGCGCGGGCGAACCGCACGAGCCGGTGCTGCGCGTCGAGGAAGGCAGCGGGTCGGAGTTCCGCTACGAGCATCCGGTGTTCGTGTGGCCGCTGCCCAGCGCCGGTCCGCTGAAGGTGATCGTGCAGTGGCTCGACCGCGAGATCGCCGAAACGCACACCAAACTCGACGGCGGACGGCTGCGTGCCGCCGCGCTCGAAGCCAGCGAGCTGTGGCCCGGGCTGCCGAAGCGGCCGGGCAACGGCGTCGCGATGCGCCAGATCGCCGCCGAGGTCACCGAGGCGGGCGGCCCCGGCCCGGCCGCCGGGCCCGGTCTGCCGCAGCGGCGGCGCTCCACGGGCGAGTGAAATTCCGCGGAATTAGCGTCCTCGCAACATCACGGCCGTGCGCCGGTCACACCTGGGTAGTGTCGTTGCATTCGCCCTCGACGTCCGACGTTGGAAGGTGGACCATGGCGCCTGCCCCGCTCAGCTCGCTCGATGTCGCTTTTCTTTGCCTCTCCAGGGAAACCGCGCCGATGCAGATGGGCGCGGCGCTGGTTTTCGCACCGGAGGAGGCGGTCGATCCGGACCGGCTGACCGCGCTGCTCGCGCGCCGGGCGGCGGATATTCCGCCGCTGCGCCGGAAAATCCGCGCCGGGCTCTTCCCGCCCGGCTCCGCGACGTGGGTGGACGACCCGGATTTCCGGGCAGTGCACCACATCCGGCACCACCGGCTCACTACGCTGTACGACCCGGACCCGCTGCCGGAGTTCGCGGCGAGGTGGATCGCCGAACCGCTCGACCCGCACCGTCCGTTGTGGGAACTCACTGTGGTGACCGGCTTTCCGGACGGAAGCTTCGCGGTGCTGCTCAAACTGCACCACGCGTTGACTGACGGGGCGGGCGCGTACGCCGTCACGGCCGGGCTTCTGGACGGATTGCCGATTGCGCAGCCCGCACCGGTGATTCCGCAGCCGCGTTCGCCGCTGAGCGCGGTGCGGGACACGTGGGAGACAGCGGGAATCGCGTCGTCGGTGGTCCGGGCGGCGCGTCCGCCGTGCCTGCCGCTGGCTGCACCCGCCACCGCCGAACGACGCCTCGGTTTCACCCGGCTGGCGTCGTCCGATCTTCGCCGGATCCGGCGAACGCACGGCGGCACCACCAACGACGTGGTACTCGCGGTGCTTTCCGGCGCGTTGCGCGAATGGCTCGTCAACCGCGGCATTCGCGCGACGGGACGGTCGGTGCGCGCGCTGATTCCCGTGAGCGTGCGCGGGAGGGCGGCCGAGCAACGGGGCGGGAACAAGCTTTCCGGCTATTTGTGCGATCTGCCGATCGGAATGGACGATCCGGTGCGGCGACTGGCCGAAGTGCGCGCCTCGATGGCACGCAACAAAGCCGCTGGCCCTGCTCGCGGCGCCGGGGCGTTTCCGCTGTTGGCTGACCGGATGCCCGCGGCACTGCACCGGCTCGGGACGCGGACTGCGGGGTTGGCCGCGCCGTTGCTGTTCGACCTGGTGGTGACGACCGTTCCGGTGCCGCGCGCCCGGCACGCGCTCGACGGTGCGCCGCTGACGCAGGTGTATCCGTTCGTGCCGTTGGCCCCGCGCCAGGCGGTGGGGATCGCGGTCGCGCCTTATCGCGACAGTGTCCACATCGGACTGCAGGCGAACGCGGAGGCGGTGGCGGATCTGGGGTCGCTGCGGGACGCGGTGGCCAAGTCGGCGGCCGAGTTGCTGGACGTCTCGTGAGTGTTGATCACGGTTAGAACCGTGATCAACACTCACGAGCTGTGGTCAGCCGCGCAGCATCTCCGCCACGAGGAAGGCCAGTTCCAGCGACTGCTGGGTGTTGAGCCGCGGGTCGCAGGCGGTCTCGTAGCGGCCGGAGAGGTCGACGTCGGAGATTTCCTGTGCGCCGCCGAGGCATTCGGTGACGTCCTCGCCGGTCAGTTCGACGTGGATGCCGCCCGGGTAGGTGCCGAGCTTGTGGTGCACCTCGAAGAAGCCCTGGACCTCGTCGACGATGCGGTCGAAGTGCCGGGTCTTGTAGCCGGTGGACGACTCGTGCGTGTTGCCGTGCATCGGGTCGCACTGCCAGATGACCTTGTGCCCGGACGATTCGACCTTCTCCACGATGGCGGGCAGCACCTCGCGGACCTTGCCGTTGCCCATCCGGGAGATCAGCGTGAGCCGCCCCGGCTCGTTGCGCGGGTCGAGGCGCTCGACGTACTCCAGGGCCTGTTCCGGCGTGGTCGTCGGGCCGATCTTGAGGCCGATCGGGTTCGACAGCAGTTCGGCGAACGCGATGTGCGCGCCGTCGAGCTGGCGGGTGCGCTCGCCGATCCACAGGAAGTGCGAGGACAGGTTGTACAGCTTCGGGTTCGCCGCGTCGGCCTGGTCCAGCCGCAGCATCGCGCGCTCGTAGTCGAGCAGCAGCGCCTCGTGGCTGGCGAAGATCTCGGTGTACTGCAGCGACGTGTCGGTGACGCCGCAGGCGTTCATGAACCGCAGGCCGCGGTCGATCTCGGCGGCGAGCGCCTCGTACCGCTCCCCCGCCGGCGACGAGGACACGAAGTCCTTGTTCCAGTCGTGCACCTGGTGCAGGTCGGCCATGCCGGCCCCGGTGAGCGCGCGGACCAGGTTCATCGCCGCGCCCGCGTTCGCGTAGGCGCGGATCATCCGGCCCGGGTCCGGCACCCGCAGCTCCGGCTTGGCGACGAGCGAGTTGATGATGTCGCCGCGGTAGACCGGCAGCCCGAGCGCGTCGGTGCCGGACGAGCGCGGCTTCGCGTACTGGCCCGCGATCCGGCCGACCTTCACCACCGGCAGGCTGGCCCCGTAGGTGAGCACGACGGCCATCTGCAGCAGCGTGCGCAGGTTCGCCCGGATGTGCGGTTCGGTGTTGGACTCGAACGTCTCCGCGCAGTCCCCGCCCTGCAGCAGGAACGCCTCCCCGCGGGCCACCATGGCGAGCCGGCTCTTCAACCGGTCGATCTCGGCGGGCACGGTGATCGGCGGCACGCTCTCCAGCACGCCGCGCACCCGCTTGGCCAGCGCGGCGTCCGGCCACTCCGGCTGCTGCGCGGCGGGCAGCGACAAGGCGGTGTCGAGGCGGTCCCGCAGCTCAGGAGGCAACGGCGGCAGCTCGGGGAGAGTGTCTACGGGAACGTCGACTGTCCAGTTCACGCGTCTCAGGATAGGGTCTGCCGCCTTTGCCCGGGCCGGTGGGCGGCGAGGGTCACGCGTCCGGGGCGTCTTCGCGGTACAGGGCGCCGAATCGGTCGGCCACGTCCAGCAGACCTGCGAGTTCGGCTGTTTCAAGGGCTGGGACGATGACCGACCAGTGGTCGAGGCTGACCGCTTCGGCGAGGATCCGGCGGCGCTCGTCCGGCGGGGCGGCGGCGGAGATCTCGACCAGCAGACGGGCGCGGTCGTCGGCGGGTTCGACGAGACGGGTCCGGGCGAGTGCGCGGGGCAGGTCGTGCTTGGCCAGTTCCGGCAGGAACGCCAGGGTGAGCCGTTCCCGTTCCTGATCGCTTTCGACGCTCTCGAAGACAGCCTCGGCCTGGTCGAGGTGCCCCGCCGAGGCCAGGCCGCGGACCAGGATCCGCCGGGCGGATGCGCGGCTCCCCTCCTTCAGGTATCCGCACAGCTCGAGGGCCGCGGCGACCTCGCCGCGCACCGCCAGGTCCTCGATCGCGTCCTCGATCGCCAACTCGGAGTTGGCGTCCTCCTCGCCACCGGCGGCCACCAATTCGACGACCTCGGCGGGGTCGCCCACCGCGGCCAGCATCACGACGGCCGCGGGCCAGCGGCGCGCGGCGAAGTGCCGGTCCGAGGGCGTCTCCCTCATCCTGGTCCGGACGTACTCCGCGATCCGGGCCAGCGCGGCCTGGTCGCCGTCGGCCCGGAGCCTGCGGGCGAGCAGGATCACGGGTTCCCGCATCGCCGACCAGAATTCGACGCCGCGGATCAGCCTCTCGGCGATCAGCGGATCTCCCTTTTCCGCGAGAAGGCACGCCAGCGACTTGATTTCCCCCAGTCCCTGCCATTCCGAGCGCACCAGAGGAGCGAGCAGTTCGGCCCGGCGGACGTCGCCTGCCGCGGCGACGGTTGTGCTCAGCGCACCGATCGCCGCTACCGCCCGCCGATCGTCCGCCGGACGGCGAGTCATTGACTCCGCCCGCTCCGCCGCCTCGTGCGCGCGGGCGCGGTCCCCGGTCGCCAGCAGCGCGTCCGCCAGGGATACGAACCGATCCGCGTCGCCTTGCAGTTCGAGGGCCGACCGGCGGATGGAGAGGTGCCGGGCAGCCCACTGGAAGGCCTGGTCGGGCTGGCCCGCGGCCACGAGTGCCTGGACGAACCGGTTCACCGCGTTGCGCCGGGCGAAGGGGTCGGTCATCGCATCGAGTACCGCGGGAATGTCCGCCAGCCTGCCCGTCCCGGCCAGGAAATCGATCAGGACGGGCACCAGCGTGTGCTCGCGGTGCACCTCGGCGGATCTCGCTTCGACAGCTGCGACCGGGTCGTCCGCCGCGGCCAATTCTGCGGTGACGTCGAGGCGGAACAGCACTCCGGACGCGCCGTGCTCCTACGCGAAGGCGCGTGCCCGCTCGACCTCGCCCCGCTGGGCGAGCCGCTGGGCGATCTCCGCGAACGTCGCGTCCCGGCTCAGGTCGCGAGTCACCGCGCCAGCCAGTTCCGCGGCCACGGCCACGTCGTCGACAGCCTGCACCGCCAGTTCGCTCAGTGTCCGGTCCCGGAGGTCTTCGCGGGAAATCTCCCTGGCCAGCTGCCCGGCCCGGGAGAGGTCCGGTTCGGCGACGGCGGCGATCCGCCGTCGTTGATCCGCGCTGACCCGCCCGGCGATCCGCGCGGCCGCTTCGGGCTTCCCGCCGTACCCCAATCCGACCGCGGTTTCCGCGAGCAGGGAGTCGCGCAGCTCCGGATCGTGCTCGTCGTCGGCCAGTTGCTCGGCTCGCTCCGGCTGTCCGGCGCGGACCAGCTCACCGGACAGCTCGAGCAGTGCTCGCCTGCGCGAAACGGGATCGGTCATGGACTGCGCCAGCGCCACGGCGTGGTCGAACTGCCCCAGCGCGGCCCACACCGCGGGCAGCCGCACCGGCGTGGTCTTGTTGCGGTCGCGGAAATTGTCCCGGTACGTGTCGAGCGTGACGAGCCGGACGAGGTCGGGATCGTCGGACGCGAGCAGAGCCGCGCGGGCGGCGTCCAGCTCCCCCATTGCGGCCAGGTCGCCGCCGGAGACGTCCAGCAGGCGTTCGTGCCTCGCAGGGTCTCCCGCGAGATCTACTAGCGCCGTCGCGTCGCCGCTTTCCTGGACCAGCCGGAAGTAGCCGCGCAGCAGGAATTGGGGAGTGTCCGGCGGCCAGCCCGCCGACCGGTATCCGGCGGCCCATTCGTCGATTGCCGCGCGGTACCGGGACAGTTCGCCGCCGAGGGCGTCGACCGCCTCGCGTTGCAGGTTCTCGTGGCCCAGCAGGAAAACCGCCGGGGCCTCGCGGGGTCGCCAATGCGCTGGGCGACGGGTGAACGAACGGCTCGCCACACTGTTCAAAACCCGTTCGACGTCGCGTGGGCGCCGCTGGGTCAGCTGCGCCAGGTCGTCGCTGCTGAGCCCGCCGCGAGCCGCGACCAAGAAGCCCAGCAGGTCCTCTTGGTCGCGGAGCAGTGCGTCTAACTCTTGCTCCATATCGGCCTTCGCCGCGACGGCTGCGGGCGAAGGCGCCAGGGAACGCTCGATTCCGGGATCCCGCAAGGGATGATCACCGCGCACGTCGGGCGGGACGCCGGGGTTGAGGCGGCTCGCGACGATCACGCGGAGACCGTTTTCGGGGAACGGCAGCAGCGCGGCGATGCTGTGGCCGCCGGAGCTGGCCCCACGATCCTCGTCCAGTCCGTCGACGACCAGTACCAAGCGCTCGCCGCGGTTTCGGCAGTGTGCGGCGGCTTCGGCGAAGACCGCGTTGAGGTTTCGCGCCTCGGGGTCTTTCGCCGCGCCCAGGACTTCGGCCAGTTGCTCCTGGACGACGTCTACGAACGCCTCACGCGTGTCGTCGCCGAGCGAACGCGCCGTGACGAAGAACGACACCACTCGCACTCCCTCGGGCGGCGAGAGGACGAACGAGGCCATCAGAGCCGACTTACCGGTCCAGGGAGCCGCGCGCCACCACACGTACGCGGGAGCGTCGTCCGGGGCGGTGCAGAAGCGGGCGAGTTCAGCCAGTTCCGTTTCGCGGCCGACGAGCTGGTCCGGGGCCACCTGGCGCACCCATTGCCGGTAGCGGGACCGGGCGGACGGGTGCGCGTGGACGACGACCGAGTCGGCGTGGCCCACCTGCACGACCTTGCCCGTGACCGGGCCCAAGACCTGGTTCGTGATCCGTTCGTCCACCTGGGCGTCCCCCTCCGACGCGGTTCAGCTTCGCACGAACCGTGTCGGCCGGGTCACATTGGCTGGAAGGTGACACTGGTGTCAAGAAATAGCGTCGTTCCCGAACCGAGCCTGCCGCGGAAGGGACAAGCGAATGAGCACTGCCTTGGGATACCGGGCATTCGGCGCTGCCGACGTCCAGGAGTTCTTCGACCGGCCTGACCCGGTGCCCGGCCCCGCCGAGGTGCTGGTCCGGGTCGCGGCCGCGGGGGTGAATCCGCTCGATCATCTGCTGCGGTCCGGGCACGTCCCCGACCTGAACGGGCGCCTGCCGTTCCCTCAGGTCATCGGGATGGAAGCGGCGGGAACGGTGCTCGCCGCGGGAGAAGACGTGACCGGCCTCGACGTCGGCGACCGGGTCACCGGGTTCGCGCTGACCGGCGCGGGGACGTACGCGGAAACGACGCTGCTGCTCGGCGAGTCCACCGCCCGCATTCCCGACGCTCTCCCGTGGACCTGGGCGGCGACCATTCCCGTCGCGGGCACCACGGCGCTGGACGTGCTCGACCAGCTCGATCTGCCGAAGGGCGCGTCGCTTCTGGTGAACGGGATCGGCGGGGGCGTCGGCATCGCGTTGGCGCAGCTGGCGCGGGACCGGGGGCTCGTCGTTACAGGCACGGGCAGCACGGCCAAGCGGCCTCTCGCGGCGAAGTACGGCGCTGCGTTCGTCGACTACACGACGGAAAGCGTCGAGGGCAGTTTCGACGCCGTGGTCGACACCGTTGGCGGCCAGTCCCTTCGCGACGTCGCGCCGTTAGGGAAGAAGCTCGTCGCGGTCGGAGATGCGTCGGTGACCGAACTCGGCGGCGAATTCGTCCGTCGTCGGCTCGACCGGGCGAGTCTGGAACGGGTCGCTGAGCTGATGGCCGAAGGGCGGCTCGATCCGAACATCACCGGGACCTATCCGCTCGCACGGGCGCATGAAGCGTTGGCGCTGGTCGAGTCCCGGCATGCCGCGGGCAAGCTAGTCATCAGCATCTAGCACGAGACGGACTCGCCTTGCCGGTACCGGGTGTTCGCCTCGATCAGCACGTCCAGCGCGGCGCGGGCGTCGGCGAGGCGGGCGATGTCGGCGGTCAGCCGGTCGCGTTCGGACACCATGGTGGTGAAAGCGTCTTCGATGACGGCCGCGTCGTCGCTGTGCACGCAGGGCAGCAGCCGGGCGATCACCTTGCTGTGCAAGCCCGCGGCGAACAACCGGCGGATCAGTTCGACCCGTTCGACCTCGGTCGCCAGGTAATGCCGCTGCCCGCCCGCGGACCGGGTGCTGTGCACCAGGCCCTGCTGCTCGTAGTACCGCAGCGAGCGGGCGCTGACCCCGGTCTTCCGGGCTAATTCACCGATTCGCACGCTCTCCAGCGTAAAGAAACGGGCCCCGGCGCGCCGTTGCGCCGGGGCCCGAGCTCGAGCCGATCACACCACCGCGAGCGGCAATGCGGTCGGGTGCACCGGAGCGGGAAGGTCCGAAGCACCGGTCAGGAAGGTGTCCACCGCGGCCGCCACCGAGCGGCCTTCCGCGATGGCCCACACGACCAGCGACGCGCCGCGGTGGGCGTCGCCGCAGACGAAGACCCCGGGGGTTTCCGTCTGCCAGTCCGCGCCGCACGACAGGGTGCCGCGGCGGGTCAGGGTCAGGTCGAGGCCTTCCAGCAGCGGCATTTCCTCGACGCCTTCGAAGCCGATCGCCAGCAGGACCAGGTCCGCGGGCAGCGTTTCGACCGCGTCGTTCACCGGGATGACCTCGCGGCGGCCGGTTTCCGGGTCCTTCTGCACGCGGACTTCCTGCAGTTCCACGGCTTTGACGTGCCCGTTGCCGTCGTCGACGAACTGCTTGACCGCCACCGCGAACTTCCGCTCGCCCGCCTCCTCGTGCGCCGGGTAGGTGCGCAGGATGTAGGGCCAGGTCGGCCACGGCGAACGTTCGTCGTCGCGGATTTCCGGCGGCGTCGGGTACTGGTCGAGCTGCGTGACCGACAGCGCGCCCTGCCGGGTGGCGGTGCCGTAGGAGTCCGCGCCGGTGTCGCCGCCGCCGATGATCACGACGTGCTTGCCGTTCGCGTCGACCGGGGACGGGCCGTCGCCCTCCACGAACTTGTTGGCGGGCACCAGGTGTTCCATCGCCAGGTGGATGCCCTGCAGCGAACGGCCCGGCGTGGTGCGGTCGTCGCGGCCGCGCAGGGCGCCGACGGCGAGCACGACCGCGTCGTACTGCGCGCGCAGGTCTTCCACCGTCAGGTCGACACCGACCTCGCAGCCGGTGACGAACTTCGTGCCCTCCTTGCGCAGCTGCGCGAGGCGCCGGTCGAGGACCTTCTTCTCCATCTTGAACTCGGGAATCCCGTACCGCAGCAGGCCGCCGAGCCGGTCGTCCCGTTCGAACACGGTGACCTCGTGGCCCGCGCGGGTCAGCTGCTGCGCCGCGGCGAGCCCGGCCGGGCCGGAGCCGACGACGGCCACCTTGCGGCCCGAGGACACCTCGGAGACCTGCGGCTGCACGTATCCGGCTTCCCACGACTGCGCCGCGATCGTCTCCTCGACGCGCTTGATCGCCACCGGCCCGCCGGACAACGGCGAAATCGACAGCACGCAGCCCGCCTCGCACGGTGCGGGGCACAGCTTCCCGGTGAACTCCGGGAAATTGTTGGTGGCGTGCAAGCGATCGCTGGCCGCCGCCCAGTCGCCGCGGCGGACGAGGTCGTTCCATTCCGGGATCAGATTGCCCAGCGGACAGCCGGAACCGCCGGAGTGGCAGAACGGGATGCCGCAGTCCATGCACCGCGACGCCTGCGTGCGCACCTGCTCGTTGCGCTCTTCGGGCGCGACGTCCGCGTAGACCTCGCCCCACGAGGAAAGCCGTTCCTCGTAGGACTTCTTCTTCGGTTCTTGCCGTTCGTGCTTCAGAAAACCGGTGGGGTCAGCCACGAGCCGCCTCCATGATCGCTTCGTCGACATCGCGGCCGGCGGCGCGTGCCGCCTTCGCCGCATCGAGGACCCGCTGGTAATCGCGCGGCATCACCTTGGTGAACGCCGCCGCGCGCCGGGTCCAGTCGCCCAGGAGCGACGCGGCCACGGCCGAGCGGGTGAGGTCGTGGTGCTGCTGCACGATCTGCTTGAGCCAGGCCAGATCCTCCGGAGCGGGCGGAAGCAGGTCCACCATCTCCCGGTTGACCTTCGCCGGGTCCAGGTCGAGCACGTACGCGGTGCCGCCGGACATGCCGGCCGCCAGGTTCCGCCCGGTCGGGCCGAGCACCACCGCGCGGCCGCCGGTCATGTACTCGAACGCGTGGTCGCCCACGCCCTCGGCCACGACCGTCGCACCGGAGTTGCGGACGCAGAACCGCTCGCCGACCTGCCCGCGCAGGAACAGCTCGCCCGACGTCGCGCCGTAGGCCAGCGTGTTGCCCGCGATCGTCTGCTGTTCGGCGGCGAAGCTCGCTTCCGGATGCGGGCGGACCACGATCCGGCCGCCGGACAGGCCCTTGCCGACGTAGTCGTTGGCGTCGCCGACCATTTCCAGCGTGATGCCGCGCGGCAGGAACGCGCCGAGCGACTGCCCGGCCGAACCGGTGAGCCGCACGTGGATCGTGCCCTCCGGCAGGCCCTCGCCGCCGTAACGGCGGGTGATCTCCGAGCCCAGCAGCGTGCCGACGGTGCGGTTCACGTTGCGCACCGGCAGTTCCAGGCGCACCGGATGCGCGTCCTCCAGCGCCGCCTCGGCGAGCTGGATGAGCGTGCGGTCGAGTGCGTGCGCCAGACCGTGGTCCTGCTCGCGCACACGCCGCTTCGCACCGCCGTACGGCGTCTCCGCGGGCATCTCGAAGACCGGGCTGAGGTCGAGCCCGGAGGCCTTCCAATGCTGCACGGCCTCGTCGGTGTCGAGCATCTCGGCGTGCCCGATCGCCTCGTCGAGCGTGCGGAATCCCAGCTGTGCCAGGGTTTCCCGCACCTCTTCGGCGACGAACTCGAAGTACCGCACCACGTGGTCGGCCTGTCCGGTGTAGCGCTTGCGCAGCTCCGGGCTCTGCGTGGCGACGCCGACCGGGCACGTGTCGAGGTGGCAGACGCGCATCATGATGCAGCCCGCGACCACCAGCGGCGCGGTCGCGAAGCCGTACTCCTCGGCGCCGAGCAGCGCCGCGATCACGACGTCGCGGCCGGTCTTCATCGCACCGTCCACCTGGACCGTGATCCGGTCGCGCAAACCGTTGAGCAGCAACGTCTGCTGCGTTTCGGCGAGCCCGATCTCCCACGGCGTGCCGGCGTGCTTGAGCGAGTTCATCGGCGACGCGCCGGTGCCGCCGTCGTGCCCGGAAATCAGCACGACGTCCGCGTGCGCCTTGGACACGCCCGCCGCGACCGTGCCGACGCCCAGCGAGGACACCAGCTTCACGTGGATGCGGGCCTGCTCGTTGGCGTTCTTGAGGTCGTGGATCAGCTGCGCCAGGTCCTCGATGGAGTAGATGTCGTGGTGCGGCGGCGGGGAAATCAGCCCGACGCCCGGCGTCGAATGCCGTGTGCGGGCGATCCACGGGTACACCTTGTTCGGCGGCAGCTGCCCGCCTTCGCCCGGCTTCGCGCCCTGCGCCATCTTGATCTGGATGTCGTCGGCGTTGACGAGGTACTCGCTCGTGACGCCGAACCGGCCCGACGCGACCTGCTTGATCGCGCTGCGCCGCTGCGGGTCGTAGAGCCGCTCCGGGTCTTCGCCGCCTTCGCCGGTGTTGGACCGGCCGCCGATGCGGTTCATCGCGATGGCGAGGGTTTCGTGCGCCTCCGCCGAAATCGAGCCGTACGACATCGCCCCGGTGTTGAACCGGCGCAGGATCGCCGACGCGGGTTCGACCTCGTCCAGCGGGATCGGCTCGCGCGCGCCGTCGCGGAACTTGAACAGCCCGCGCAGCGTGCCGCCCTCGCGGTAGAGCCGGTGCACCTCGTCGGTGTACTTGCGGTACACCTCGTCGCGCCCGGTCTTCGACGCGTGCTGCAGCAGGAACACCGTCTCCGGCGTGAACAGGTGCAGCTCGCCCTCGCGGCGGTACGCGTACTCGCCGCCGGTGTCGAGTCCACGATGGACCCGGTCGGTCGGGTTGTCCGGATACGCCCGGCGGTGCCGCACCGCGACCTCCTCGGCGAGCACCTCCATCCCGACGCCGCCGAGCTTCGACGACGTTCCGGTGAAGTACTCGTCGAGCAGTTCCTGGCTCAGGCCAAGGGATTCGAAGACCTGCGCCGCGGTGTACGCGCCGACTGTCGAGATGCCCATTTTGGACATGATCTTCAGGACGCCCTTGACGAGCGCCTGCACGTAGCTGCGGATCGCCTTCGCCGGCTCGATGCCGGTGATCGCGCCCTGGCTGATCATGTCTTCGATGGTTTCGAAGGCCAGGTACGGGTTCACCGCCGCCGCGCCGTAGCCCAGCAGCAGCGCGATGTGGTGCACCTCGCGGGCGTCGCCGGTCTCCACGACCAGCGCGACGCGCAGCCGCTCCTTGGTGCGCACGAGATGGTGGTGCACCGCGGAAACCAGCAGCAGCGACGGGATCGGCGCCATCCGGTGGTCGGAATCGCGGTCGGACAGCACGAGCGTGCGCGCGCCCGCCGCGATCGCCTCGGACGCGTCGCGCCGCACCCGCTCGATCGCCGCCGCCAGCGCGTCCGCCCCGCCGTCCACTTCGTACAGTCCGGAAAGGACAGTGCAGGCGAAACCGGGCAGATCGCCGTCGTCGTTGATGTGGATGAGCTTGGCCAGCTCGTCGTTGTCGATCACCGGATACGGCAGGTTCAGGTGCCGGCACGACGCGGGCCCCGGCGCGAGCAGGTTGCGCTCCGGCCCCATGATCCGGCTCATCGACGTGACCAGCTCTTCGCGGATCGCGTCCAGCGGCGGGTTGGTCACCTGCGCGAAGTTCTGCTTGAAATAGTCGTACAGCAGCCGGGAGCGCTTGGAGAGCACCGCGACCGGGGTGTCCGACCCCATCGACCCGATCGGCTCGGCCCCGTTGGCGGCCATGGGCGCGAGCAGGATCTTCAGTTCTTCTTCGGTGTAGCCGAAAGCGAGCTGGCGGCGCAGCACCGAATCGTGGCTCTGCACGACGTGGTCGCGATCGGGCAGCTCGGCGATCTTCAGCAGGCCGGCGTGCAGCCAGTCGCTGTACTGCTGCTTGCGCGCCAGCGCGGACTTGACCTCTTCGTCGTCCACGATCCGGCCCGCGGCGGTGTCCACGAGGAACATCCGGCCCGGCTGCAACCGGCCCTTCGCGACGACGTTTTCCGGTGCCACGTCGAGGACTCCGGCCTCGCTGGCGAGCACCACGCGGTCGTCGGCGGTGCGCCACCAGCGCGCCGGGCGCAGCCCGTTGCGGTCGAGCACCGCGCCGACGAGCGTGCCGTCGGTGAAGGTGACGCACGCCGGGCCGTCCCACGGCTCCATCAGGCTGGCGTGGAACTGGTAGAAAGCGCGCCGTTCCGGATCCATCGAGGTGTGGTTCTCCCACGCCTCCGGGATCATCATCAGCACCGCGTGCGGCAGCGAGCGGCCCGCGAGGTGGAGCAGCTCCAGCACCTCGTCGAAGGACGCCGAGTCCGACGCGTCGGCCGAGCAGATCGGGTACAGCCGGGAAAGATCGCCCGGCAGCAGGTCGGATTCGAGCAGCGCCTCGCGGGCGCGCATCCGGTTGCGGTTGCCGCGGATCGTGTTGATCTCGCCGTTGTGGGCCACGAACCGGAACGGGTGCGCGAGCGGCCACGACGGGAAAGTGTTGGTGGAGAACCGGGAGTGCACGAGCGCGATCGCGCTGGCGAGCCGGGAATCGCGCAGATCGGGGAAGAACCGCGGCAGCTGCTCGGGAGTGAGCATGCCTTTGTAGACGATCGTGCGCGCGGACAGCGACGGGAAGTACGTGCCGCAGCCGGAAGCGAGGCTCTCGTGCTCGACGCGCTTGCGCAGGCAGAAGGCCAGCCGGTCCAGCTCCAGGCCGGTTTCGCCGTGCGGGGACGACACGAACAGCATCGCGAAGCGCGGCATCACCGAACGCGCGGTGGGGCCGATGTCCGCGCCGTCGGCGTCCACCGGGACCTCGCGCCAGCCGAGGACGGCGAGCCCTTCCTCGGCCGCGATCCGTTCGGCGAGCCCGATCGCCTTGCGGCGCTGCTCGTCGTCGGAGGGCAGGAAAGCGATCCCGGCGGCGTAGGCGCCGGTGGGAGGCAACGGGAAACCCGCCTCGGCGCGCAGCAGTTCGTCGGGCAGCTGCAGCAGGATCCCGGCGCCGTCGCCGCTCGTCGGCTCGGCTCCCGCGGCTCCGCGGTGGTCGAGATTCGTGAGCGCGGCGAGACCGTCGGTGACGATGCCGTGCGTGCGGCGGCCCTGGACGTCGGCGACCATGGCGACGCCGCAGGAATCCTGCTCGGTGTCCGGGTCGTACAGACCCTGCTTGCCGGGGATGGCGGAGAAGATCATGGAAAAGGGACCTCCTTCGTCGTTTCGTGCGGTGGCCGGCGAACCGGCCGCGGGGAGCGCACGGGACGACGATGGCCCGCTTGTTAGCGCGACTTTAACACCTGGGAAACACCCCAGCAGCGCCTCGGAGCTCCCCGAACGGGGAAGAACGGTAACGATCCGGCAGCGCGGAACGACATAGTTCCGGATGGGTCCTGAGATGCTTCGGTCCGCGAAGCATAAGCCCCGGGGCCGCCTCGCGCACCCGGCACGTGACGAAGTCGATGCGCCCGCTTCGTCCCCTTCGCCCGATCTTCCCAGGTAATCGCACAAATTTCGGGGAACCGCCCACGCCCGGTGATCGTCGGTTGCCATAGTGTTCGGCAACCGAATAGCTCACGGGGAGGGCGGTTTCTTTCATGTCCGGCATAGAAGTCGACGTCGAGACGATGAACCAGTACGCCGAGGTGCTCGACAGCCTCCACGAGAAGATCAGCAAGATCAACGACTACATGCGCTCCACCGCGTGCGACACGTCCGGGTTCACCGGCCTGTTCGTGGTGCTGCAGCCGGTGGTGCAGCTGGTCGCGAACCTCTACGGCGGAACGCTCGACTTCGGCCACTCGCGGCTGACCTCGCTGTCGGACGGGGTCAAGCAGGCGGCGCAGGCCTACGCGCACCACGACGCCAATTCCGCGCAGCTGCTCCAGCAGTTCATCGACCAGTTCGACGGCATCGACTCCGGCCGCGGCGCGGCCTGATGCGCATCCGCACCGCACGGTTCTGACGAGGGGGAAAAGACATGGCACGGCACGGCGGAGGGCACGGGGGCGGCCACGGCGGCGGCCACCACTCCGGGGGATCGGGGACGACGCATCCGCCGTCCCATCCCGGCGGCAACCAGCCGCACCCCGGGAACCAGCCGCATCCGGGAAACCAGCCGCATCCCGGCAACCAGCCGCCTCCGGGCGGCCATCAGCCCACCCATCCGGGAGGGAACCAGCACCCCGGCACCGGCCCGGACGGACGCCGTCCGTCCGGAGGGGACGACGGGACGCATCCGAGCGGCACCGGGGGAAACTCCGGCGACGACAACGGTCGCGACGGCCGAGATGGTCGGGATGGTCGGGATGGTCGTGACGGCAGGGATGGCCGCGACGGTCGAGATGGCCGGGACGGTCAGGACGGCGGCGACGGTCGGGACGGCCGGGACGGCGGCGGAGAAGGCGGCGACGAGCGGGGCCGCGACCGCGGCAACGAGGGCGGCGACGAAGGCGGCGGCCGGGGCGGCGACGAGGGCGGCTCCGGTGACGAGGGCGGCTCCGGAAGCGAAGGCGGCGACGGGGGCGGCGAAGGCGGCGACGAGGGCGGTTCCGGCAGCGAAGGCGGTGAAGGCGGCGGCAACGGCGGCGAGGGCGGCACCGGTGCTTCGGGCGGCGAACCCGGCGGAGTGCCCGGCGGCACCGGCGACTTCGACCGCGGCGATTCGATCGTCGAACTGCTGCAGCCGCCGGAAGACACCTCCGGCGAGGACATCCAGGCGCTGGTGCAGGACGCCGGCGTCGAGGTGATGGCCGTCGAGTGGGTGTACCAGAAGTTCACCGGCACCACGCTCACCCAGCAGTTCATCGAACCGCTCACCGGCGATTTCTCGAAGATGTCGGCGGACGCCGAGGCGTGGCGCAACATCTCCGAGGCGATGAAGGCGTTCTCCGAGGTGATGGTCGCCAACGAGAAGACCGTCAGCGATTCCTGGCACGGCATGGCTTCCTTGGAACACAAGGCCTATGTGCAGGCCGGGTGGCGGGCCGGGCTCGCCGCCGAGGCCGGGATCGCGTCGCTGATCGCCAAGGGCTTCGATCTGCTGTCCGACACGTCGAAGAAGCTCGCGGCCAAGGCGCTCGACCTGCTGAAGAGCCTGATCGACCGGCTGCTCGTGATGGCCGCGGAGGCGTGCGTCCCGATCGCGGGCTGGATCGCCGACGCGATCACCGCGTTCAGCGAACTGCTGCCGCTGATCAACGCGCTCATCTCGATCATCGAGATGATCCAGGACATCATCACGAAGGTCCAGGACATCTGGAACTCGATCAAGGACATCGGGTCGCAGCTGCAGAAGATCAAGGACGTCGGCAGCATCGGCGATCTCGTCGACATCGCGAAGAACATCGGCGGCGACGTCGGCGACATCAAGGACAACGCCAAGGGCATCGGCCAGGACGCCAAGGACGCCGTGCAGGCGGGCAAGGACGGCGTCAACGAGTCGCGCGAGGCGCACGCGGAAAACCGGCGCTCGCGCGAAGGCGGAGACGACGAGGGCGACCGCACGTCCGGCGACGAGGGGAACAGCGACCGCCGCTCCGGCGACGAAGGCGACCGGTCGCAGGGAGACGGCGAGCGCGGGCAGAACCAGCGGTCCCAACCGGACGGTCCGCAGCACCAGCCCCCGCAGAACCAGCAGAACCACCAGCCGCCCCAGCAACCGAGCCACCCGCCGTCCCAGCCGAACCACCCGCCCGCGAACCATCCGCCGTCCCATCCGCCCCGGCGCTCGGCGAGCGGCCGGATCCACGGCCGCATCGACTAAGGAGGAACTGCCGAGATGTCCTACCCCGTCACCGCGGACGATTCGTGGAAGACGCCCGAGCTGCGGGAGGCCGAGGCCGCGCTCGACCGGACGGTCCGCAAGTCCCAGCAGCTGCTGAAGGACCTGGAGAAGATCAAGCTCCGCCCGCTGCCCAAAACCGACACGCCGGAACGGATCGAGGCGATCAAGCGCGCCGCCTCGCGTCCGGACGCGCCCGCTCAGCTCCGGCTGGTCAAGCAGAAGGTCGAAGCAGGCGAATTCTCCTGGGAAGACGTCGCCGCGGGCCGGGCCTTCGCCGACCCCGAGGTCCGCGCGCTCGCCGACGAGAAGCTCAGCGAGGCCAAGGACATCCTCGAGGAGCTGGAGGAGGGCCAGAGCCCCGAGGAAATCCTCGAGGCGCGCACCGGCGGCGCCGGGAACCCGTTGTCGGACACCGGAAGGTCGACGTATCCGGACACGCCGGACAAGCCCGCCGGGTTCTCCGCCGCGGACCCGCTGGCGAGCAGCGGCCGTCCGCAGCCCCCGGCCCCGCCCGCGCCGGAACCGCCCGAGTACTCGAACGACAATCCGCTCGCCGACCGGACGCCGCCGCCCCCGGCACCGGCTCCGGAGCCGCCGAAGGAGGAGCCGCCCGCTCCTCCCGCTCCGCCTCGGCACCGCGCGCCGGAACCGCAGCCGGAGGACGATTTCGCCAATCCCCTCGCCGACCGAGGCGACCGGCCGAAGCGATCCGCGCCCCAGCCGCCGCCGTCGTCGTCGGGCCGCCGCGCCCGGCGTCAGGACTCCGGCGATGACGACGACTACTTCGGCGGTTCGTTCCTCAGCTGAACCCCGCGGCACTCCGCTCCGCAGAAGTCCGTGAGGGCCACCCTGAGGGAATCAGATTCCGTGAGGGTTCCCCTCACGTACCTCAGCCGGCAGCACGAAACGAGGCCCCCGCCCAACCCGGGCGAGGGCCTCGTTTCTGGCTCTGGGCCTAAGATTTCTCGGACTTGCCGTTCTCGACTGGGGAAGACCCGGCGTCCACAGTGTCCTCCGCGGCCTTCTCGTCCTTCTCCCCCACATCGCCCGACTCGGACTCGACGGCCGCGTTCCGCTCGTCTCCCTTGCTGCGCAACGTCTCCGGGGCCTCGCGCGGACCGCGTTTGGCCGCGACGACGAAGTACGCCATCGCGCCGATGAACAGCAGGATCGAGGTCCACACGTTGACCCGCAGGCCGAGAATGTGGTTGGCGGTGTCGGTGCGCATCAGCTCGATCAAGCCGCGGCCGACGGTGTAGCCAGCGACGTACAGCGCGAACGCGCGGCCGTGGCCGAGCTTGAACTTGCGGTCCGCCCACACCACGAGCAGGGCGATCAGCAGGTTCCAGATCAGCTCGTACAGGAACGTCGGGTGCACCGGGCTTTCCGGCAGCGGGATGTGCCCGGTCGCGACGCCGCCGAGGGCGTCCGGGGCGCCGGTGGCCGGGTCGAAGCGCTGGTAGATCTCCAGGCCCCACGGCAGGTCGGTGTGCGCGCCGTACAGCTCCTGGTTGAAGTAGTTGCCGAGCCGCCCGATCGCCTGCGCGACGATGATGCCGGGCGCGATCGCGTCGGCCATCGCGGGCAGCGGGATCCCCCGGCGGCGGCAGGCGATCAGCGCGCCGACCGCGCCGAGCGCGACCGCGCCCCAGATGCCGAGCCCGCCGTCCCAGATCGCGAAGGCGTTCCAGGGGTTCTTGCCCTCGGTGAAGTACAGCTCCGGGTCGGTGATGACGTGGTAGAGCCGGCCGCCGACCAGGCCGAACGGCACCGCGAACACCGCGATGTCGAGCACCGTGCCCTTGGTGCCGCCCCGGGCCTCCCAGCGCCGCTCGCCCCACCAGATCGCGACGATGATGCCGGCGATGATGCAGAGCGCGTACGCCCGGATCGGGATCGGGCCCAGGTGCCAGACGCCTTGGTCGGGGCTCGGGATCGTGGCCAGGAATGCTGCGGAGTACACGCGGCCACCGTAGCGCGTCGGGCCCCGGTCGTGGTCCCGGTGCCGCGGAACCCTTAGTCAAGACCCGGTCACAGCCCGGTCACGGCCGCCTCCGGGTACTCCAGGTCCGAGGCCGCGGCCAGGTATCCGGCGAGCAGCGCGTCCGCGACCTGGCCGACCGCAGCGTCCTCGGGCAGGAACGTTTCGCCGTGCAGGCTGGGCGCGCCCGCGGTCTCGCCGAGTCCGACGAACAGCATCAGGCCGCGGACGCCGTCGCCGCAGTAATGCGCGAAATCGTCCGCGCCGAAAGACCGGAAATCGACATCGACGTCCGCGCCGCCGCGTTCGAGCCAGGTCCGCGCGGCAGCGGCCAGCGCCGGATCGTTGACCAGGACCGGTTCGCACGGGCTGATCCGGAGGTCGGCCGTGCAGCCGTACGCGCGGGCGGTGGCGTGCACGACCTCGTCGAGCGCCTCCAGCGCACGTTCGCGGTCGCTCGCGCGCATCAGCCGCAGCGAGCCGAACGCGGACGCCGAATTCGGCACGACATTCGCCGCGGTGCCCGCGCTGAGCCTGCCGATCGTGCAGACCGCACCGTGCATCGGGTCGATCCGGCGGCTCGCGATCTGCTGCAGGCTCACCACCAGTTGGCTGAGCGCCAGCACCGGGTCGCGCAGCAAATGCGGATACCCCGCGTGCCCGCCTTCGCCGTGCACCACGACCTCGAACTCGTCCGTGGACGCGTTCACCGGCCCCGGCGCGGCCGAAACGACGCCGTACGGCAGCCGCGGCTGGACGTGCGCGCCGATGACGGTGTCGATGCCGCGCTCCTCCAGAATGCCCGATTCGACCAGGTCAAGCGCTCCGGACGGCGACGTTTCCTCACGCGGTTGCAGGATCGCGTACAGCGGGCGCGGGAGTTCGACCCGCCGCGCCGCTCGGCAGACCGCAGTCAAGGCGGCGAGGTGGACGTCGTGGCCGCAGGCGTGCATGAGGCCGGTTTTCGCGGCCCATTCGACGCCGGTGCGCTCTATTACCGGGAGCGCGTCGAGTTCGGCACGCAACGCTACGGCTGGGCCGGGGTGCGGTGCGGCGATTTCGATCAGCCGCCCGGTCTTGGCCACTCGCTCGCCTTCACCTAACGCGGCCGCCACGATCCGGGCAGTGTCGTCTTCGTCGCCAGACGCACGCGGGTCGGCGTGAATCCGATGCCGCAACTCGACCGCCGCGGGCAATTCCTCGGCCAACGCCGCGCGCCAAGCCTCGACCAGGTCGTTCATTTCCGCTCCAGCCGATAAATCCGGGCCGCGTTCTCATGGCCAGCCAGGCGGGCCAGCCGGATGGCGTCTACTTCGGACAGTGCGTCGGCGGCGAGGGCGGTGCGGAGGAAGTCGGACAGTCCTTGCCGGAACAGCGCGGTGCCCAGGTGATACAGCTCGGCCAGGCCGAACGCGTCCGTGGAGAACAGCAGTTTCCCGAACGGGACGAGTTCCAGCGTCTCGGCCAGGATCGCGGGGGCGCGGAAGCCCGCGTTGTGGGTGACGAGGCCGACGTCGACGAAAACGTGCTCGAAGACCTGCGCGAGGTAGGCGGCGTTGCGGTGGAACGGGTAGTTGTGCAGCAGCAGGATCGGGACGCCCGCGTCGCGGGTCGCGCGCAGCAAACCGGTGAGCCGCAAGGGATCGCAGCGGTGGAGGTCGACGTCGGAATCTCCGTAGCCGACGTGGAATTGCACGGGCAGCCGCCGGTCGATACCGGCCCAGATCAGGTGTCGGTGCAGCACCTCGTCAGCCAGCCGGACCGGTTCGCCCGCCTCGATCCGGGACAGCCAGCGTCCGGCGGCGGCTTCGACCTCGGCCGGAGCAGGACGTTCCCCGGACAGCTCCAGCCCGACCCGGTACGCCGCGATCGACTTCACACCTACCGCAGTGGCGGTGCGGCGGTCGAGTTCGGCAGCGAAGTCCTCGGCGAAACCGGCGGCGCTGGCGCCGCGGATGACGTCTTCGGCGACCTGTTCGAGCCGGACGATGTCGTGGGCGCGGGCGTCGGCCAGTGCGGCGAAGTCTTGGGTGGTGGTGAGGGATTCGGGGAGGAAACCGCCGTCCAGCAAGTAATCCGTGCTGCCGGTGCTGCGAAGGAACCGCCTGTTGACTTCTTGCGCGCCCAGTTCGTCACGGCGCGCGAGATATTCGTCGGCCGGGGCGTGCTTCGGCAGGTCGAGGATCGGCGCACAGCGTTCGCGCACGGCGAGGCCGATGAGCGAATCGAAGAGCGACGTCCCCAGCGGCGACACGGTGTCCGCCTCGGTCAGCATCCGCTCGAACCCGTCGCGGTCGACGCCGCCGGTGCGCACGCCGTGGCAGTGGTGATCGACCAGCGGCAGGTCCGCGACGAAATCCAGCAGATCGGTCATGCCTCTCCTTCAGCGAGCCTCTCCCCCACCCTACGGGCGAATCCGGGCGCCGAGGCGACAGCCAGCACGACCTCCACGCCCGCTGGCCTAGTCGCCCCGGGCCTTCATCACCATGTCGGTGTAGGACTGCTCGACCGCGTCGCCCTCGCCGACGCCGAGCCCGTCGAGCACCTCGCGCAGCGACCGCAGCGCTTCCGGCAACTCGTCTCGCTCGGCCATCGTTTCCAGTTCGATGAACGTCTGCCCGGCCAGCTCAGGGATCGTGACGACGGTGGCAAGCATTTCCCGCCCATCAGCGGTGAAACTGTAGTTCTCGCAACGCTTTTCGAGCGAGACCAGCTCCACCAACCCCAGCGCGTCGAAGATCGTCGCCATGACCGCGGGATCGTCGGCGGCCGTCTCGTGCTCCGGCTTGGACCGCGAGGACGCGTCCACCGGCGGCTCCTTGTAGGTCACCACGGTTCGCTGCTGCCTGCCGGTCGTGATGGTGCGCACGCGCAACTCGTAGCCATCCCGATCCATCGAGTGGTCAGGACGGTCGTAGTAGGTGTCAGCGTAGACCGAGCGCACCGGCTTGGCCCGTTCGGCAAGCTCCGCCCGCACGCGATCGGGGTTCCGGACGACGGCGGTCAGCTCAGCCTCTATCGACACTCGGCACCTCCCTAAACGACGCGGCGTGCGGTCCGCAGCAGCTCGTCCATGAACCTACGGAAGCCGCGGTGGAGTGCGCCATGCGGCGACCCGGTGATCTTGTACATCGGCGACGTGTGCCCCTCGTGGCTGTTGCCGAACGCCGACACGAACAACGTCGAGTCCAGGCCGATCACCCGCCACGTCGGCAACACGTCATAGGTGTGCGCCTCGACTTCCGCCCCGTCGTCGGCGAGGTCGTGCAGCAGTTCGATCGACAGCCGGATTCCGGCGGAGAAGCTGCCCCATTTCTCGCCGATCTCAGCAGCGCGACGCTCCGCCGCCTCTCCGTCGGGATCGAGCAGGAGCACCCGCACGGACGCCGCGCGTTGCCGGACGTGGGTGCGCAACAGCGAGTCGTTCATGCCGAGGATGCCGAGCCCGCGCACGGCCAGCACATCGACTTCGGTTGCTTCGCCGGCTCTCTGCTCGATCTCCGGCCGCGCCCTGGACTGCGAGGGGAACACAGCCAGGATCTCGGCCCGCCCGCTCGCACCGAGGTGGTCGAGCCCAGCCGGATGGACGGGTGCCAGGCCGAGCAGCATTCGCGCGTCGTCGGGCATCTCCAGTCCGTCAGCGATCCGTTCGAACAGCTGCAGAGCGGTCACGGTCCGGCTGCCGCGCACGATCTCCGACACGCGGCCTTGCAACAGTCCGACGGCGACAGCGATCCGGCTTTGGCTCGCGCCGGTGTAGCGCTGCACAGCTTGCAGCAATGCGCCGATGTCGCGTGCCTTCAGAGCATCCCGCACGTCGGAGCGTCGCCACGCCCAGTCCGGCAACGCCAGCGGTCCGCCTCTGGGGTTCGGCTCGGCCATCTCACGATGGTACTTCTCAAGGTGAGATACCCGCTGAGGGATGGGTCCGGCGCCGTCCGTAGTCGAACGTTGAGATCATGACCAAGCGAACAGGGCGCGTGCGAGCCGAGGAAATACGCACTCATGCGACGCACACGTCGGATCTGGCGTTGCGAGTGCACGCTGACCCGACCGCCGCGTTCCGGCGGACAGTGCATCGCTACGGGAAACAAGAGTTGGCCGACCCGTCTGTTCGGTGGCTGATCCCATGGTGCTCGGTCGATGACGCCTACCCGGAGCGCCACGAACGCGACGAACTCGCCTCGACCGGATTCGCCGGTGTCGAATGGTGCAGCGGTTGCACCGGGCTGGATACGCAATGAGCGCGGCGAGGCCCCGGCTCCGAAGCCGTGGTTACCAGCGCCGCTATCACCCCGAGGACCAAACCGGCATCAATCCCTTGTATCTGTTCACCAATTGGTTGCGCCAGGAACCGGGCTTCGCCCGCCCAGGTCCGCCTCGCCCGCCGACACAGATACGCCTCGCATGCAAAGGGTGCCGTGCCGCCGCAACGCCGACAGACAACAAGTGCCACGAGTGCGGCGAACGCTTCTAGCGCAACGACCAGACCCGGCACTGCTCAGGGTCATGCCTCTCCTTCAGCGAGCCTCTCCCCCACCCTACGGGCGAATCCGGGCGCCAACGCCACCACGACCACAGCCAGCACCAGCACCCCGCCCGCTACCACCGGGAACCAGCGCGGCGGGCCTTCGGTCGGGTACGGCACGACGTTGACGTACACGGTGTAGCCGAGCAGCACCAGTGCACCAATCGGGAACACCAGATGCCACCACGGCACGCGCATCCGTCGCCGCACGAACAGCAGCAGGATCGCGCCGACTGTGGTGAGCAGGTAAATCACCAGCAACAGCAGGGTTCCGATGGATCCGGCCCAGGAGAAGGTGTCGTCCGCGGTCGCGCCGAAGAACACCGCGCACACCAAGATGATCAGCGCCGCCGCGAGTGCGACCACGGTTACCGCGACGGCGGGGATGCCCTTGGCGGAGATCCGGCCGATGCCGCGGCTGTCGAAGGCGTCGCGGCCGAGGGCGAACAGCAGGCGTGAGCCGCCGACCACGCAGGCCAGGCAGCAGCCGAACGCGCTGATCGCGGCGCCCGCGCTGATGACGTCGCCGACCCACGGGCCGACGAAGCGGCTGCCCAGGTCGCCCAGCAGCGACGGGGAGTCGTGGAACGCGGTGGCGTTGCCGCCGAAGGCCATCATCTCGACGGCGGTCACGAGGACGAAGTAGGTGCCGCCGAAGATGGCCGTGCCGAGGATCGCGCGCGGGATGTTGCGGCGCGGGTCTCGGGTTTCCTCGCCGAGCGTTGCGGCGGCCTCGAAACCGGCGAACGACAGGAAACCGAACACCGCACCGAGGAAAATGCCGGAGATTCCGGTGTCCGGCACGAAAACCTGGAGGGTGAACCGGCCGCTGGGGGCGTCGCCCGCGATCAAGCGGACCAGGATGACCACGGTGACCAGCAGGATGAGCGCGATGGTCGCGCCCTCGACGGCGAGCAGCGTGCTGGTGCCGCGGCGGGCCGGGGCGACCGCGAGCAGCCAGCTGCCGATCAGCGCGACCGCGGTCAGCACGAACGGCCCCCACGACGGCGGATGCGGCCAGATCCCGACCTGCGTCAGGAACGCCGTGCCCAGCACGCCCGCGGCGGAACTGGTGACCACGGCGTAGAAGGTGTACGTGCCGAGAAGCCCGATCCCGGACACCACGCCCGCACGCGGCCCGAGCGTCGCGCCGACGAAGGCGTAGACGGATCCGGCGTGCTGGTAGTGCCGGCAGAGCTGGACGAAGCCGTACGCGACCAGCAGCACTCCCGCCGCCGAAAGCAGGAACGCCAGCGGCACCGCGCGCCCGGCGGCCGCGGCTGTTTGCTGTGGATTGATGTTCGCGGCCATGCTGGGTGCCATGAGCGCGACGGACAACCCGACGGCCTGCCAGACTGACAGGGTGCGCCGCAATTCGGGACGGTCTCCGGACACGGATGCGCTCCTTTCCCCGCGGAGTACACAGTGAACATCCGAGGCGGCGCGGACAACCAGCGCCGACTGGCTGAACCTCGTCCGGTATCGAAGGAGCGCGCCTTGCCGTCCACCCCCTCGCACCTCGACCGCGACCGGCTCGCGGAACTCGGCGCTGCCGCCGCCGGCCGGATGAAGGAAGCGGGCGTCGAGCTCGTCGCGCTGAGTTTCGTGGACAACTCCGGGATTTCGCGGGTCAAAGCCGTCCCGGTGGCGAGGCTGGCGACGGTCGCGGCGTGGGGCGTCGGCGCGTCCAATTCGTTCGACTTCTTCCTCGGCACCGACAGCATCGCGAACGGCGAGCACTCCCTCGGACCGGTCGGCGACCTGCGGCTGCATCCCGACCTCGACGCGCTCACCGTCCTCGCCGCCCAACCCGGCTGGGCGTGGGCCCCGGCGTGGCGGTACGACCAGGACGGACAGCCGCACCCGCAGGACACCCGCGCGCTCGCCGCGACCGCCGTGGCCCAGCTCGCCGACCGCGGCCTGACCGCGCGGATGGCGTTCGAACTGGAGTGGATCGCGACCGACGCGGACGGGGTCCCGCTGCCCGGACCGGCTTACGGATACTCCCGGTTGAGCGCGAACCACGAGTACCTGCGTGCCCTTGTGTCCACTTTGGAGCGTTGCGGGGTGACGGTGGAGCAGATCCACCCGGAGTACGCGGCGGGCCAGTTCGAGCTGTCGATCGCAGCGACGGATCCCTTGCGGGCAGCCGATTTAGCCGTGCTGACAAGGGAAACCGTGCGAACGGTGACCGCCGCGCACGGGTTGCGCGCGTCGTTCACGCCGAAGTTCGAACCCGGCGGCGTCGGCAATGGCGGGCACGTGCACTTGAGTCTTTGGGACGGCGACCGGAATCTGTGTGCGGGCGGGACCGGCGCGTTCGGGTTGACCTCGACCGCGGAATCCTTCGGTGCGGGGATTTTCCGCCGGTTGCCCGCGTTGCTGGCGGTGGGCGCGCCGTCGGTGGTCAGCTATCTGCGGCTGGAACCGCACCACTGGGCAGGCGTGTTCACCGCGTGGGGACTGGAAAACCGCGAAGCACCGCTGCGGCTGATCCGCGGCGCGGCCGGACAGCGCGACACGGCGGCGAATCTGGAGGTCAAGTGCTTCGACCTCACCGCGAACCCGTACCTGGTGGTGGCTGGCCTGCTTTTCGCCGGACTGGCGGGGATCGACGCCGAGGCGTGCCTGCCGGAACCGGTCAGCGTGGATCCAGGCTCGCTCTCCCCTGCTGACGCCGCCGCGGCCGGAGTCGCCCGGTTGCCGAAGTCGTTGTCGGAGGCGGTCGACGCGTTCGAGGCCGACGAGGTGCTGCGGACGGCGTTCGGACCCCAGCTGGCCACCACGTTGGCGGACGTGCGCCGCGCCGAGGTGGCCGAGCTGAGATCGCTGGAGCCCGCGGAATTGTGCCGGGCAATGCGTTTCCTGCACTGAACCCGCTCAACGAAGCAGGGCCGCCACCCGGGACTGCAATTCCGGCAGCATCGCGTACAGCTTGTCGCCCGGGCAATCCGTGTTGTAGAAGTCGCGGTGTCCCTTGATTTCCTTCACCGGGATGCCGTACTGGCGGCACACGTACGCCACGAACACGACCAGCGAATCGAACTGCGCCTTCGGCGGGGCGACCTGCATGTAGGTGCCCTCGTTCTCGATGCCGATCGCGTTGTCGTTCTGGCCGGGGCAATGCGCCGCGCGGACGATCTTTTTGCCGCTGCGCAACGCGTCCAGGCTGCCGTGGCGGCCTTCGAGACGGTAGCCGCCGCGGGAGACCGTGAAGTGCTGGCCGGTGTCGGACCAGCCGTTGTTGTCGATGTGGTCAGCCTGGTCGTCGCGCGCGACCTGGAACGCGTGCTCGAGCGAGTAGTCGGTGCTGTTGGGGCAGTCGATGTGGTGGATGAGCACGCGGTTGGCGGGATGGTCGAGCGTGGTGAGCGGATCCGCGGGCGGGCGCGCACCCCATTCGGCACAGCTGTAGATGCGCGGCGCGTCGGCGGCGTCCGCGAGACCGGGCAGCACGAGCCCCGCCGCCGCGGCAGCGCTCACGCCGGCCGCCCCGCGCAGGAACGTCCTCCGGGGAACTTGTCCGATGTCGAAAGCCATGCGCCGCACTGTGCGCGGACGGCGTACACGATGCGTACAACCGGCCGCTCAAGCCCGCAGATCCAGCTCCGCGGGAAACGGTTCGGCCAGGGTGAGCACCCCGCCTTCGCTCTTCGCGTGCGGCAGGTAGTCGCCGTCGGAAAGCGCGTAGACGGTGGCGGCTTCCTGCTCCGGGTCGACGAGCAGGTAGTACGGGATGAGGGCTTCGGCGTAGAGGGCTTTCTTGAAGATCCGGTCCTGCACCCGCGTGGACGGCGATTCGATCTCCGCGACGAGCAGCACGTGCTTCTCGGTCAGGCTGACCCCTTCGAGACCGGGAGCCGTACTGACGACGAGATCGGGGATCAGCAGCCGGTCGTTCCGGTTGCCCAGGACGAGATTGGCTCCGGGAAGCACTTCACAGCGGGGTGCGGCCCCGGGACTCAGCTGGCCCCACAACCGGCCGACCAGCCGCTGGTGCTCGAGCCTCGCCAGCGGGCTCACGTGCAACACCCCGTCGACGAGTTCGACGACGTTGCGCGCCCGTTCCTCGTCCGGCAGCTCGAGAACGCTCTCCACCGTCCAGCCGCCGGGCGGGGCGGTGACCCGGAACTCAAGGCCCGTCGGTGTTGCCAACACGGGTCACCTCCGCCTGCGTTCGGTCTTTCGTGCCGGGTCCAGTCTGCCATGATCTCCGTTCTCCCTCTCGGTTCTGATGCATACCGAGAGAGTACGAACGACCACCGACAGTTTCCGGCGACCGGCCCGCGATCAGGCCGGAGCGACCGCCTCGCGCACGCCCTTCGCCAGCTCCGCGGCCAGCTTCGCCACGCCGTCCGGACCGTCCGCCGCGGCCGTGACCAGTGCGGATCCGACGATCACCGCGTCCGCGAACCCGGCCACCTGCGCGGCCTGCTCGCGCGACCGGACCCCGAGGCCGACGCCGATCGGCAGCTCCGTGTGCGCGCGAGTCCGCCGCACCAGGTCCTCCGCGTGCACACCCACCGCGTCGCGGGCGCCGGTCACGCCCATCACCGCGGTCGCGTACACGAAGCCCGACGAGGCCGCCGTGGTTTTCGCCAGGCGCTCCTCCGACGACGACGGCGCGACCAGGAAGATCCGGTCCAGCCCATGTTCCGTAGAGGCGGCCATCCACTCGTCGGCCTCGTCCGGGATCAGGTCCGGCGTGATCAGGCCCAGCCCGCCGGCCGACGCCAGGTCGCGCGCGAACGCGTCGACCCCGTAGCGGTGCACCGGGTTCCAGTACGTCATCACGACCGCGCGGCCGCCGCGCGCGGACACCGATTCCACGACCTCGAACAGCTGCTTCAGCCGGAATCCGCTGGCGAGCGCCGACTCGGCGGCCGCCTGGATGGTGGGGCCGTCCATGACCGGGTCGGAGTACGGGACGCCGACCTCGACCAGGTCCGCTCCGCCGTCGATCGTCGCGGCCAGCAGGTCCTTCGACCCGTCCACGGAGGGGAATCCGGCGGGCAGGTAGCCGACCAGCGCGGCCCGGTGTTCCGCCCGCGTCGCCGCGAACAGCTCGTCGAGGCCGCTCACTTGCCCTCCCCGTCCACGAGCCCGAACCACTGGGCCGCGGTGTCCATGTCCTTGTCGCCCCGGCCCGACAGGTTGACCACGATCAGCCCGTCCGGGCCCAGCTCGCGGCCCAGTTCCAGGGCCCCGGCCAGCGCGTGCGCCGATTCGATCGCCGGGATGATGCCCTCGGTGCGCGACAGCAGCCGGAAGGCGTCCATCGCGGCCGCGTCGGTGACCGGGCGGTACTCGGCGCGGCCGGAGTCCTTGAGCCACGCGTGCTCCGGGCCGACGCCCGGGTAGTCCAGGCCCGCCGAGATCGAATGCGATTCGACCGTCTGGCCGTCCTCGTCCTGCAGCAGGTACGACATCGCGCCGTGCAGGTTGCCCGGGCTGCCCTTGGTGAGCGTCGCGCCGTGCCGGTTGCCCTCGATGCCCTCGCCGCCCGGCTCGAGGCCGACCAGCCGCACCGACGGGTCGTCGTAGAAGCCGGAGAAGATGCCGATGGCGTTGGACCCGCCGCCGACGCACGCCGCGACGACGTCCGGCAGCCTGCCCGCCTTCTCCAGGATCTGGGCCCGCGCCTCCTCGCCGATGACGTGGTGGAAGTTGCGCACCATCATCGGGAACGGCGACGGACCGGCGGCGGTGCCGAAGAGGTAGTGCGTGGTGTCGGCGTTGGTGACCCAGTCGCGCAGCGCCTCGTTGATCGCGTCCTTGAGCGTGCGCGACCCGGTCTTCACCGGGATGACCTCGGCGCCGAGCAGCTTCATCCGCGCGACGTTCAGCGACTGCCGCTCGGTGTCGACCTCGCCCATGTACACGACGCAGTCCAGACCCAGCAGCGCGCACGCGGTGGCCGTGGCGACGCCGTGCTGGCCCGCGCCGGTCTCCGCGATGACGCGCTTCTTGCCCATCCGCACGGTGAGCAGTGCCTGGCCCAGCACGTTGTTGATCTTGTGCGAACCGGTGTGGTTGAGGTCCTCGCGCTTGAGGAACACCCGCGCGCCGCCCGCGTGCTCGCCGAACCGCTTGGCCTCGGTCAGCAGCGACGGACGGCCCGCGTACTCGGTGAGCAGCCGGTTCAGCTCGTTGGTGAACGCGGGATCGTGGCGGGCCTTCTCGTACTCCGCCGCGACCTCGTCGACCACGCCGATCAGCGCTTCCGGCATGAACCGGCCGCCGTACGGGCCGTAGTAGCCGCGCTCGTCCGGGTCGTGCTTGCCTCGTTCGGTCACCGCGAGGGCCTCGGGCAGGCGGGGTGCGAACCGGCGGTGACGAGCTTGACGACCGCGCCCTTCGGGTCTCCGGAGGCGACCAGGCCCTCGCCGACGAGCACCGCGTCCGCGCCGTGGCCGGCGTACGACATCAGGTCGCCCGGGCCGCGGACGCCGGACTCGGCGACCTTGAACACGTCCATCGGCAGGCCGGGCGCGAGGCGGGAGAACACGTCGCGGTCCACTTCGAGGGTGTGCAGGTTGCGCGCGTTGACGCCGATGACCTTCGCGCCCGCTTCGAGCGCGCGGTCGGCCTCCTCGGCGTTGTGGATCTCCACGAGCGCGGTCATGCCGAGCGATTCGACGCGGTCGAGCAGCGCGGCGAGCGCGTTCTGCTCCAGCGCGGCGACGATCAGCAGCACCATGTCCGCGCCGTGCAGCCGGGCCTCGTGCACCTGGTACGGGCTGACGATGAAGTCCTTGCGCAGCACGGGAATGTCGACCGCGGCGCGCACCGCGTCGAGGTCGGCGAGCGAGCCGCCGAAGCGGCGCTGCTCGGTGAGCACGCTGATGACGCGCGCGCCGGCGTCCTCGTAGTCGCGGGCCAGCGCGGCCGGGTCGGGAATCGCGGCCAGATCGCCCTTGGACGGGCTGCGCCGCTTCACCTCGGCGATGACGCCGATGCCGGACTCGCGCAGCGCGGACATCACGTCACGCGGCGGGACGGCCTTGGCCGCCCTTGCCTTCAGTTCGTCGAACGGCAGCGCGGATTCCCGCTGCGCGAGGTCCTCGCGCACGCCGGCGACGATGTCTTCGAGCACGCTCATCGGACGCCCCTACTCGCTGCCGCACTCCTGGGTCCACTCGCAAGCTCGCTCACAAAAACCTTCCCCTTCCCGCCGAAACGATGCTAACCCCCGCTCGATGACCGGCCGGTTCCGGGTTGCTCAGCGCCGCGGATCCGGCGGATCGGTCGGGTCGTCCCCCTCCGACAACGCCTCCCACAGCTCGGTGTCCGGATCCTTGCGCGCCGCCTTGGCTCCCGGCGCGGCGTAACGGGCCCCGAGCTTCCGCGCGGCTCCCGCCCACTTGATCGCTGCCAACCCGCCGAGCGCGACGAGAATTCCGCCGAGCACGGCGATCAGGTGGCCGAGCACGATTTCCGTGCCCGGCAGCCCCGGTGCGAACCCGCCGAACTTGATCCCGTCGACGCCGTTCCAGACGCCTGCCGCACCGGCGAGCACCAGCACGATCCCGAGCACCCGGCGCAGCCAGCCGCCGGTCGCGACCGCCCCGGCGACGCCCGCGAGCGCCAGGAGCGCCAGCGGCACGAGCGCGGTGGCGCGCTGTTCGCCGGGTTCGGTGTACAGGACGGTGCCGCGCACGCCCTCGTCGCGGAATTCGGCGAACCACACCATCCGGGACGCTCCCCACAGCGCCAGCGCGCCGAGCAGGAGGGCGAGAATGATCGTCCACAGTGGACGCTTCGCCTTCGCCCCGTTCGCGGGCCGGGCTTCCGGGCCCGCCGCTTCCGCCTCGGCGCCGCCGCGCCGTGGTTCCGCCTCGCCGGACTGCTCAGACACCGGCCGCGTCCTCAGCCGGGTCCAGTTCCCCCGCCGGGATCATCGTGCCCGCCGCGGCGATCGCGGACAGCACCGTGCGGGCCTTGTTGAGCGACTCGGTGTCCTCGTAGTCCGGGACCGAGTCCGCGACCACGCCGCCGCCGGCCTGGACGTACGCGGTCCCGTCGCGCATCAGCGCGGTGCGGATCGCGATCGCCGTGTCCGCGTCGCCGGCGAAGTCCAGATAGCCGACCACGCCGCCGTACAGCGCGCGGCGCACCGGTTCCAGCTCCTCGATCAGCTGCATCGCCCGGACCTTGGGCGCGCCGGAAAGGGTGCCCGCCGGGAAACAGGCCGCGACCGCGTCGAACGCCGTGGCGTCGTCCTTCAGCTCGCCGGTCACCGTGGACACGATGTGCATGACGTGGCTGTAGCGCTCGATCTGGAAGAAGTCGACCACGTGCACGGTGCCCGGCTTGCAGACCTTGCCGAGGTCGTTGCGGCCGAGGTCGACGAGCATCAGGTGCTCGGCGCGTTCCTTCTCGTCCGCGAGCAGGTCCTTGGCCAGCTGCGCGTCCTCCTCCGGATCCGCGCCCCGCCAGCGGGTGCCCGCGATGGGATGCGTGGTGGCGCGGCCGTCGCGGACGGTCACCAGCGATTCCGGGCTGGAGCCGACGATGTCGAAGCCCTCCAGCCGCAGCAGGTACATGTACGGGCTCGGGTTGGAGGTGCGCAGCACGCGGTACACGTCGAGCGCGTCGGCCCCGGTCTCGATCTCGAATCGTTGCGACGGCACGACCTGGAACGCTTCGCCGGCCTTGATCGCCTCGACCGCCTTGTCGACCGCCGCGTGGAAGTCTTCCTTGCTGCGGTGGCGGCGGAATTCCGGCGCGGGACGGTCGAACGTCGCGACCGTGGGCGGCGCGGGCACCCGCAGCTGCTCGGTCATCGCGGACAGCCGGGCTAGCGCGTCGTCGTAGGCGGCGTCCACGCGCTCGGCCGAGTCGTCCCAGTTGACCGCGTTGGCGATCAGCGTGACGGTGCCCTCGTGGTGGTCGAACGCGGCGAGGTCGGTGGCGAGCAGCATGGTCAGCTCGGGGATGTCGAGGTCCCGTTCCGCCAGCTCGGGCAGCTTTTCCAGCCAGCGCACGGAATCGTAGCCGAGGTAGCCGACCATCCCGCCGGTCAGCGGGGGCAGGCCGGGAAGCGGTTCGGTGTGCAGCGCCTCGACGGTCGCGCGCAGCACCTGCAGCGGGTCGCCCTCGGTCGGCAGGTTGTCCGGCGGGGTGCCGGTCCAGACCGCCTTGCCGTCGCGCACGGTCAGCGCGGCCGGGCTGCGCACGCCGACGAACGACCAGCGCGACCACGATTTCCCGTTCTCGGCCGATTCGAAGAGGAACGTGCCGGGCCGGTCGGCGGCGAGCTTCCGGTAAATCCCCAGCGGGGTCTCGCCGTCGGCGAGCACCCGGCGCACCACGGGGATCACGCGGCGGCTCTCGGCCAGCGCGCGGAACTCGGCGCGGGACGGGCTGACCGGGCCGGGCCCGGCCGTGGACGTGGCTGCTGAGCTGACCATGCGCCTCATTGTGCCGCTACGCCCGGGTGCGCCGGTCAGCGGGCTCTCAATTCAATGACTGTTGAATTCGAGGCGGCGACCGGTCAAGATGGTCCGGTGAGCACCGAAGACACTACCGCGCGCCGCCGCGGCCGCCGCCCCGCTGGTCAGGACACCCGCGCGGTGCTGCTCGAAGCGGCCCGCGCGGTGTTCGCCGAGAACGGCTACGAACGCGCGACGGTCCGCTCGATCGCCGCGCGCGCCGGCGTCGACGCGGCCATGGTCAACCACTGGTTCGGCGGCAAGGAGGGCCTGTTCGCGCAAGCGGTGCTGAAACTGCCGTTCGAACCGGCGGAGCTGGTCACGGTCCTGCGCGCCGGCCCGGTCGAGGAACTGGGCACCCGGATCGTGCACACGTTCCTGACCCGCTGGGACGGCGTCGGCGGCGACACGTTCCAGGCGCTGATCCGCAGCATCGCCAGCCACGAGGCGGCGAGCACCGTGCTGCGTGAGTTCTTCTCCGGGTTTTTCACCGGACTGCTGAGCGACCTCGGCGGCGACCGCCAGGAGCTGCGGGTGGCGTTGTGCGCTTCGCAGCTGGTGGGGGTCGGGTTGATCCGGTACGTGGCGCGGTTCCCGCCGATGGTGGAGGCGGAGGTGGACACGCTGGTCACGGCGGTGGCGCCGACGTTGCAGCGTTACCTCACCGGGAACATCGACTAGCGCGACAGCAGCAGGAAAACCAGCGCCAGCACGCCGGGCAGCACCTGCACGAACAGGATCCGCTTCGACGCCGTCGCGGCCCCGTACAGACCGGCGACGATCACGCACGCCAAGCCGTACAGCTTCAGCTGGAAACCCGCCGGATCGGCCGCGATCAGGCCCCAGATCAGCGCGGCGGCGAGGAATCCGTTGTACAGCCCCTGGTTCGCTGCCAAAGTCTTGCTCTCGCGGGCGAACTCCTCGGTGGTGCCGAACGCCGCGCGCGCCCGCGGCGTGGTCCACAGGGCCATCTCCAGCACCACGATGTACAGGTGGATCAGGGCGACGAGCCCGATCAGCACGTTCGCGACGACGGCCATCACGCGTTCTCGTCCGCGAGCAGCAGCCGGTCGTCGGTGTCGAAGCACGTGTGCGTGCCGGTGTGGCAGGCCGGGCCGGTCTGGTCCACGCGCAGCAGCACCGTGTCGCCGTCGCAGTCGATGCGGACTTCGCGGACGTGCTGGACGTGACCCGAGGTCTCGCCCTTCACCCACAGTTCCTGCCTGCTGCGCGACCAGTACGTGCCGCGGCGCGTGGTGAGCGTGGATTCAAGCGCGTCGTCGTTCATCCAGGCCATCATCAGCACGTCGGACGTCGCGTGGTCCACCACGACCGCGGCGATCAGCCCGTCCGCGTTGCGCTTGATCCGGGCGGAAAGTTCCGGCGAAAGGCTCATCGCACGACCACCCCTCCGGTGCGCAGCGCGCCCTTCACGTCGCCGATCGTCAACTGTCCGAAGTGGAATACGCTCGCCGCGAGCACCGCGTCCGCGCCCGCTTGCACGGCGGGCAGGAAGTGCTCGGTCGCGCCCGCGCCGCCGCTGGCGATCACCGGGACCCGCACCGCCTTGCGGACCAGGTCGATCAGTTCGAGGTCGAAGCCGGTTTTGGTGCCGTCGGCGTCCATCGAGTTGAGCAGGATCTCGCCCACGCCGAGTTCCTCGCCGCGCGCGGCCCACTCCACCGCGTCGATGCCGGTGCCGCGCCGGCCGCCGTGCGTGGTGACCTCGAAACCGGACGCGGTCGGTTCGCTGCCTTCGGGCACTCGCCGCGCGTCGACGGACAGCACGACGCACTGCGCCCCGAACCGGCGCGACGCCTCGCGCAGCAGCTCCGGGCGGGCGATCGCGGCCGTGTTGATGCTCACCTTGTCCGCGCCGGTGCGCAGCAGCCGGTTGACGTCGTCGGTGGAGCGCACGCCGCCGCCGACGGTGAGCGGGATGAAGACCTGCTCGGCGGTGCGGCGGACCACGTCGAAGGTGGTTTCGCGGTCGCCGGAGGACGCGGTGACGTCGAGGAAGGTCAGCTCGTCAGCGCCTTCGGCGTCGTACCGGCGCGCGAGCTCCACCGGGTCGCCCGCGTCGCGCAGGTCGGCGAAGTTGACGCCCTTCACGACCCGGCCCGCGTCGACGTCGAGACAGGGAATCACCCGAACCGCCACAGCCATGCCCACCAGCCTAGTCGGCCGCTCGGACGAGCCCGCCGCGACGGCTTCGTCACCAATTTGCGGATCCGAAGCATCAAAACCGGCCCCTCGCGCGTCTGATGATCGTGACCACCGGTTTCGACGATTTCGTGGCGGAACGCCTCGACGGGCTGCTGCGCTACGCGACCGTCCTCGCCGACGACCCGCATCTGGCGCAGGACATCGTGCAGGACGTGCTCCTGCGCGCGCAGCAGCGCTGGTCGAAGATCGAATCGCCGCCCACCTACGTCCGCCGGATGATCACCAACGAGTACCTGTCGTGGCGCCGCCGCGCCGCCCGCCGCGTGGTCCCGTCGAACCACACGGTGCTCGACGCGCTCGGGCCGCCGACCGCCGATCCCAGCACCGCCTACGACGAACGCGACGAAATGCTCGCCCTGCTGGCCACGCTGCCGCGGAAACAGCGCGCCGCGGTCGTCCTGCGCTACTACGAGAACTACACCGACGCCGAGATCGCGGATTTCCTCCGCTGCGGCGTCTCGACCGTGCGCAGCCAGATTTCGCGCGCGCTGGCGACGCTGCGCGCCGGAATGCCCTCGTTGCCGGCCGCCCTCACCACCGGAGCAGGAGAATGACCCCCTCGAACGAGACCGAGACGCTGGTGCGCGACAGCCTCGAACGGCTCGCCGAGCGGGCACCGGACGGCAACCAGGTGCTCAACGCGCTCGCCCGGGCCCGGCAACGCCGGCGCCGTCCTCGCCTCGCGCTGGCCGCCGCGGCCGCCGCGGTGATCGCGGTCGCCGCCGGGGTTCCGCTGGTGGTCGAAACGGTCGCCGAAGCGCCCGCGCAGCTCACGCCCGCCGCCGGACGGCCGGTGCTCGCGTACACGCCGGGCTGGCTGCCGGACGGTTTTACCGAGCAGTACCGCTCCGGCGGGCCCGGGACGACCGCGCAGGTGCGGCAATGGCAGTCCGGCGCGAGCCGGGTGGAACTCGCGGCGCACTCGACGGCCGATCCGGAATGGGCGCAGACCGCACTGCGCATCTCGGCGGTGAAGGACCAGGTCGTGGTGCACGGCCGGATCGCCATGGTGACCGGCCCGAGCGACACGATCGCCACGCTTACCTGGATGCCGGACAACCGCTACGTGCTGACCGCCAAGGTGGAAGGCGTCCCGGACGCGCGCGAGGCGGCCCAGCAAGTAGCCGATTCCGTGACCGTCGAACCAGTCCGGGTCCGCGGCGAGGCACGCTTCGGACCGCTGCCCGCCGGTCTGCACGAAGAGGCCACGACCGTGCGCGGCACCAGTTCCGACAACGCGACGACCGTGCTCGACGCGAGCGGCCCGAGCGGCAAGGTGCGCGCGACGATCAGCGGCGGCTCCCCGGCGCTCAGCGGGTCCGGGCCGGTGCAAGTGCGCGGCCTCCCCGGCGCTTACGTGCCCGCCTCCGGACCGGCCGACGCGCAGGTCACCGTGCGATTGTCGACCGGGCGATGGCTGACCGTTTCCGGCCGCTTGCCGCGCGAGCAGCTGGTCGCGGTGGCGGACGGGATCGTGCTCGATTCGGCACCGGAATACGGATGGCTGGGCGCCCGCTGACCGCTACCGTGAAGCCATGTCCGAACTGGGGGAGTCTCGGAGCACGCTTTCGCGAGTGGCGTACGCCGTCGGGATCGGCGCCGCGATCATCGCCGTTCTGGTGGCTTGGTGCGTGGGTGCCAATTACCTCGCCCAGCTCACTGCGAGCGAGCAGCTGACCTGCCGGTTGCGCCAACTCGTGCCGTGGTCCGGCCTGGGCGTGACGCTGTGGCAGGTCAGTTCGCTCTTGCTCTTTCTGCTCGCCGGAGCCGGGATTTCCGCGCTCCTGGGGCGAATCGGGAGCCGAAAGGCGGCGCTCGGCGTGTGCGCGGCCGTGGTCGTGCTGTTCACCTGGGGCTACGTGGCGGCGACGCACGTGGTGATGGAGAAGGTGGCCGGCCACGGCACCTCGGTCGCCGTGCCGACGACGCCCGGCTCGCCGCAGCCCGCCGACCGCTGCCAAGGACTGTGACGCCGTCTACCGTAGGGCTATGTCCGAACTGGAGCGTCTCGGCGCCGAGAAGTACGTCGTGCTGACCACTTTCCGCCGCGACGGCCGCGCGGTCCCGACCCCGGTGTGGGCCTCCCGCGACGGCGACGAGCTGGTCCTGTTCTCCGAACGCAACGCGGGCAAGGTCAAACGCATCCGCAACAACGGCGACGTCCGGCTGCAAGCCTGCGACGTCCGCGGCCGCCGAGTGCACGGCGCCGCAGTCAGCGGCACCGCCCGGCTCCTCGACACCGCCGACAGCGACCGCATCCGCGGTGTCATCGCCCGCGACTACGGCCTCGTCGGACGCGTGACCATGTTCTTCAGCCGCCTCCGCGGCGGACCCGAGCGGACGATCGGGATCGCGATCAAAATCGCCGAATAAGTCACCGAGCCTCTTCACGGAGCCGGGCGCCCATCGCGGCCGAATCGTGGTTCGGTCCGCAGCCCTCCACCAGGATCACGTCGCCCACCAGATGATCGGTGCGCAGGTGCAGGATCTTGCGGTAGTCCGCCGACGCGTACCACTGCTCGGCGGCGGCGAAATCGGGAAATTCGAGCACCACGGTCGCGCCCGGCCAGGTGCCTTCCAGTACGCGGGTATCCCCGCCGTGCACCAGGAACCGGCCCTCGAACGGGTCGAGCGTCGCCTGGATCAGTTCCATGTACTCGTAGACCTCGGGGTCCACGGTTCCCGGCTGGCGCAGGTGGGCGATGGCGTAGGCGGTCATGTCAGCTCCTTGGCTCGATTCCGTTGTCTGCCAAGCAATCCTGTCCGCTCCGGGGAATGGAGTCGATTACCTCGCGGGTAATCGTTCAGCCCCCGTAACGGGCGGTCAGCTCGCGGCCGATGCGGGCGAGTTCGGCGCGCACCGAGTCCGGTTCCACCACCTCGACCAGGTCTCCCCATCCGGCCAGTTGCTCCGCGATCGAACGCACCCAGTGCGCCGCCACCTTCACGTGAACCCGGCCGTCCTGCTCCCCGAGCACCTCGCAATGCCGCCCGAAATGGGACCGCAGCACGGACAAATACCGCGCGTCGACCAGTACCGTGGCCGACACGAGCGAACGCCGCTGCTCCATCTCCGCCACGACCCGGGCCCACTGTTCGCGGAGATCGAAGTCGTCCGGCCGCTGCGAAGGCAGGTCTGTAATCGTCGCCGCCGACATCCGGTCGACGCGGAAAGTCCGTTGTCCCGCAGGGGTTCCCGCGATGAGATACCAGACGCCGTCCTTGTCGGCGAGGCCGTACGGATCCACTAAGCGGTCCTTGCCGCTGTAGTCGAACCGCACCTTGCGCCGCTGCACCACCGCCTGCTGGAGGGACTGGACAAGCGCGGGCGGTTCGCGATCCCGCTCGCCCCACCCCGCCGGATCGGACACGACAGCCCGCGCGGCGGCTTCGGCGTCGGCCCGGAACGTGGCGGGCAGTGCGCGGACAAGCTTGCGCAGCGCGGACGACAGTTCCGGACCGCCGGACGCCGCCGGTCCCAGCATCAAGAACAACGCCTGGGACTCGGCCGCGGTCAGCCCGCTGAGGTCGGTGCGCGCCCCGCCGACGAGCGACCAGCCGCCGCCGCGTCCGGGCTGCGGATAGACCGGGATCCCGGCCGCCGACAACGCCTCCAGGTCGCGGCGGGCCGTGGCGACGGAGATCTCCAGGTCCTCGGCCAGTTCGGCAGCGGTCACCCGGCCGCGGGCCTGAAGCAGCAGGACGGCAGCGACGAGACGGTCAGCGCGCATGGTTTCGATTCTCTCTCTAAAAGTGCTCAGAAGATGAGCACTTTGGCGGAGAAGCTAGTCCCACCACCGAGCAGACAAGGACTCAGAGATGCTTCGAGGACTCAGCACCGTCACCTTCTACTCCCCCGACTTCGACGCGGCGAAGCGCTGGTACACCGACCTTTTCGGCGTCGCGCCATACCTGGACACCCCGGCGTACCTGGAGTGGCGCATCGGCGACTACCAGCACGAATTCGGCATCGTCCACAGCTCGTACGCCACCAGCGAGCTGTCCCGGACCGCCGATCTCGCCACCGTCGGACAGCCCGCGGGCGCGGTCGTGTTCTGGCACGTCGAGGACGTCCCCGCGACGCTGGAGCGAGTCGTCGCGATGGGTGCGAAGATCCACGACGCCCCGCGCGACCGCGGCACCGGGTTCATCACCGCGTCGGTGATCGACCCGTGGGGCAACGTCCTCGGCCTGATGTACAACCCGCACTACGTCTCGGTCCGCGAAACGCTGGTGCAGGCATGACGATCTTCGCCGACGCCGCGGCATGGCGGAACTGGCTGGCCGAGCACCACGATTCCGCCACCGAAGTCTGGGTGGTGCTGGCGAAGAAGGGCACGCCCGGCCTCACCTACGAGCAGGCGCTGCGAGAAGCGCTCTGCTACGGCTGGATCGACGGCCTGACCCGCCGCCGCGACGACTCGACCTACACCCAGCGGTACACGCCGCGACGGCCGAAAAGCCCGTGGTCGCCGCGAAATCTCGCCCGGGCCGAGCTGCTCCGGCAGGAGGGCCGGATGCGCCCAGCCGGGCAACTCGCGCTCGACCGGGCCGCGATTCCGGCGTGATTTCCGGTGCTCGCCGACGATTCCCGCGGTCAGCGGACGGCGGCGAGGGCTTCCGGGAGGGTGAAAGCGCCCGCGTACAGCGCCTTCCCGACGATCGAGCCTTCGACGCCGTCCGACGCCAGCCCGGCGAGCGCCCGCAGATCGTCCACACTGGACACTCCGCCGGAGGCGATCACCGGGGCGTCGGTGCGGGCGGTGACCTCGCGCAGCAGGTCCAGGTTCGGGCCGCGCAGGGTGCCGTCCTTGCTCACGTCGGTGACGACGTACCGGCTGGCCCCGTCGCGGTCGAGCCGCTCCAGGACCTCCCACAGGTCGCCGCCGTCGGACGTCCAGCCGCGCGCGGACAGCCGGTGCCCGGCCTCGGTGATCCGCACGTCGAGGCCGATCGCGACGCGGTCGCCGTATTCGGAGACGACCTTCGCCGTCCAGTCCGGGTCCTCGAGCGCCGCGGTGCCGAGGTTGACCCGGCGCGCGCCGGTGGCGAGCGCCGCCTCGAGCGACGCGTCGTCGCGGATGCCGCCGGACAGCTCCACCTGCACGTCGAGCCGCTTGACGACGTCGGCGAGCAGCTCGCGGTTGCTGCCCTTGCCGAAGGCCGCGTCGAGGTCCACGAGATGGATCCACTCGGCGCCGTCGCGCTGCCACTGCAGCGCCGCCTCGAGCGGGCTGCCGTAGGAGGTCTCGGTGCCCGCCTCGCCCTGGACGAGTCGGACCGCCTGGCCGTCGGCAACATCAACTGCGGGAAGGAGCGTGAAAGTCACGCGCACAGCCTAAGCGGCGCGGCCGGGCGCACCTTCCGGGGGATATCCGCGCGGCCGGACGGCCTCGGCGACCTGGCGATGCGGCGCACGCCACGGACCGGCGAAGTGAGCGGCGGCACAGTCGCCTCCTGACGGAAACTCCCGGCTACGCCAGCGTGCCGAGCCAGTTGCGCAGCAGCTGCGCCCCCGCGTCCCCGGACTTCTCCGGGTGGAACTGGGTGGCCCACAGCGGCCCGTTCTCCACCGCCGCGACGAAGTCCTCGCCGTGGTTCGCCCAGGTCACCTTGGGCTGCTGCCCGGCGAGGCCGGAGTCCAGTTCCCACTTCCGCGCCGCGTACGAGTGCACGAAATAGAACCGCTCGTCCGCGTCGATCCCAGCGAACAGCTGCGAATCGGCGGGCGCGCGGACGGTGTTCCAGCCCATGTGCGGGAGCACGTCGGCGTGCAGCCGCTCGACCGTGCCCGGCCATTCGCCGGTGCCCTCGGTCTCCTCGCCGTGCTCGACGCCGCGCGAGAACAGGATCTGCATGCCGACGCAGATGCCCAGCACCGGGCGTCCGCCCGCCAGCCGCTTGCCGATGATCCGGTGCCCGTGCACGCCCAGCAGCCCGCTCATGCACGCCGAGAACGCGCCGACGCCGGGCACCACGAGGCCGTCGGCTTCGAGCGCGGCATGCGGGTCCGCGGTGACTTCCACGTCGGCGCCCGCGCGCGCGACGGCGCGTTCGGCGGAGCGGAGGTTTCCGGAGCCGTAATCGAGGATCACCACACGAGACACGCCCCGAGCCTAGCCTCCCGGACAATTTCGTTCCGAGCCCGTTTCGTTCTCGCCCCGAACGGGTACCCACTGGGCTATGTGCGGGTGCCGCCGGCGCCCCCGGACCCGGAAAGAGGACGAAATGTCCGAGTCCGATCTGCTTTGCCGGATGTTCCAAGCATGGCGGGAAGACATCGACAGCGTGCCGTTCCCGCAGTTCAGGGAGCTGACCATCCCGCTGCAGAAGACCCGCGCGGAGATCGACCTCGCGCGCCGGTCGACCGCGCGCACGGTGAACCCCGTGCGACGCGCCGACAGCGGCTGGTGATCCCGGGAGGTTGCCCGTTGCCGGGGTCTCTCCTCATCCGGTGAAGAATTCCTTGAGGGACAACGCGATCGAACCCGCGTCGAGCCCGTGCACGAGATCGTGGTCGGCGAGCGTGCCGTAGATCCGCACCTCGGCGTCCCGGCGGGTGCCGAGGTTCAGCAGCCGGTGCGGCCGGTCCGCGAGCGCGTCGGCGACGCAATGCGCGGAGGTTCCCCTGAGGTACGGCTCCACCAGCGCCACATCAGCCACCTCCGGCATCGCGGCACGCAGCCCTTCGGCGTCGAACGGGCGCACCGTCGAGGTGTAGAGCACCGTCACGTCCATGCCCTCGGCCGCCTCCAGCACCCGGTCCAGCATCGGCCCGACCGCGATCACCACGCCGCGCGTGCCCTGGCGGATCGTCTGGAGCCCGACGCCGAGGTGCGGCTCGGAATTCTCCTGCGCGGACAGCCGCAGGTACGTCCGGCTGTCCCCGGGCACCGAGTCGAGCAGCAGCCGCCGCGCCTCCTCGGGATGCCCGGGCACGTGCACGTACCAGCCAGGCAGGGAATCGATCAGCGCGACGTCGCCGGGAGCCTGGTGCGTGCGGCCTTCCATCGGCATGTCGTAGGAAGCGCCGTACGACACCAGCACCGCGCCGAGGTCCTGGTGGCTGAGGTCCAGTTTGATCTGCTCGAACGCGCGCTCCACGAGGAACGCGTTGAAGGTGTGCACGATCGGCCGGAGCCCGGCGAGCGCGAGGCCGGCGCCGGTGCTCACGAGCAATTGCTCGCGGATCCCGACGTTGATCACCCGGTCCGGATGCCGTCGCGCGGCCTCGGCGAGCGACGCGGCCGAGATGTCGGCGAGGACGATCGCCACGTCCTGGTCGCGGTTGACGATTTCCTCGGCGGTGGTCAGGAAGGTGTCCCGCATGTTCGGCATCAGTGCGCGCCTTTCGGTTCCACGACGGCGACGACCGCGAGCGGCCGTCCGGGATGAGGGGTGGTGAACGCGTCGTACAGCGCTTCGTGGTCGCGACCGGAGACCGTGCGCACGGCCCAGCCCTCGGTTTCGAAACGGCGCGCGATGCCGCCTGGCCAGCCGTGCGTCGAGGATTGGTTGTCCACGACCACTGCGGTGAGCTTGTCGAGCCCGAGCCGTGCGGCGACGACGATCGCCTCATGGTTGGAGCCTTCGTCGAGTTCGGCGTCGCCGACCAGCGTGACGATGCGCGAGCGGAACCGGCGGGCGCGCAGGCCGAGCGCGGTGCCGACGGCGATCGGCAGGCCGTGCCCGAGCGAACCGCTGGAGATTTCGACGCCGGGCGCGCGGACGCGGTCGGGATGGTGGCCGAGCCGCGAACGCGCCGAACTCCAGCCGGCGAGTTCGTCCTCGTCCAGCCAGCCTTTCGCGACGAGCACCGCGTAGTACGCCATCGGGCCGTGCCCCTTGGACAGCAGGAACCGGTCGCGGCCCGGGTGCCGGGCGGTGTCCGGGCCGAGGTCGAGGACCCGGTCGAACAGCACCCACAGGACGTCCATTGTGGACTCCGCGGCCGCGTGGTGTTTGTCGTCGCCGGTCATCAGCGAGATCAGCCGGGGCAGGTCCGCGTAGCCCGGCTCGTGCGTCGTCGTGGTCATGGTCCCGACCATGCAACCTCGACCAAACTGAAGGTCAAGCGCTAACCTGGACCAATGACGAGGTTGGCGGACAAGCTGAGCATCGGCCAGGTCGCGGAACGCAGCGGGGTCCCGCACACGGCACTGCGGTTCTACGAGGAGCGCGGCCTGATCACGTCCGAGCGCTCGGCGGGCAACCAGCGCCGTTACGCGCGTTCGGTGCTGCGGCGGATCGCGTTCATCCGCGCCGCGCAACGGGTCGGGCTGTCGCTGGAAGACATCAGCGCGGCGTTGGAGACGCTCCCCGCCGACCACGCGCCGACGAAGGCGGACTGGGCCCGGCTGTCGCGCGAATGGCAGACCGAACTCGACGCCCGGATCGACGCGCTCCAGCGGTTGCGGGACCGGCTGACCGGATGCGTCGGCTGCGGATGCCTGTCGCTGCGCAGCTGCGGCCTGTACAACGCGGACGACGAGCTCTCCCGGTTCGGGCCCGGGGCCAGCAAGCTTCGTCCGGTCCTGGAGGGCGGCATCTGAATTCCGTTGCGCGCCAGTGCTTCGGTGTGGGTTACTGCGGGCAGAGATGAACGAGAAAAATCGAACCCGGGTATCCAAACGGCTGTCCCGGCACCTGCGCCACGACCCCGGCGGGCTCGGCCTCACCCTCTCCCCTGGCGGCTGGGTTCCGGTCGACGAGTTGCTCGCCGCACTGGCCCGTAACCAGTTCCCGGTGAGCCGCGCGGAGCTGGACGAGGTCGTCGCGAACTGCGCCAAACAGCGGTTCGGCTTCGACGAAACGGGGACGTTGATCCGCGCCAGCCAGGGACACAGCGTCCGGGTGGATCTGGAACTGTCGGACGCGCCGCCGCCTGAAATCCTTTTCCACGGCACGGCGACGCGGTTCCTGCCGTCGATCCAGGCGGAGGGATTGCGCCCGATGAAGCGGCACGCGGTGCATTTGTCGGCAACCCGCGAGACGGCGTGGAAGGTCGGATCGCGGCACGGGAAGCCGGTCGTGCTCACGGTGGCGGCCGGGGAAATGGCCGCGCGCGGGCACGTGTTTCAGGTGAGCGACAACGGGGTGTGGCTGACTTCGGCGGTTCCGGCGGAGTTTCTGACGGCACCCGAGTAGCGCATACTGAACGGGTCGCGCCCGAGGAGGTGGCCATGCCGGACTACACGATCGTCCAGTGCAGCGAAGGCCATTATTTCTCCACGATCTGGCAGCCCTTGGTGTCGTTCAAGGCGATCCGGCTCGGCGACCGGCGGCTGCAGCGATGCCCGGTGTGCCGCCGTTTCCGCTCCGTAGTCCGGGTTCCCGCGGATCAGTTGACGGCCGAGGAACGGCGCGCGGCTGAAGCGTTGAAGGACTCCCGGCTGCCGTAGCCGACCGCCTCGGCGAGTTTTCCGGGAGCGGGTGCGGACGTTGCGGAGGTGCGTGAGGGCCACCGGAGCGCTTCCGCGGTTCAGCCGGTTTCGCCGACCTGGCACAGGATTTCCCCGTGCGGAATCGAGAACCAGCCGTCCGGATCGGCCGCCCACGCACGCCACGCGGCGGAGATCTCGCGGAGGTCTTCCGCGGACGCGTGCCCGCCCGCCACGGCCTGTTCGGCAATCTTGGAATCCAGGATCCGTTCCGCCCACATGCCGCCCCACCACGCGCGTTCCTCAGGCGTGGAATGACACCAGATCGAGGCACTCGGCTTGACGTCGCGAGCGCCCGCGGCGTGCGCCCAGGCCAGCAATCGCCGTCCCGCGTCCGGCTCGGCGCCATTGCCGTGCGCGACCGCGCGGTACACCTCGAGCCAGCGGTCGAGCCGCGAATCCGCCGGCCACCAGAACGCTGCGGCGTAGTCGGTGTCGCGGGCAGCGACCACACCGCCGGGTTTCGCCAGCGCCAGCATGTGCCGCAGCGCTTCCACCGGTTCGGTCAGGTGCAGCAGCACCTGGTGTGCGTGCACGACGTCGAACCGGCCGATCGCCGGGGCCGCGGTGATGTCGGCGCGCTCGAACCGGACGTTGGACACGCCTTCGCTCCGCGCGTGCGCCCGCGCCTGCTCCAGAACGGCTTCCGACACGTCGATGCCGACGACCTCGCCCGGAGCCACCCGGCGGGCGAGATCCACCGTGATCGTCCCGGGTCCGCAGCCGACGTCCAGCACGCTGCGCCCGGGAAGCAGCTCCGGTGCGAGGTAGGCCGCCGAATTGTCGACGGTTCGCCAAGTTTGCGACCGTACAACGCTTTCCGCGTGCCCCTGCCCGTAAGCGCTATCCGAAGACATGCTCCGAGGTTAGGAGCCTCGTCCCAGATACTGCAACAGGATTCTCAACAGTTGAGAAGCTGGCTCAGCAGACCCGGCGGCGCGGCCTGCCCAGCAGCCGCCGCCCCACTCCGACCAACTCCTGGCGCAGCGTTTCGTCGTCCACCTCGGCCAGATCGGGCGCGCCGCCCGCCATCGCGATGCCGGTGAACGCCACGATCGCCGTCACGCGAGCGGTCACGTCCGGCTCCGGCTCCCCGGCCACGATCGAGATCAGCGCCTGTTTGAATCCTTCGACGCCGTGCCGCGATTTCGCGAGCGCCGCGTCGATGCCCGGGTCGCTGGAGAACAGCGCGACCAGCACCCGGTGCCGCACCACGAGATCGACGAAACCGTCCAGCAGATGATCCACGCGCGCGCCGTGGCGGCGGTGCTTCGCCGCCTCGACGACCAGTTCGTCCAGTTCCCGGATGCCCGGTTCCGCGACCGCCTCGGTGATCTCCGACTTCGTCTTGAAGTGGTAGTACACCGCGGCCTTGGTGACGCCAAGCTCGTCGGCGATCATCTGCAGCGACGTGCCCTCCACGCCGTGCTCCGAGAACAGCCGCAGCGCAGTGGCGAGCAGCCTGGTCCGGGTGTCCGCGACCGGTTCGACGGTCGTCATCGCGCCCTCCTCGTCAAGCGGAGTGCGCTGCTCCGCAGCACATCATCGTACTTGCCGGGCGACTAGTCCGAAACTTGCCGTGCGGCTAGTCACATCCTAGCCGATCGGCTTGGCAGCCCCTTGCCGAACGGCTAGCTTCGAAAGGGCGATTCCCAGTGCGGAGAGCCCGCTTCGGGCGCGAAACGGAGACGACTCGTGGCACCCTTCCTGTACCGGCTCGGCAGGCTGTCGTTCCGCCGCCGGGTCCTCGTGGCGGCGGTCTGGGCGCTTGTCCTCGCGGCGGTGGGCGCGGGCGCGCTCACGCTGTCGGGCAAGCTGTCCGATTCGGTGACCATCCCCGGCACCGAATCCCAGCAGGCGATCGACCGGCTGGCCGAGCACTTCCCGCAGGCCGCGGCGGGCGGCGGCACCGCGCGCGTGGCGATCGCCGCGCCGGAGGGGCACAAGGTCACCGACCCGGCGGGGCAGGCGGCCGTCGAGTCGGTGGTGGGCAAGCTGAAGTCCGCGCCGAAGGTGGCCGCGGTGGTCGACCCGTTCCAGGCGAAGTCGGTGTCCCCCGACGGCCGGGTCGCGCTCGCGCAGGTGAGCTACCAGGTGAAGGGCTTCGAGCTCAGCGATTCCGACCGGTCCGCGCTGCTGGCGACCGGTGATCACGCGAAGCAGCTGGGATATCAGGTCGAGTACGGCGGCGACGCGGTGCAGGGCATCCCGGCGACCGGAGCCACCGAAGGGCTCGGCGTCGCGGTCGCGGCGGTCGTCCTGATCATCACCTTCGGTTCGCTGCTGGCCGCCGGGATTCCGTTGCTGACCGCGTTGATCGGGGTCGGCGTCGGGATGGCGGGCATCATGCTGGCGTCCGGTTCGATGGAGCTGAACTCCAACACTCCGGTGCTGGCGTTGATGATCGGGCTCGCGGTGGGCATCGACTACGCGCTGTTCATCGTCTCCCGTTACCGGCACGAACTGGCCGAGGGCCGCGAACCCGAGGAAGCCGCCGGTCGAGCCGTTGGCACCGCCGGCTCCGCCGTGGTGTTCGCCGGGCTGACGGTGATCATCGCGCTCGCCGGGCTGACCGTCGTCGGTATTCCGTTCCTCGGCCAGATGGGCGTCGCCGCCGCGGCGACCGTCGTGATCGCGGTGCTAATCGCGTTGACGCTGCTGCCCGCCGTGCTCGGCTTCGCCGGCGGCCGGGTCGCCAGCAGCAAGATCCGCGTGCGCCGCCGCACCGAAGGCCCGACGCACGGCGAGCGCTGGGCGCGTTTCGTTGCGCGGCACCGGGTTCCGGTCCTGCTGACCGCGCTGGTCGGGCTGGCCGTGGTCGCGATTCCCGCGCTGAGCATGCAGCTCGGCCTGCCCAACGACTCCACCGCCGCGCCGGACACCACCCAGCGCAAGGCCTACGAACTGGTCAGCAAGGGCTTCGGCGAGGGCGCGAACGGACCGCTGCTCGTCGTCGTCGACACCGGCCCGAACCACAATCCGGCCGCGTTGAAGCAGGCCGCGGCGGACATCGGCAAGCTGCCGGACGTCGCCGCGGTGACGCCGCCTCGGGTCAACCCGGCCGGGGACACCGCGGTGCTCACGGTGATCCCGAAGAGCGGCCCGAGCAGCACGCAGACCGAAGACCTCGTGTCCGCGATCCGCGCGCAATCCGCGCCGTTGCAGGAAAACACCGGCGGCAGTCTCGCGGTGACCGGCCAGACCGCGGCCAACATCGACGTGTCGCAGAAGCTGTCGGACGCGATGCTGCCCTACCTCGCGCTGATCGTCGGGCTGGCGTTCCTGTTGCTGATGCTGGTGTTCCGGTCGGTCGTAGTGCCGTTGAAGGCGACGCTCGGGTTCCTGGGCTCGGTGGTCGCGACGTTCGGCGCGGTGGTCGCGGTGTTCCAGTGGGGCTGGCTCACCGACCTGCTCGGCGTCGCCTCGACCGGCCCGATCATGAGCATGCTGCCGATCCTGCTGATCGGCGTCCTGTTCGGGCTCGCGATGGACTACCAGGTGTTCCTGGTGACCCGGATGCGCGAGGAACACGTGCACGGCGCCGAGCCGCAGGAAGCGATGGTGACCGGGTTCCGGCACGGCGCGCGGGTCGTCGTGGCGGCCGCGCTGATCATGATCTCGGTGTTCGCCGGGTTCGTCCTGGCCGAGTCGACGCTGATCCAGTCGATCGGGTTCGCGCTGGCCTTCGGCGTGCTGGTGGACGCGTTCGTGATCCGGATGACCATCGTGCCCGCGGTGATGTCCCTGCTCGGCCGCGGCGCGTGGTGGTTGCCCAAGTGGCTCGACCGGATCCTGCCGAACGTCGACGTCGAAGGCGAGGGCCTCGTCCGCGAACTCGGCGCCCGCGGCGACGACGAACGCGAGCTGACTCGAGTCTGAGTTTTTGTCGGTGGTGGTTCGTACCCTGGTTTCATGATCGAGGACACGGTACGGACTTGGGTCGCGGGATGGGCGTTGTCACGCCAGACGCCGGCGCCGGTCGAGAAGCCATGGGGGCTTTTCGTCGAGGTGCCGGACAATCCCGCGGAAGTGGGCAGGCACGTCCTGCCCGAGGCTGAGGAATCGCTGGTCCGCGCTGCTGCGGGCGCGGTCAGCGAACCTCGGACGTGGCTGAAAACGCCTGCCGAGCCGGAAACGATCGAACCGTGGATGCCGGACGGCTGGATAGTCGCGTGGGAAGAAACCGGACACCTGATGGCGACGGATCTGCTGGCGACGAACCCGGTCGCGCCGGAGGGCTACACGGTGACGGTGGAGATCAGCGGCGCCGTCACGTTTCTCCGCGTGCTGGACGCGTCGGGCGAGCAGGCGGCAAAGGGCCAGATGGCGACTGTCGGCGACGCGGTTGTTGTGGACCGGGTGGTGACTGAGGAAGCCCACCGGCGCCGCGGACTGGGCGGGTTCGTGATGCGCTCGCTCGCCGACCGCGCGGTCTCGGACGGAGCGGTGCTGGGCGTGCTCGGGGCGACGGATGCGGGGCGGGCGCTGTACGAGACGTTGGGGTGGAAAAAGCACGCGACGCTGGCTGAGTGCATTTATCAGCCGTTGGCGGCTTAGTCTCGGGGTGCGCTTGGGGAGGTGTTTTATTGACAGGAGTCACGGGCTAGGCGTGGGGAGATTCGCGTTCGTTGCCGGGAAGGCGTGCGTCGAAGGCGGCTAGGACCTCGCACGTCGCCGCGAGTTACGCGCTTGCCGTGAGGGGCGTGCGCTAGCTGTGGGGAGGCACGCTGTGGGCGGGGAAGTCCGTGTTTCGTTGCTGGGAGGGCGCCACGAGCGACAACGGCCGCGTTAGCCGCCGCGAACCACGGGCTGCTGTGGAAGGGCTCGCGTTAGCTGCCTGGGCAAGTCTCGGGAGGCGCGAAGGTCCGCATCAATTGCTGGGCGGCGCAGGGCAGGTGCGGGCACACGCCTGCGCGAGAAGGTCCGCGTCGGCGACCAGGCCCGTGTCGGCGACCAGGCCCGTGTCGGCGACCAGGCCCGTGTCGGCGACCAGGCCCGTGTCGGCGACCAGGCCCGTGTCGGCGACCAGGCCCGTGTCGGCGAGCAAGCCCGTGTCGGCGACCAGGTCCGCGTCGGCGACCAAGCCCGCGTAGGCGAGCAGGTCCGCGTCGGCGACCAAGCCCGCGTAGGCGAGCAGGTCCGCGTCGGCGACCAAGCCCGCGTAGGCGAGCAAGCCCGCGTCGGCGAGCAGGTCCGCGTCGGCGAGCAGGTCCGCGTCAGCAGCCAGGTCCGCGTCGGCGAGCAGGTCCGCGTCAGCAGCCAGGTCCGCGTCGGCGAGAAGGCCCGCGTCAACAGTGCGGGAAGCGTGCGTCGGGAGCGGGAAGATCCCGGGAGTGGTCAGCTGACCAGCCAGGCGATGGCCCCGCCGATCGCCAGCACTGCCGCGATGCCCAGCACCACGGCGAAGAACTTCGCGGTCTTCCACAGCGAGTAGACCCCGCCGGCCAGGAAGCCGCCGAGGGCCAGCAGCAGGACCGCGATCAGTTCTTTGCTCACAGGGGTTAGCGTGCCACATGGCTTTCACCGTGACGGTACTGGGCAGCGCGACGCCGTACCCGCGCCCGGACGCTCCGTGCTCCGGGTACCTGGTGCGCCACGAGGACACCGCGATCTGGCTCGACGCCGGGCCCGGTACCCTCGCTGCCCTGCAGGAACACGTCTCGCCGGCGGAGCTGGACGCGATCTGGATCTCGCATCTGCACGCGGACCACGTCGCGGATCTGTTACCGGCGGTGTACGCACTGTTGTTCGCGGATCTCCACCCGCGGCGACCGATCCCGCTCTACGGCCCGCCGGGGACAGCGGCGCGGATCTCGGCGTTCCTCAGCAACACCGGCCGCGCGCCGATCGAGGAGGCGTTCGCCGTCCGGGAACTCCACGACGGGCATCGGACCAGGGTCGGCGGGCTGCGCCTCGAGACGGTGGCCGTGTCGCACGGGTTCCCGGCGTTCGGGGTGCGGATCACTGACGGAGAGCGGACTTTCGCGTACTCCGGGGACACCGGGCCGTGCTCGGCGCTCTCGGAGCTGGCGAAGGGGACGGATCTGTTCCTGTGCGAAGCGGACAGCATCGAGCCGTCCGCGGAACACCTGACTCCGGCGGAAGCAGGCCACGCGGCTGCCGGTGCCGCACGACTGGTGCTCACGCATCTCGGCCACACGGTCACCGCCCGCGACGCGGTTCGCCTTGCCGCCGAACACTTTCCCGGGCCGGTGGCTTATGCCGCGCCGCGGACGGTGTTCCGCGTGTGAGCGGTCAGAACGAGAACCGAGTGCGCGGTGCCGCTCCGCTGGGGCGAGCTTGCCCTCGAATCACCGAACTGAATATCGCTCGGTCGATTCCCGCTTCTCCTGCTCGATGCGGGCCGCATTCCCCGGCGCGGCCACCGTGCGCGGCGTCCAGAGCAACGCCGCGCACGTCCGTAGCCGCTAAAGCACGCCCTTCGTGGACGGAATCCCACCGGCGCGCGGGTCCGGTTCCGTGGCCGCACGCAGTGCCCTGGCCACGGCCTTGTACTCCGCTTCCGCGATGTGGTGCGGGTCGCGGCCGTGGATGACGCGGACGTGCAGGGCGATCTGCGCGTGGAACGCCAGCGAGTCGAAGACGTGCCGGGTCAGGACGAACGGGTAGTTGTTGCCGATCGTGAAGGTGTTGAACTGCTCCGGTTCCCCGACGTGCACGCAGTACGGGCGGCCGGAGACGTCGATCGCGGCGTGGGCGAGGGTTTCGTCCATCGGGATCCACGCGTCGCCGAAGCGGCGGATGCCGCTCTTGTCCCCGAGGGCCTGGCGCAGCGCCTGGCCGAGCACGATCGCGGTGTCCTCGACGGTGTGGTGGGCGTCGATGTGGACGTCGCCGGTCGCTTCGACCTTCAGGTCCAGCGAACCGTGCACGCCGAACGCGGTGAGCATGTGGTCGTAGAACGGCACGCCGGTGGCGATCTCCACCTGGCCGGTCCCGTCGAGGTCAAGCTGGACCAGGATGGACGATTCCTTGGTGGTGCGCTCCACCTTGCCGACGCGGCTCATCGCTTGACTTCCTTACTCGCTTCGAGGAAAGCGTCGTTCTCTTCCGGGGTGCCGACGGTCACCCGCAGGTGGCCTTCGATGCCCACGTCCCGGATCAGCACGCCGTGGTCCAAATAGGACTGCCAGCTGGCCGGCGCGTCGCTGAACTGTCCGAAGAGGACGAAGTTGGCGTCGCTCGGCACCGGGGTGAATCCCAAGCCCAGCAAGGCTTCCACGACGCGGTCGCGTTCGGCGGAGAGCCGGTGCACCGACGCGAGGGTGGCGTCGGCGTGCCGGAGGGCGGCGCGGGCGGCCGCCTGGGTGACCTTGGACAGGTGGTACGGCAGCCGGACGAGCTGCAGTGCGTCCACGATGGCCGGTGCGGCGGCGAGGTAGCCCAGCCGTCCGCCGGCGAAGGCGAACGCCTTGCTCATCGTGCGCGACACGATCAGCTTCGCCGGGTACTCCGCGATCAGCTCGATCGCGGAGGCCTGCGACGAAAACTCCGCGTACGCCTCGTCCACCACGACGATCCCCGGGGCCGCGTCGAGCACGCCGCGCAGCTGGTCCAGCGGGATCGACCCGCCGGTGGGGTTGTTCGGGCTGGTCACGAACACGATGTCCGGCTTCCGCTCGGCGACCGCTCGGGCGGCCTGCGCGGTGTCGAGCGAGAAGTCCGCGCGGCGCGGCACCGGCAGCCAGTCGGTGCGGGTGCCGGTCGCGATGATCGGGTGCATCGAGTACGACGGCTCGAAGCCCAGCGCGGTGCGGCCGGGGCCGCCGAACGCCTGCAGGATCTGCTGCAGGATCTCGTTCGACCCGTTCGCCGCCCACACGTTCGCCTCGGACAGCACGACCCGGGTGGACACCGTCAGGTAGTCCGCCAGATCGGTGCGCAGCGCCACCGCGTCGCGGTCCGGGTACCGGTGCAGCGACGCGGCTTCGGCGCGCACGGCCTCGGCGACGTCGTCGACCAGTTCGGGCGGCGGCGGGTACGGGTTTTCGTTGGTGTTGAGCCGGATCGGGACGTCCAGCTGCGGCGCGCCGTACGGGGTGCGGCCCCGCAGGTCCTCGCGCAGCGGGAGTTCGGCGAGGGTGACCTCGCCGCCGGGAGTGGCTTCGTTCATCGGCCGTCTCCTTCGAAACGTGCGGTGACGGCTTCGCCGTGCGCGGGCAGGTCTTCGGCGTCCGCGAGCGCGACGACGCGGGGAGCGATCTCGCGCAGGGCGTCCTCGGAGTAGTCCACGACGTGGATCCCCTTCAGGAAGCTCTGCACCGACAGGCCCGAGGAATGCCGCGCGAACCCGCCGGTGGGCAGCACGTGGTTCGAGCCGGCGCAGTAGTCGCCCAGCGAAACCGGGGCGTACGCGCCGACGAAAATCGCTCCGGCGTTGCGCACCCGCGCGGCCACTTCGCGGGCGTTCGCGGTCTGGATTTCCAGGTGCTCGGCGGCATACGCGTCCACGACGCGCAGTCCGTCGTCCACAGTGGACACCAGGATGACGCCGGACTGCTTGCCGCCCAGCGCCTGGCCGACCCGCTCGGAGTGCTTCGTCGCGGGGACGCGGGCGGCCAGTTCCGTCTCGACCGCGTCGGCCAGCTTCTCGGACGTGGTCACGAGGACGCTCGCGGCGAGCGGGTCGTGCTCGGCCTGGCTGATCAGGTCGGCGGCGACGTGGGCCGGGTCGGCCGTCTCGTCGGCGAGGATCGCGATCTCGGTCGGACCGGCCTCGGAGTCGATCCCGATCACGCCGCGGACCAGGCGTTTGGCCGCGGTGAGGAAGATGTTGCCGGGGCCGGTGACGATGTCCACCGGGGCCAGTTCGGCGCCGTCGGTGTCGACGCCGCCGTAGGCGACCAGCGCGACCGCCTGCGCGCCGCCGACCGCCCACACCTCGTCCACGCCGAGCAGCGCGGCCGCGGCCAGGATCGTCGGGTGCGGCCGTCCGCCGAACGCGGCCTGCGGCGGCGAGCACACGACCAGGGAGCGCACGCCGGCCAGCTGCGCCGGGACGACGTTCATCACCACGGTCGACGGGTACACCGCCAGCCCGCCCGGCGCGTACAGGCCGACGCGGTCGACCGGCACCCAGCGCTCGGTGACCGTGCCGCCGGGCACGACCTGGGTCGTGACGTCCTGGCGGCGCTGGTCGGAGTGCACTTTCCGGGCGCGCTTGATGGACTCCTCCAGCGCGGCGCGGACCTGCGGGTCCAGCTCGGACAGCGCCTTGGACAGCTCTTCGGCGGGCACCCGGACCGTCTCCGGGCGCACCTTGTCGAACCGCTCGGTGAACTCGAGGACCGCCTCGACCCCGTGGTCGCGGACCGCCTCGACCACCGGCCGGACCTGATGCAGCGCCGCGTCCACGTCGTACTCGGCGCGCGGAAGCGCGGCACGGAGCTCGGCAGCGGAGGGGACCTGCCCGCGCAGGTCGGTGCGGTTCAACATGGACACCAGGGTACGAGGTGGCCCGCGCGCGCCCGGCAGGGATACTCGATGCCGACCCGCTGTCCCCGGACCAGGGAGGCTCGTGTGCCCCGGATCGCGTTGTGCCAGCTCAACTCGGGCGACGACCCGGAAGAAAACCTGAAAACGGTTCGCTCCGGCGTGGAGGCCGCGGCGGCCGCCGGAGCGCGGGTGGTGGTGTTCCCGGAGGCGACGATGGCCCGCTTCGGCCGCCCGCTCGCCCCGGTCGCGCAGCAGCTGGACGGCCCGTGGGCGTCGGCGGTCGCCGCGATCGCCTCGGAGCACGACGTGCTGGTGATCGCCGGGATGTTCACGCCAGCGGACAACGGGCGGGTGCGGAACACGCTGCTGATCACCGGGCTGGGGCAGCATCTCGGCTACGACAAGATCCACCTGTACGACGCCTTCGGCTTCGCCGAATCGGACACTGTCGCGCCGGGTGCGGAGGTCGTGACGTTCTCCGCGGAGGGGACCGTGTTCGGGGTCGCCACCTGCTACGACCTGCGGTTCCCGGAGCTGTTCCGACGCCTGGCCGACGACGGCGCGGACGTGGTGACGGTCCCGGCTTCGTGGGGCGCGGGAGCCGGGAAGCGGGAGCAGTGGGAAGTCCTGGTGCGGGCACGGGCCCTGGACTCGGGCTGCTGGGTGGCGGCTTGCGGGCAGGCCGACCCGGCGGTGACCGGGGTGGAAGTGAATCCGAAGGCGCCGACCGGCATCGGGTACTCGCTGGTGGCGGACGGTTTCGGGCGGGTGGAGGCGCAGGCTGGGGCCGGGGTGGAGATGCTGGTGGTGGACGTGGACCCGGAGGTGGCGGGGAAGGCTCGGACGGCTACTGGGGCGTTGGCCAACCGGCGGCTGTAGAGGTCAGTTCTGCAGGTGGCGCTGGAAGGCTTCGAGCGCCTGGTCGAACTGGGCTGACGCTTCGGGAGCGATTTCCAGCGGAAGCGTCAGCTGGATCGTGACGTCCTCGCCGTTGAGCAGTTGCGCGTGCAGGGGGTCCGCACGGTCGCGGAGCTCGTACACGAAGGATCTCAACCGCTCCACAGGCCGATCCGCGTACCGGGCGAGCGCCGCGAAGACTTCATGCACCTCGTCCGACGGTGTCGCATAGCCGCGGAGCCGGTAGGACCATTCGAGGAATGATCGGTAGACGGCGACGTAGCGGCTCGCCACGTGGATTATTCGCGGGACATCCCCGGCTTCGCCGACAACCCCGAACGCGGCCGTTTGCGCGTCGTCGGAAAGCACCGCGGCGAAGTTCCTGATCACGCTCAGAACTGTCGCGAGTTCTCGCTGTATGGTCGACGGGACCTGGTCGACCGGCACGTAATCGGCCGGATGGGAAAAGCCCATGCGATGATCGAGATAGGCGTCGTGCAACCGCTCGATTCCGCACACCAATTCATACGAAAACAAGAGGTATTCCCAGGCCGCGGGGCGTTCGCCGATCAGCACCGTGGCTTCGTGTTCATTACGGGGGACGTACCCGTTGAAGCCTCCTCTTCCGCCCGCCGCCGCTTCGCTGCCCAACTTCTCGCAGATAGCGCTCGCGATGCCGCTCGTCCCGACGATGTTCCCGTCCAGGTAGCTGATGCTGTCCCGGACACCGTCGAGCCGGGTGGCGTCCAATCGCACCGGGAGCAGATACGGTTCCGGCTGATTGAGCGCCCGCAGCAACACGCTTCGCCGCTCGAATCTCGTCCAGGGTTTCGCCGCGTAGTGCCGGGAAACGAACACCACCGCGTATCGCGCGCGTTCCTCGTAGACTTTCGGCAGGTACTCGACCATCTCCTCGCCCCAGAGGGCGACCTGCTCGTCCTGGTCGTAGAAAACCTTGTACCCGGCGTCGACCACCTCCCGGACCACAGCCTCGACGAAAACGCGGTCTTCCCCGGCGAAGGACACCGCGACGTCGTAGTCGTAGGCCCGCGCCGGGTCTCTCGCCGTCAACGCAGCAACCCTTCCCGGATCGCCACCCGCACGAATCCCGCCCTTCGCCGCTCTCCCGTCTTGTCCCGGATCCGGTCCAGATACGACCGCACCGTCCGGACGCTGATGTCCAGGATCTCCGCGACGTCGACGTCCCGCTCCCCCGCCGCTACCAGGCGCAGGACCTGTTTTTCCCGTTCCGACAGCACGATCTTCGGTCCCGCGTGCCGTTCGTCGCTGTCCTGGATGATCATGCCGGCCAAGGTCGGCGAGACGTACGCGTTGTCCTCCGCGATCGTCCGGATCGCGCGAAGCAGTTCGTCGCCGTCTACGTCCTTCGACAGGAAGCCCTTCGCGCCGGCTTGCATCGCGCCGAGGACCTCGGGCTGTTCCGCGTGCGCGGACACCACGAGCACCTTGTGCCCCATCTGCCCCACCTCGAGCACCGCGGCCGCGTCCTGGACGCCGCGCAGTTTCAGGTCGAGCACGACCACGCTGCCCTTCGGCTGGTCCTGCACCGCGAACCGCGCCACGGAGTCGGCTACCGCGCCCAGTTCGATGTCCGGGGCGTCGTTCAGCACGCGCGCGACCGCGTCCCGGTACAGCGGGTGGTCTTCGATCACCCCGACCTGGATGGGTCCGCTCCGGCGCCGCCCCTCGTCGGCTTTCACGTCACTGTTTCCTTCCCCACCAGGCCGCGGCGGATCGCTTCCTTCACGAGGCCGGGGCGCCGCCGTTCGCCGGTCTTGTCGCGGATCCGGTCGAGGTAGCCGCGCACGGTGCGGACGCCGATGCCGAGGATCCGCGCGATGTCGACGTCCCGTTCGCCCGCCGCGACGAGCCGCAGCACCTGCACTTCGCGCGGCGACAGTTCCATCTCCGGCCGGGTGACCGGGCGGTCGGTGTTGTCCTTGATGATCATTCCGGCGACCACGGCCGACACGTACGCGCCGCCGCCCGCGACCGCGCGGATGGCGATCAGCAACTCGTCGACGTCGACATCCTTCGACAGGAATCCCTTGGCTCCGGCGGCGATCGCGGCGAGCACCGTCTCCGGCTCGGCTTGCGCGGACACCACCAGCACGTGATGGCCCAGTTCGGCGACCTCGAGCACCGCGGCCGCGCCAGCGACTCCGGGCAGGCCGAGGTCGAGCAGGACGACGCTTCCGGCGGGCTGGCGCGCGACGTGGAAGCGCGCGACCGAATCGACCACCGCGCCCAGTTCGACGTCCGGGGCCTCCATCAGGACGCGTTCCACCGACCGGCGGTACAGCGGATGGTCTTCGATCACGGCGACCTGGACGCTGCCGGGCGCCGCGGATTCGGGGCGGTCCGGCACGTCGCTGGGTCGCTGCGCTGTCGTGGTCACCGGCTCGCTCACCCCGTTCCCGCAGGCTGCCCGGCCGCGGCGGGATCGAGCGCGGGACCGGTCGGCATCAGCGCGAGAAGCCCGCCCGCGACCGGATGCCCGGACCCAGAACCGTAGCCCAGCGACGTGAGCGCCGTCCCGTTCGCCACCGGATATTTTCGCCCCGTGTCCGTGACGAGATAAATGGTTCCCGACCCGGGATCGGTCGCGACCGCGCCGCGCGAGGGCGGGACGTAGACGACATCGGCGACCCGGGCGTCGGTCCGGCTCTGCACCGGCAGCGCGCGGGCGCCGGGCGGGACCGGCAGATCCGCCGAGACCGTCACGCGGCCGTTCTGCGCGCACAGGGTCACCGCGCTGCCGGTGATCGGCGCTTTCCCGGGGATCCGGTCCGGGTACGCCGCCGGATCCGCACCGCCGGAACGGGGTTCGCTCACCTTCTTCACCGAGGCGACGTCCGCGGCGCGCACACGCGCCGGTTCCGGACGGCCCGAATACGCCGGTTCGTTCGCCGGGGTCGTGACGAGCAGCGCGGCCTCGGTCTGGCCGACGGGTTCGAGGCCGTCCGGGCGGACGAGGTAGTAGGTCGAGGCGGTGGCGGGCCCGGCCATCGGGTCGACGACCGACAGCACCTGGCCGACGCGCGTCTCCTGCGTCCCGACGCGCGGGCCGGGGTTTCCCGCGCCGTCGACGGGGATCTCGCCGAGGTCGCGTCCGGCGGGCACGGTGTCGATCCAGCGCGCGGACACGGTGATCGTCGGGTAGCTGTCGAATTGCAGGGCCGCCGCGGCTTCGTCGCTCAGCCGGTACCGGTGGCCGCCCGCGAGCAGGAACCGGCCGCCCTGCGGGACGCGCACGATCACGCCCGAATCGCGAGGCAGCTCGACCCCGGACGCGGCCGGTTCCAGCAGCACGGCGACGAGCGGTTCCGCCGACGCGGGCGCGTCCTGGGTGGTGCGGCTGCAACTGGCCCACGGGGTGGTGATCAGCGTGCTGGGCAAGGAATCCGGCGCGCCGACGATGCCGATCTGGGTGCCGCGCGGGGCCGTGCCGAGCTTTTCGGCGGGCACCGTGACGGTCTCGTGGCCGTTGCCGCCGGCGAGCAACCGCGCGGACGCGTAGTTGAGCACCGGGTGCACCGCGCCGTCCGCGCCGAGCACGAACCGCGCCCCGCTGTCCTCCTCGACGATCACCTTGCCGCCGGCCAGCCAGTCCTTCCCGCCGGACGGGCTGACCAGGCCGATCACCCCGAACACCGCGGTCACGAGCAGCGCCGCGCCGACGCCGAGCAGCGTGCCGAGCACGAGACGGCGGCTGGGCGACACCGGATGGTTGGCGTCCGCGGCGACGAGCGCGGACACGAGACGGCGGCGCAGGAACTGGTACGCCTGGATCTGGTCCCGCTGCGTCCACACGCTGTCCCGGCCCCCTGGAGATCACATCCGCTTCCCGCGCAGGCTAGACAGCTCTCCGGACGCGCACGAGGGTAATTTTTACGCCCACGCGCCCGCGCGGGGACGCTAGCGTTCGCGGGGCCGGGTCTCCGCCCGGGGAAGAGGGGAATGCGTTGTCCGTGTCCGCGCCGCCTGCCCCGGCTCCTGCCCGAGCCCCCGGGACCGCCGGGATTTCGGGCACCGCGCCGTGGCCGTGGCTGCTGCCGATCCGCCCGTTGCAGGCGGCCGGGTGGGAGATCGCCGCGCTGGCGCTGCTGCTCGCGTTCACCGTGCACGGCCTGGCCCAGCCGATGCGGATCACCATCGCCGCGCTGGCCGGGCTGCTGGTGGTGACGACGTCGGTACGGGTCGCCGGACGGCATTTCGCCGGCTGGGCGTGGACGTGGCTCGCGCATCGGCTGCGTCGCCACGACAGCCGCCGCGACAGCCCGGACGCCTTGCTGCGCATCGCCGGTCCGGTGAAGGTGCGTCAGCACGTCGACCGCGCGGGCAACCGCTTCGGCGTCGCCGAGGTCGACGGCGACTGGAGCGCGATCGTCCGCCTCACGCCCGGCGCCGGGGAACCGTCGACGGACGAACTGCTGGCCATCCTCCGCACGACGTTCCGGAACCCGGACATCCCGCTGGCCGCCGTGCAGCTGCTGACGTGGGCGGTGCCCAGGGATTCGCGGGTGTACCGGGTGCGCTGGCTCGCGGTGCGCTACCGGCCGGAAGACGCGCCGATCGCCGCCCTCGCCCGCGGCGGCGGCGAACTGGGGGCGCTGCGGAGCACGGCGAGCGCGGCGCTGAGCTTGATGGTGGCGCTGGCGGAGGCGGGCTTTCCCTCGACGGTGCTGGAGGCTGGCGAGCTGACCAACGAGCTCCGGGTGGCGCTGGGGGTTTCCGCCGGCAACCCGGAGTCCGACGGGGATTTCTGGCGCGCCTGGCAATGGGGCGGGCTGACGCAGACGTGCTACTCGCCGCGGTCCTCGCGGGGGCTCGCCCGGACGCTCGGATTGGCGGTGCCGGGGGCGGCGTTTACCGCCACGTCGGCGACCGTGCGGCGGACGCCGGGCGGGCGGGAGAAGCTGGAGCTGACTGTCCGGGTGGGGGCGAGGGCGGCGGAAGTGCCTGTGCCGCAGTGGGTTTCGGTCGTACCGCTGCACGGTGGACACGCCGCCGCAGTACGACGGACCCTGCCGCTCGCCCTCACCTGAGACCCGGCGTCACGCGGCAGGGAAGTTGCTCTCCACCCACTTCCAGCTCGCCCGCGCGCTGGCCAGCGGCTCCATCGACGGCCGGTCGACCTCCACGATGATCCAGCCGTCGAACGCGGCGGGCAGTTCGCCCAGGCAGTCGAGCAGCGGCACGCCGCCGAGGCCCGGTTCGAGGAACAGGTTGTCGGTCGAGCGGGTGTAGGGCCCCGGCGAAGCCTGCAGAGCGCGGACCCGGTCGACGTCGAGGTCCTTGATGTGCAGTGCGGCGATCCGGTCGCGGTGTTCGCGCAGCATCCCGCGGACGTCCGCGCCCGCCCAGAACAGGTGTCCGAGGTCGAATCCCGCGCCGAGAACGGAATCCGGGATCCCGGCGAGGACGTGCTCGATCTCCTCCCGCGTTTCGACCCACGAGCCGACGTGGTTGTGGAACGCGGGCCGGATCCCTTCCGCGGTCAGGATTTCCGCGGCTCGGCCGAGGAGGTCGGTGTAGTGCTCCAGCCGGGCCCGGTCGAAGGCGTGTCCGACGCCCGCCGCCTCGTCGAAGCGCGGCATTCCGCCGCCGGTGACCATCTCGGCGGACAGGAAGATCGTGTCGAGGCCGAGGGCGTGCGTTTCGTCGGCGCGGCGGCGCACGCCGTCGAACCAGCGGAATTCCGCCGCGGAACCCGGTTCGAGCGTCACGCCGTGCGATTCCGGCAGCGGGACCTGCAGGTAACCCGGGGCCGCGCGCAGGCCGTTCTCGGCGAGCAGTTCGCGGTAGGCCCGGATGGTCTGGGTGGGCAGGACTTCCATCATCACCGCGGAAAACCCGGATTCGGCGGCCTCGCGGAGCACCCGCGGCTGCTTGTCCAGGAAGGCCGGGTCGTCGTACTCCCAGCCCTTGGCCAGGTCCGTCCACTGGAGGGTGTTGATGGCGAACTGGGAACGGTCGAGCGTCATGGCTGCTCCTGCTTCGTCGAAGTCGAAGATGTCCGGCCGAGCACGGCGCGGGCGGCGCGCACGGCGGTCGTCATGCCGGTGAGGGTCGAGTTGCAGACCAGCGCGGTGGGCACGACGCCGTTGCCTGCCACGTAAAGGTTGTCGAAGCCCCACACCCGGCAGTCCGGATCGCAGACGCTCGTGCCGTCGTCGGCGGGCCCCATCCGGACGGTTCCGGTGAAGTGCAGCGAGCACCCCGGATCCAGCAGCGCCGATTCCGTCGCCGGGTCGAACGAGCCGAGCGCGTCGCCGAGCGCCTGCTGGGTGCGCCGGGCCTGCTCGATGAGTTCGCGGTCGCGCTCAGACCATCCGAAGTGGACAGTGAGGCGCGGCATGCCCATCGCGTCGGTCTCCTCGTCGGAGAATTCCAGCCGGTTGTCCGCCTGGATTTCCGTCGGGATGTAGAAGCTCGCGCCGACCTGGTACGCCAGGCGGGTGCCGTCCTCGGCGGTGAACGTCTGCGTGCCGATCTGGACTTGGAACGGTTGCGCGGCACCGCTGTGCGGCAGCCAGTAGTGCTCGACCATGATCTCGCCGTCGGCTGGCACCGGCAGTGCGGACAGGTCGAATCCGAGCCGCTGGGGGTCGGCGAGTACGCGTCCGGTGAGGAAGGCGTGTTCGTTGAGGTAGCGGCCCAGCGCGGGCGGCCGGATTCCGGAGGCGAACAGCAGCTGAGGGCTGCGCATCGTGTCGGCGCAGACGACCGTGGCGGCGGCCTGGATTTCCCGGGTGGCACCGGATCGCACGTCCTGCAGCACAGCACCGCGCACCTCGCCGCCTTCGTGGATCAGCCGGATCGCGCGGGTGCCGGTCAACAGGGTGAAGTTCGGATCCGTTGCGGCGTCGGCGATCGGCGGGAAGATCACGTTGGGCCCGGTGCGGCGGAGCACTCCCTCGGCGTCCCGCTGGGCTGCCATCGGCATCGGCTGGATGCCGCGGCCGGGAGCGTCGACGTCCGCGAACAGCTTTTCGATTGTCGCGGTCACCACCCGGCCCGCTTCGGTGTCCGGGAAGGGGTTTCGGTTGACCCGCAGCAGTTCTCCGGCCCGGTCCAGGTCGTTCCGCCATTCCACGGAGTCCACAAAGGACGGTATCTCGTCGCCCCACGGCGCGGGGGTCGCGGCGGTCCAGTGGACGCCCATTCCGCCCGCGTTCCAGGCGATCGAGGCGGCGGGCATCTCGGCGGCGTTCTCGCCGAGCGACGTGAGGTGGTACATGCCGGGCTCGACGTCCACGAGCGTGGCGCCGACGTCCGCGGTCGGCGCGACGCCGGTGTAGAAACCCTGGATGCCGGAGGCGACGCGCTGGTTGTAGCGCTCCCAGATCTCCGGGTCGGCGACGTCGTGGAGGTGCTGACCCGGGGTGGGGCCGATCACCGGGCCGCCGTCGGCGATCACGATGCGGACGTCCGGGTCGGCGTCGCGCAGTTCGCGGGCGACGGCGGCGCCCATGAGCCCGCCGCCGACGATGAGCACGTCGTTCACGCTTCCTCCGGGGTTTCGATCACGTGCGGCCGCAGCGTCCGGTGCGCGATCTCGAGACCGCGCATGACTTTCCCGGGAGTGCCGCCCCAGACCGGGTCCTCGTGCTCGACCGAGAGCGTGCCGTCGAACCCGTGCTCGTGCAGCCGGTCGACGACCTTCGCCCAGTCGACCTGGCCGAGCCCCGGGATCCGGTAGCGCCACCAGCCGGTTTCCCACGGGTCGGTTTTGGCGGTCTTGCCGAAGAAGCCGTAGCGCTGCCGGGCGCGCGGGTCCAGCTCGACGTCCTTGGCCTGAGCGTGCAGGATGCGGTCGGCGTACGGGGCGATGGTCTCCACCGGGTCGATGCCGATCCAGGTGAGGTGCGACGGGTCCCAGTTCAGGTACAGGCCGAGGCTGAACATCCACTCCCACAGCTCGGGCGAGTAGGCGAGGTTGCCCGGGTAGCCGTCCGGATGCCAGCCCTCCATCACGCAGTTCTCGATGATCAGCCGGACCCCGCGCTCCCCCGCGTACTCGACCAGCGCCGGGAAGACGGTCTCGGCCTCGGCCTGGTTCTCCCGGACCGACTTGCCGGGGTCCCGGCCGACGAACGTGCCGACCAGCCCGACGCCGAGCTCCTGCGCGGCGTCGATCGAAGCCCGGAGATGGGTGTGGATCTCCGCCCGCCGCACCGGATCCGGGTGCAGGTTGTTCTCGTAGTAGGCGAGCGCGGAAATGCCGAGACCGTGGCGCGCCATCAGTTCCCGGGTCCGGTCGGCCTGTTCCGGCCCGAACTCGGCGACCGGCAGGTGGGACGCTTCGAAATCCCGGCCGCCGGTCGAGGGCCAGCAGGCCACTTCGAGCGCTTCGTATCCCGCGCCCGCGGCCCACTTCGCGATCCGCTCGAGGTCCCATCCGGGCAGGCACGCGGTCAGCATTCCGAGTTTCATCGTTCCACCTTCGTCCACGATCCGTCGCGGGCCGAGCGCAGCACCGCGTCGACCAGCCGAGCCGAACGCAGCCCGTCCGCGAAACCGGGCAGGCCGTCGGGCACGGCACCGTCCACCGCCGCGTAAGTGTCGGCGACGAACGCTTCGAAACACTGGGCGTACCCCTGCGCGTGCCCGGCGGGCAGCTGCGACAGCCTGCGCTGCTCCGGCGAGCCGGTTCCGCTGTCCCGCACGACGATCCGGGACTCGTCCGCGCCGCCGAGCCAGATCGACTCGGGCCGTTCCTGGTCGAAGACCGCGCTGCCGCCGGAGCCGTCGAGTTCGAACCACAGCCGGTTCTTCCGGCCGGCGGCCACCTGCGAGATCGTCGCCGAGGCCAGCACCCCGGTTCCGGTGCGCAGCAACAGCGTCGCCGAATCCTCGGTCCGCACCGGGACCCGTTCCCCGGAACCGGATCCGCCGAAGCTGGGGCCGCCGGAGCCCGGGCGGTCGGGCACGGCGACCGAGGTCGCGGCGGTCAGTTCGGCGAACGGGTCGCCGGTGATCCACTCGACCAGATCGCACCAGTGCGAGCCGATGTCGGCGAACGCCCGCGACGGCCCGCCGGAGTCCGGGAAGACGCGCCAGCCCGACACGTCCGGGGAGAGCATCCAGTCCTGCAGGTAGCTCCCGTGCACCAGCAGCAGCCGGTCGCCCAGTTCTCCGCTGCGCACGCGGGCCCGCAGTTCGCGGACGATCGGGTGGTAGCGGTAGACGAACGGCACGGTCGCCACGAGCCCGCTCTGCTCGGCGAGGGCGGCCATCCGCCCGGCCTGCTCGACCGAGACGCCCAGCGGCTTCTCGCAGATCACGTGCTTGCCCGCCCGCAGCGCGGCCTCGGCGTATTCGGCGTGCGTAGCGTTGGGCGTGCAGACGTGCACGACCTCGACGCGCTCGTCTTCGAGCACCTCGGCGAGGTCCCGGTATCCGGTGCTGATCCGCCATTGGTCGGCGACCTCGCGGGACCGCTCCGGCGTCGAGGCCAGCACCCCGGTCACCTCCGCGCCCGCCAGCAGCGCGGCCCGGCGGTGCACGGCGGCGATCATCCCCGCACCGAGCACGGCGACGCCTCGCCGGGGTTTCTTCCGGGGGTCCTGCTCCGCCATACGTGTCCTTTCACCTGCGAAGACGTGGCCTGGGGTCTCACGCCCTGCTCCGTCGTGGCCCCACGCTAAGCCGCCGCTTTATGTCGGATCAAGTCAAAAATAAAGCCACTTTCAGTCAAAAAGAACGGCATTAATGGTCTAACATCCGGGCTATGACCGACTGGACCCCCGTCCGGCTCTCCTCCCCGCCCGCCCCGGAAAACGACGCCGCCGACCGGGCGCACAGCCAGCTGCTGCGGCTGATCGCGTCCGGTTCGGCGGAAACGCGAGCGGCGCTCGTGCGCTCGACCGGCATGTCTCGGTCCACGCTGAACGGGCACCTGGACGCGCTGCTGCGCTCCCGCGTCCTGGTCGAATCGGGCACCTCGGCGCACGCCGGCCGCGGCCGTCCGGCGCACCGGCTCCGGCTCGCCGCGCGGGCGGGCGTGGTGCTGGCGGCGGACCTCGGCGCGCACAGCACCCGGGTCGCCGTCGCCGACACGGCGCAGACGATCCTCGCCGAGCAGCAGTTCCCGCTCGCGCTGGAGCAGGGCCCCGAAGCCGCGCTGGACGCGTTGACCGACCGGCTGCGCGAACTGCTCCGCGAGGCCGAGGTCGAGCCCGGCGAGGTCACCGCGCTCGCCATGGGGCTGCCCGGCCCGGTCGACGCGCGGACCGGTTCCCCGGTGCGTCCGCCGATCATGCCCGGCTGGGACCGGTATCCGGTCGGGCAGGTGATGGGCGAGCGGCTTTCCTGCGCCGTGCTCGTGGACAACGACGTGAACCTGATGGCGCTCGGCGAGGCACGGGCCCGGCCTGCCGAAGCGAATCCGTTGCTGTTCCTCAAGATCGGCACCGGGATCGGCGGCGGTCTCGTGCTCGCGGACGGGCGCATCCACCGCGGCTCCGACGGCGCGGCCGGCGACATCGGGCACGTGCGCGTCCCCGGCGACGACCAGACCGTCTGCCAATGCGGCAACGTCGGCTGCGTCGAGGCCGTGGCCTCCGCCGGAGCCGTGCTGCGCATCGTCCAGGCCGAACTGCCCGCGCTTCAGTCCATTGAGGACCTCGCCCGCGCCCTCCGCGACGGGGAGCCGACCGTGGTGCGCTACGTCCGCACCGCGGCCGAAACGATCGGCGAGGTCGTCGCGATGCTGGTGCACTTCTACAACCCGCGCACGATCGCGCTCGGCGGCCTGATCACCGCGGCGGGCGACGACGTGCTGGCCGGGATCCGCAGCGTCGTCTACCGCCGCGCGCTGCCGCTGGCCACCCGGAACCTGGTGCTGACGCACAGCGAACTCGGCAGGCACGCGGGCGTCGCGGGCGGGATCGTCTCGGCGGTGGAGCACACCCTTTCGCCGTCCGGGATCCGGGCGCTGAAGGAATCCGTACTTGACAGGGTGCCCGGCGCGAGGTGAACATCCTTGCTGTCTCACGCCCGAGAACGTCGGAACCGCCACCGCGGGTGGCGTCTGCGTCGCCCCGGCGACCCGCGGAACCGATCCCCTCTCGGAGAAAGCCATGACGCACACGGTCAGTGCGGACCGGTCCGTTCGCACGGCAGGCCCGAAATTCGTCGTCGCCTACATCGCGGCACTGCTCGGCTGCTACTTCGCCCTCATCACCCCGGCGTCGGTCACCGTCGCCCTCCGGCTCCAGCAGATCGACCCCGAGCACAAGGTCGGCGCCCTCGCGCTCGCGCTCGGCCTCGGCGCGCTGCTCGCCGTCGTCGCCAACCCGCTCTTCGGCCACCTCTCCGACCGCACGACGTCCCGGTTCGGTATGCGCAAACCCTGGCTGATCGCCGGGATCTTCGGCGGCACCGGCGGACTGCTCGTGGTCGCGTTCGCCACCACGACGGCCATGGTCGTGGTCGGCTGGTGCCTGACGCAGATCCTGTTCAACGCCGCGCTCGCCGCGATGGTCGCCCTGCTGCCCGACCAGATCCCGGCGGAGCGGCGCGGCGTGGTGAGCGCGCTGATGGGCGTCTGCTTCCCGGTTTCGATGATCGGCGGCAGCTACGTCGCGCAGGCCGTGACCGGGCTGCCGCCGTTCTGGATGTTCCTGCTCCCCGCGATCGCCGCGCCGATCACCGTCGTCATCCTGTGCGCCGTCCTGCGGGACCGCCGCCTCGACCCGGCGGAGCGGACCCCGTTCGGCATCCGCGACCTCGGCCGGATGTTCTCGTTCCGGCCCCGGCACAACCCGCCGTTCGCGTGGGCCTGCCTGATGGTTTTCCTGCTGTCGATCGGATTCTCGACCTTCACCACCTACCTGGTCTACTACCTGTCCGACGTATTGGGCGTGGGCAGCGGCGAGGTCGCGCACGCCGCGTTCGTCGTGAACCTGATCGCCTTCGGCATCGCCCTGCCCGCGAGCCTGGCCGGCGGCTGGATCACCGACCGGTTCGGCCGCCGCGGGCTGATGATGCTCTCGTCGGCGGTGCTGCTGGCGCTCGCGCTGGCGGTGCTGATCGTGGCGAAGAGCGTCCCGATGCTCTACGTCAGCGCCGCGATCGCCGGAGTCGGGCTGGGCGGGTACTTCTGCGGCCATTTCGCGGTCCCGGCTGCGCTCCTCTCGGGGGACGGCGAGGCGGCGCGCGAGATGGGGGTGGTGAACATCGCGCTCACGCTGCCGAGTTCGCTGGTGCCGGTTTACGGGCCGGTGTTGTTGTCGTTCGGTTCGAGCACGAGCACGAATTACCCGCTGCTGTTCGGGTCGGGTGTGGTCGCTTGTCTGCTGGCGATTCCGGTGATGCGGAAGATCCGCGGGCTCAACCGGCCGCCTGTGGGATGACGGGAGGTTCGTGAGGGGAACCCTGAAGGAATCAGATTCCGTCAGGGTTCCCCTCACGACCTGGAGAAAGCAGGCGCTCCAGTTCGGTTTCGGCCTCGCTGCTTCCGGCGTCCGAAAGCCGTTGCAGTTCCCGCAGATCACGGTTCGCCACCGCCCGGCGGGTCAGCAAGCGTCCGGCGTGTTCGCTGCCCTCGTCGAGCAGTTCGGACAGCTCGGCCAGGTCGCCGCGACGGTCGGCGAGATCGGCGAGACGGTCCAGTGCGGTTTCGTTCCCCTCGTCAGCGAGGGCGCGCAGGGTGTCGTAATCGTGCATGCCGCCAGCTTCCAACCTTGCCCCTGGGACAAGGTCAAGCGCGATACTGGAGCCATGCTCACCATCGGCCAGCTCGCGCGCCACGCCGGGGTTTCGGCCAAGGCGGTCCGCGTCTACCACGCGAAAGGGCTCCTGCCCGAGCCCGCGCGCGACGCCTCCGGATACCGCCGCTACGACGCGCAGGCGGTCATCGACCTGGCCCGCATCGTCACGCTCGCCCAGGCCGGGGTCCCGCTGGCGCGCATCCCGCAGGTGCTGAACGCCGACGAGGACGCCCTCGACCGGATCGACGCCGAGTTGCGGGATCGCATCCGGCAGCTCGAACAACGCCGCGCCCGGTTGCGGGACCTCGATCGGCCCGACCGGCTCTGTCTGCCGCCCGCAGCCATCGCGTTCATGGACCGGCTGAAGCGAGTAGGACTGTCTGCGCGGCACGAGAACGCCATCCGCGACGGCTGGATCCTTGCCTGCGCGCTCGCCCCGGACGTCGCCCACGCCATTCTCGCCAGCCGCACCGCGTTGCTGGACGATCCGGAGTACGTCGCCGTTCTCCGCGCGTACGACGAGGCGATCGAGTGGAGTCCCGACGATCCGCGGCTCGAAGCGATCGCCGACGCGGCCGCCAAGCTCGGCCAGCGGATGACGTTGCCGTCTGACCTGCCGGACTTCCGGAAGGTGCCCCGCCAGGTCGTCGAGCTTCTCGCCACGCATCTCGACAGCCCCGCCTGGCAGCGCATCGACCAGCTCGTCGCCCAGCGGATCAGCGAAGCGAAGAACGCGCCGTCGGAGCCAAGCGAAGCCGCTGTACCTCGGCACCGATAACCAGCTGGGACTCGAATGCCCGCAACGCCGCGAGATCCGGGAAAACCCAGACCCCGACGCGGACGTTCTCCCCTTCGCGCACCGGCAGCGCACGGAAGGTGTTCTCCGCGGGCTCGGTGACGAAGGAGGCAAGCGGCGCAACGAAATCAGCACCAGCCGGGCCGATCAGGACCAGGATTCGCGAGGGCGGTTCGACGGCATCGGCGGGCCGGGACATCGGCGGGAAGTCGGTTTCGGGGCGGAGCAGCAGGACGTTGTCGCTGTCGAGCATGGTGGCGTTCGCGGCGGCGCGGTGTTTCCGCCAGGCCTCGCCTTCGAGGTAGAACGCGGTCAACGCGGCGTGCCGGGCGGCCAGGTCCGGGAAGGAACGGAACCACACGAACCGGTCCGGGTCGTCCTCGTCGCGGAATTGGCCGACGACGGTGCAGCCCGCGGCCTCCTGCGGTTCCACCAGCGCACGGTCGAACAGGTCGATCAGGACGTCCCGTTGCCCGGGCCGGAGGGTGTACTGGCGGAGTTCCACGACGGTCACGCCAGCGAATCTGCCACCTCGCCGCGGCGCGAGCGAGTGGCAGGACTGACGGCTTCCGCAAAATTCCTGCCGTATCCTCGCAGCATGCGAACCGTCGCGGTCGCGCTGGTCGACGACATGCCGTTGTTCGAGCTGGCCATCGCCGCCGAGGTGTTCGGGCCGTCCCGGACCGACCTCGCCGACCCCTGGTACGAGCTGCGGTTCTGCGCGGAGAAGCCGGAAACCCGCACCGAATTCGGCTTCCGGCAGCACGCCAGTCACGGTCTCGAAACGCTCAAGGACGCCGATACCGTGCTGGTTCCCGCCTTGCCGTACGCGTGTGTCCAAACTGGACAGCCGATCCCGGCGCATCTGGTCGACGCCATCCAGGAGGCAGCAGCCCATGGCGCCCGGATCGTTTCGCTGTGCACGGGTGCGTTCGCGCTCGCGGCGGCGGGTCTGCTGGACGGTCGGCGAGCGGCGACGCATTGGATGTACGCCGCCACGCTCGCCATGCTGCATCCGCGGGTTCAGGTGGACGCGTCGGTGCTCTACGTGGACGACGGACAAGTGCTCACCAGCGCCGGACGCAGCGCGGGCATCGACCTCTGCCTGCACGTAGTGCGTAGCGACCTCGGCGCGCACGTCGCCAACGAGGTCGCCCGCCGGATGGTGCTGCCCGCGCATCGCGGCGGCGGGCAGGCGCAGTACGTCTCCGCGACGGTGCCGGACACCGACGACGCCGGGCTCGGGCCGGTGCTGCACTGGGCGACGCGCCACCTCGACCAGCCGCTGACTGTCGAGCAGCTGGCCCGCCGAGCCGGGGTCAGCCCGCGCACGTTCGTCCGCCGGTTCCACGACGCCACCGGGACCACGCCGTTGCAATGGCTGCTCGACCAGCGCGTCCTGCGCGCCCGCAGCCTGCTGGAATCCACCGATCTGCCGGTCGGCCTGATCGGCGAACGCAGCGGCCTCGGTTCGGCGGCCAATCTCCGCCGCCACTTCACACTCCGGCTGGGGACGGCTCCGACGGAATATCGGCGCGCGTTCCGCGGATGAGACCGAGCGCGGTCACCCCGGCCGCGACGGTCAGGGCGACCGCTGTCCAGCACGCGACCGTCACGCCGGCGTCGAGGAAAACCGTGGTCAGCATGGCGACTCCGACGGTTCCGCCGAGTTGCTGCACCGCGTTCAGCAGCCCGGCCGCCGAACCTGTCTCCGAGGGACGGACGAGGGCGAGCGCCGCGGTGAAGAACGGCACGGTGAACAACCCGGTTCCCGTTCCCGCGATCGCCAGCGGGAGCAGCAGCGGCCAGCCCAGTGCGATCCCGGTGATTCCCGCGGCCAGGAAAGCCACGCCAGCAAAGAGAATCCGGGTGCCGAAGCGCGGGACGAGCCAGCGTCCGGCCACAAAGGACGATACTGCCAGTCCGCACGACCACGGCAGCAACGAGAGTCCGGCGGTCCGGGCGTCGGCGTGCTGGGTCAGTTGCAGGAACAGGACGACAACCTGGGTCAGACCGGTCATCACGGCGAAGAACAGCACTGACGTCGTCAATCCAGCCGGGAAACCGAGGCCGCGGAAGAGGCTGCGCTCGATCAGGCCGCCGCAAAACCGTTGCTGCAGAGTGAAAACCACGAGCACCGCCACTCCGGCGGCAACGAGATAACCGTTCCACTGCGTGAGCAGCGGATAGACGACGAGCCCGGCCCCCAGCACGACCAAACCGGTCCCGAGCAGGTCGAGCCGCGGCCGGGAGGCGGACCGGTCTTCGGTCAGCAATCCGGACGCGGCGAGCACGGCGACCCCGAGCGGGACGTTCACCAGGAACACCGACCGCCACGACCAGGCGTCGGTCAGCAGTCCGCCGAGGACCGGACCGCTCACCGCGGCCAGCCCCATCACCGGGCCGATCATGCCGAGTGCGCGCGCCCGGGCCGCGCCGTCGAACAGGACGCGGATGAGGCCGATCGTCTGCGGGATCACCAGGGCGGCCGAAGCTCCCTGCAGGGCCCGGAAAACGAGCAGGAACCCGGGCGTGGTCGCCGCCGCGCACAAGGCCGAGGAGAGCACGAAACCGGCCACGCCGAGTTGGAAGGTGCGGCGTCGGCCGATGATGTCGCCAAGGCGTCCGCCGGTGATCAGCAGGAGCGCGAAGGGCAGCGTGTACCCGGCGGTGTAGAAGGAGATCGTGCTGGGCGCGCCGCCGAGTTCGGCGTGCACCGCGGGCGCGGCGACCTGGACGATGGTGGTGTCGAGGAGGTTCATCGCCTCCGCGACGAGCAGGACCGCCAGCGCGGCCCAGCGACGTGAATCGTTCATGCCGCCAGCCTGGGCGAGCGGCAAGACAGGATTCCAGCCACCGGCTCAAAGGAACAGAAATCTTCCACTCAGGACAGTCTGGTGCAGAATCAAGCCATGCTCGACGACCTCGACCACGCCCTGGTCCACGCACTCCAGATCGACGGCCGCGCCCCGTTCGCGCGGATCGGCACCGTCCTGGGCGTCTCGACGCAGACCGTCGCACGCCGCTACCGACGGCTGCGCGCTGAAGCCGGACTGCGCGTCGTCGGGCTCGCCGCACCGCATCGCGCCGGACAGACGCAGTGGCTCGTGCGGCTCACCGTCGTCCCGGCAGTCGCGCAACGGGTCGCCGACGCGCTCGTCCGCCGCACCGACACGACCTGGGTCAAGCTCGCCGGCGGCGGTACGGAAATCTGCGTCATCGTCCACACCGCCAACGGGTCCGCCCCGGAGCACGGCCTGCTGCTGCACGACATCCCGCGCACGACCGGCATCACTGCCGTGTCCGCGCACCAGCTCCTGCACCTGTATCACGGCGGACCGACCGCCTGGCAAGGCCGCGCCGAGGTTCTCACCGACGCCCAACGCCGCCAACTGGAACCCGAAACCCGCGCCACGGCCGCCGAAGCGACCGCCGCCGACGAGCCCTTGCTCACCGCATTGCAGCGAGACGGCCGCCTAGGCCAGACCGAGCTGGCGACCGTCACCGGCTGGTCCGCCGCGACCGTCGCCCGCCGGATCGCCGACCTGCGCGCGGCGGAAACTCTCTATTTCGACGTGGAAATCGACGCCCGGCTCTTCGGCGCGACCACGCAGGCGCTGCTGTGGATGGCCGTAGCCCCCGCCGACCTCGACGCCGTCGCTACCGAACTAGCCACCCACCGCGAACTAGCCGTCGTCGCCGCGACCACAGGGCCGACGAACCTCCTTGCGCACGCCCTCTGCGCTGATCCCCCAGCCCTGCACCGCTACCTCACCCACCAACTCGGCGCACTCCCCGGCATCCGCTCCTGCGAAACCGCACCAGTCCTGCGCACCCTCAAAGCCGCCAGCCCACTCACCCGCTGACCGCCTCGTACACCCCAGCGATCAACGCCACGAACGGCACCAACGACAACAGCACCAGAAACTCGGAAATATCCAGCAACCGCGACCAGTACGGCGACCGCACCCCGCGCGCGACCCGCGTCGCGTAGAACAGCGACACCACCGCGGCCAGCACCAGCGCCAGTCCGGCCGCGAGGAGCGCGATCCGCTGGTTGTCCGCGATAAGCCAGAAACCCGCGGTCAGCAAGGCGGCGAGACCAAAACCAACCAGCACCAGCCGTTGCGTGCGGCCCGCGTATGCGCGCGAACGCTGGATCCACGCCGTCCCGACCAGCGCCGCCAGCCCGGCTTCCCACGGTCCGCCGGTGGCGAGCACGATCGACGAACCGATCACCACCAGCCCGAGCGCCACCAGCAGGCTGGTGAGCAACGCCTGCGCATACGTCGTCCGCCCGGCCATTTCCGCGCCGAGCGACGGCTGTTCGTTGGCGCGGAAGGATTCCATGTCGTCCGGCACGCGCGGGAGCGGCATCCGGCCCAGCCGCAATGCGAGCATCGGCGCGACAGCCGCCAACGCGGTCGCCAGCACGGCCGCGACAGCCGCGGCGGCAACTGGCTTCGCGCCCGTCAGCAATACCACGCCGGTCGCAATCGCGCCGATCCCGGCCGAACCGACGACCGCGACGAAGAACGGCAGCCGGTCCGCCACCGAAACCGCGGCCAGCACCCCGTAAACAGTCACCGCCGCGAGCCCAGCGGCAAGCGGTCCGGCAGCGAGCGAGAACATCGGATGCGTTGGCAGCAAAGACATCCCGGACAGGAACGCCACGCCGACCCCGGCCAGCGCACCGGCCGCACCCGCGCCCGAATCGCCGTATGCGCGGCTCAGCGCGCCGCCGCCGAGCAGCAGCACGACCGCTAGCAGCCCGGTGCCGATCGGCGCGAGCACGCTGCCCGCCAGCGACGCCTGGATCAGCAGCCCGCCCGCGAACAACAGCAGCGCGGCCGCCGTGATCCCGGCCCGCCGCGCGACCTTCGGCCCCCACGCGGTCGACGCGGATTCGCCGACACTCGCGATCGAGTCGACCACGTCGTCGAACAGCAGCGGGCCGCGCGGACGTTCGCGCGGGGTCAGGTGCAGCACCTCGCCGTCTCGCACCTGCGCGGCGGCCACGGTGAGCCCGAGCGCGAGCGGCGCGCCGCCGAGCCGCGACAGCACCCAGCCCGGATGCTCGGCCGACGCCTGCCCGGCCGCCCCGGCGAGCCGGACCAGCTGCGGCACCAGTTCGGCGAACGTGCTCTGCTGCGGCAGCGCGACGTCCACCCTGGCGCGCGGGGTGACGATCGTGACGCGCCGGGTCGACCCGGCGACGGCCGGCGCGCTCACTGCTGGGACCTGGACGCCTCGATCACCGGGGCGAACTTCGCGCTGCTCGCCTCGGCGAGCTTCTGCAGGCCGGCGTTCACCGCTTCGAGGACGATCTCCGACAGCGTGCGCGCGTCGTACTCGCGGATCGCGCGCTGGTCGATGTCGACCGAGGTGAACCGGCCGTCGCCGCGCAGCGTCACGGTCACCTCGTTCTGCCGCGAGGCGGCCTTGACCTCCATCGCCTCGACTGTGCGCTGGATCCGCTGGACCTCTTCGGTCTGCTTGCGGACCTGCGCGAGCAGCTCGTCCATGTCCGGCACGGCATACGGTTCAGTCACCGTCGTTCTCCTTCTCCTGCGGGGTTTCGCGGCGGACGTGCACGCTGGCGACGAACTTCCGGAAGTCGGGGACGAGCGTGCGCGCGTCCCGCGGATCGGCCGTGCAGACCAGTTCCAGCACGACCCGCCCGGCCGGGCCGGGCACGGTCAGGAACACCTGGATCTGCACCAGATCCTGGCCTTCGCCGGTGCGCATCCGCAAGGTTTGGGTGCAGCCGGGCGCGACCGCACTGCCGACCTCTTGGCGGTCGAGGACGTCGAGCAGCGCCATCGTCCGGCCGAGCCGTTCGACCGCCTCGTCGGCGATGTCCTTCATCGGCAAGGAATCCTGGCGCTGCTGGATGCCGAGCGTGATGTTCGGGGTGAACTCCGCCCGCGGATTCGGGTGCACGGCAACGAAAACGAGACCGGGTGCGATCGGCGGCACCGGCGTCCAGCCCTCCGGGACGTCGAAGCCCAGCGGGAGCGTCACCAGATCCGCCATGGCGCTCACCACGAACCCACATACTGCACGGCGTCGTCCCAAGCCCCGCCGAGCGCGTCCGCCGCCTGACCGGCCGCGTCGCCGACCGCGTCGACCGCCGCGCCGCCGTATTCGCTGACCGCCGCGCCGACCTTCGGCAGGTCGATGTCGATCTTCGCACCGACTCCGGCACCCAGGCCCAACGCGGCACCGGCCTTGAAGTTCATCTTCAAATGCCCGTTGTCATACACGAACTGGCCGTCGAGCTGCGCGCCGATTCCATATTGGACACTCCCGCTCGCGCCGACGCCGACTCCCGCGACATCCGCCGCGACCTGGCCTTCGAGCTTGCCGCCCGCGAAAGCGTTGGCGTGCACCCCAAGCCCGTGCACGCCGAGTTGCGCGGAACCGCTCACCTCGCCGCCTGCGAAAGCCGAACCGCGAGCGCTGCCGTGCGCGACGCCGTAGCTTCCGCTGGTCCCGATGTCCTCCCGGAACCCCAGCTCGGCGTGGCCGGACGCCTTCGCGTCCCAGCCTTGCGAGGAGATTTTTCCGTCGTACTCCGGAATGAAGCCGTCCTGCTCGTGCGCTGTCTTGAGGTAAGTGATCTCGGTGGCGCGGGCGATCGCGCTCTTCTGCTTCGGCTGCCCGAACGGCGTGTCCGCCTTCTTCGGCGCACGGGTGCCTTCGAGCCCGTTCCAGGTCAGCTTCTTCCAGCCGGAATTGCCGAACCACGACGGCACCGAACGCGGCCGCTTCCGTCCGTCGAGCGTGTCGCCGTTGACCCAGGACAACGGGCCGTAGACGCGTTTGCCCAGCTTGCCCGGCTTGCTCATCGGCCCGGCCCACGGCGCGGGGAACAACTCCGCCAGCGCGTCCGACAGCTCGTCGGCGACCTGCCCGGCCGCCGCGACCGCCTGCTCGCCCAAATCCCTTGCCGCGGCGATAAAAGCGCCCACCGCGTTCGGATCCGCCGACCGGGCTTGGTTGATCAGCTGCGCGCCGTACTGATCGAACTGCGCGGCGACGGAGTCAACACCAGAACGCGCCCACCGCAACAGCTGTCCGGCCATCGACAACCGCTTGCTCTGGTCAGCCAGCTTCGTGCCGTCTTCGGTCAACGCGTGCGCGACGTCGGCCGCTGCTGTCGCGTACGCGGTGTACGCAGCACCGTCCCAGTCAGCGTGCAATGCCGTGGCCGCGTCCGCGATTTCGGTGGCTTTGCCGGTAATCGTGGACGCGTTGGTGCCGCAGCGGTTCGCCGCCGCTTCGAGCGCCGCCGGGTCGCCCGTGACCCGGCGCTGGTATTCGACCAGCACCTGCCGGTAGTTCGACAGCACCGAGCTGACGACTCCGGACGCGTCCACGGCCACCGGCTACGCGCCCTTCACGTCGATGTCGACGTGCTGCTGGAAGTGTTTGCCCTGGTAGGTGACGTCGACATCGATGTCCACGTCCTGCCCGGCCGGGGCCTCGACGGTCGACTGCCCGGTGGTCAGGTCGGTGTGGATCACGACCTCGTGCGCACCGGTCGACTGGCCCGGCACCGAAGGCACCGAAGGCGCGGGAGACGGTGCCGGAGCCGGGTGGTCCACCGGAATCCAGCTGTTCCCCGCATTGGCCCCCACACCCGCACCGCCGCCAGAAGGCCAGCCGCCAGTACCGCTGCCCGTCGGCCAGCCGCCGTTGGCCAACGCGGGCGGCGTGTAGTTCGTGAACGACGGGTTCCCGCCGGGCACTCCCCCGCCGCTGCCGCCGATGGCCGCCTGCCCGGACGCGCTCGCGACCGGCGCGGGCATCTGCGGCGCGGTGACCGGCGTGCCGGAGACCGCCGCGTTGCCCGCCGCTCCTCCTCCGTCGGAAGAACCGTGGTGGAACAGCTTTTCGAGGTCGCCGATGATCGTCGCGACCTGGGTGATCTGGTTCGCGAGGTCGCCCGCGCCGAGCGCCTTCAGCAGCCCGCCGACCGCGGTGATGAATCCGCGCAGCGTCGCGCTGGTAGCGGTGGAAAGCGCGACCGCGGCCCCGTAGGTCCACCAGTTCGACATCAGCGACGCGACGGTCGGGTTCACCGCCGCGACCACCGACCGGTACGCCTCCTGCGCCGTCTTCACCAGCGTGCCGGAAACGCCGAGCAGTTCAGCGCCCTTCTCGATCACGGTGATGATCTTCGTGAGCTGGTCGAGCGAGTGGGAGATCTTCTGCAGCGCCGATTCCGACGCCCCGCCGGACCAGACCTTGCCGAGCTGGTCGGCGGCCCTGCTGAGCTCGGTGTAGAGCGAGGTCAGCTCGGCGGCCTTGTGCAGCAGGTCGAGGACGTGCTTCGCGATCTGCTCCGGCTGGCCGGTGACGATCTGCGGCAGCACGGTGATCGGGCCCCCGCCGGAAGCGGTGGCGTCCATCGCGCTGGAGTTCGGGAAGAGCATCGGACCTCACTTGGTCGGGGTTCGGGGTCAGACGGAGGCGGGCCGGTACACGCTGACCTTGGCCAGTCCGCCGAGGCCCGGATCGAGCAGGCCATGGTTGTAGAGAGCGCCGCCGTCCCCGGCGACGCCGATCACCGGATGCTGGTCGGCGAGCAGAAGCGGCTCCACCACGACGACGTCACCGCTGTGCACGCCGCCGGGCACGTCGCCGAAGGTGCGCGCGGTGCCCGAATAGACCTCGATCAGGCCGACGCGCGCCTGGTTGTCGGCGTCGCCGGCGAGCCAGTCGTTGAAGTCCGCGACGCCGTGGAACCGGGCGTCGGTGAGCGGATGCTCGGCGAGCCTGCCGAGATCCGCGTCGCCGAGGTAACGCAGGACGTTGCCGACTGACGACGGTTCGCCGTGCGCACCGGCGCTGTCGGTGATCGCTGCCTCGGCCAAGTGCGCGGCGTGCGGTGTTCCCCAGATCGACGTCAACGACGGCGACGAGGACTGCGCATGGCCGCCGCCGTAGCCGTCGGATACTGCTTCGTCGGCGCTTTGGTAAGCGTCCGCGCTGTGCTTGACCAGGCCGTTGATCTCCTGCAGCAATTGCAGCAGCGAGCGCACCGCGGTCACCTGCTGCGAGTGCAGCGCCTCGTTCGCCGCCGCGACGACGCTGCCGAAACTGGCGAACGTCGTCGGCTGCAGGACGAGTTTTTCCAGGTCCGCGACGGCGTTGATGCCGTGGGCGATGACGGCGCCCACGTTGCCGACGGTGGAGCGCATGGCCTCCGGCTCGGCCCGGTACTCGCCGGTCGTGCCCATGGCGCTCCCTCCCGCTCTCCCGCGATCGACGCACCGGTGCGGGGCGTCTGCGCAGAGCGTAAGTTCGCGCCGCCGGGCGAGCGGACGGCAAAAGTACCCACCGCGACCGGACAGCGGACGGCCAAAATACGGGGCATGAGTGCCCCCCGCGACCGCCTCGGCCTGCTCGGCGAGCAGCCTGGGGAGATCATGCTGCAGTCCCCGCCGATGCTGCCCAAGAGCGGCTCCGGCGGCGTGATGCAGCTCATGATGTTCCTGCCGATGATGCTCGGCATGGGCGCGATGTCGTTCGTCTACATCGGACGCGACGGCGGGGTGATGACCTGGATCTTCGGCGCGCTGTTCGTCACCGCGATGGGCGGCATGATCGTGATGTCGCTCGGCCGCGGCGGCATGGCGAAGAAGGCGCAGATCAACGAGGAGCGCCGCGACTACCAGCGGTACCTCGCGGGCCTGCGCACGCGCGTGCGCGCGGTCGCCGACTCCCAGCGCGCCACGCTGATCGCGCAGCAGCCGGATCCGGCCGACCTGTGGGCGTACGTCGAAACCGACCAGCACTGGGACCGCCGCCGCGGCGACCGCTCGTTCGCGATGGTGCGCGCGGCCACCGGCCCGCAGCCGCTCGCGACGCCGTTGCGCGCGCCGCAGATCGCGCCGCTGGAAGAGCTGGACCCGGTTTCCTCCACCAACCTCAAGCACTTCATCCAGACTTTCTCGACCGTCGAGGGCCTGCCGGTTTCGATCTCGCTGCGCTCCTACGCGGCCGCGACGCTGTCCGGGCGTCGGTTCGAGGTGCTCGGGATGACCCGCGCGGTGCTGGCGCAGCTGGTGACTTTCCATTCCCCGACCGACCTGCGCGTGGCGTTCTGCGTTGCCCCGGACCGTTCGCACGACTGGGAATGGGCGAAGTGGCTGCCGCACGCCACCGCGCCGGTGCTGTCCGACGCGACCGGCCCGCGGCGGCTGTTCGCCGACAGCGCCCCGGAACTCGCGAAGCTGCTCGGTCCTGATCTCGGCGACCGTCCGGCGTTCTCGCGCCGTGGTGCCGCCGCCGACCTGCCGCACATCGTGCTCGTCGTCGACGGCGGAGACTCCCACGGCGAACCGCGGCTGCTGGCCGAGGACGGCCGGCTGGGCGTCACGGTGCTGGAGATCGGCGGCGACCAGCCGCGCGCGACGTCGACCGACCGGTTGCTGAGCCTGCACGTCGCTCCGGATCAGCTCGGCATGGTGGTGCTCGACGGCACCGAAGCGCGGCTCGGGTTCCTCGGCATGCCGGACCGGCTCGACCACGGCGCGGCCGAAGCGCTGGCCCGGATGCTGACGCCGCTGCACCAAGGCGGCGCGGTGGTCAGCGAACAGCCGATGTCCTCGACGTTCGGGCTCGCCGGGCTGCTCGGCATCGGCGACCCGCGCGACACCGACCCGACCGTCACCTGGGCACCGCGCCCGGCGCGCGACCGGCTGCGGATCCCGCTGGGCGTCAACCCCGACGGCCGCCCGGTCGACCTGGACCTCAAGGAATCCGCCGAGGGCGGCATGGGCCCGCACGGGCTGGTGATCGGCGCGACCGGGTCCGGCAAGAGCGAACTGCTGCGCACGCTGGTCACCGCGCTGGCCGTCACGCATTCGTCGGAGAAGCTGAACCTCGCGCTGATCGACTTCAAAGGCGGCGCGACGTTCGCGGGAATGACCAACCTGCCGCACACCTGCGCGGTGATCACGAACCTGTCCGACGACCTCGCGCTCGTCGACCGCATGGCGGACGCGCTGAACGGCGAACTGCTGCGGCGTCAGGAACTTCTGCACGCAGCCGGGAATTACGCGTCGGTGCGCGATTACGAGAAGGCGCGCGCGGACGGTACGCCGCTGCAACCGTTGCCGTCGCTGCTGGTGATCATCGACGAGTTCTCCGAGCTGCTTTCGTCGCGGCCGGAGTTCATCGACCTGTTCGTCGCGATCGGACGACTCGGTCGTTCCCTCGGAATCCACCTGCTGCTCGCTTCTCAACGGCTGGAGGAAGGCCGCCTGCGCGGGCTCGACTCGCACCTGTCGTACCGGATCGGCCTGCGCACGTTCTCCGCCGCGGAAAGCCGTGCGGTGCTGGGTGTCGCGGACGCCTACCAACTGCCGCCGGTGCCGGGTTCGGCTTATCTGAAGTCCGACAACGACACCCTGATCCGGCTCAAAGCCGCTTACGTCTCCGGCGAACTCCCGCCGCGCAGCCGGATCGTGCGCTCGGACGGACAACAACTCGGCGTGCTGCCCTTCACCCTGGGCCCGGTTGAGGTCCCGGTCGCCGAACAACCCGCCGCCGAGGCTCCGGAGAAGGGCACCGGCGAGACCATCATCGGCGCGATGCTGTCCCGTTTGGAGGGACGCGGCCCGGCCGCGCACCAGATCTGGCTGCCCCCGCTGGCCGAACCGCCCACTTTGGACCAGCTGCTGCCGCCCATCGGCGAAGACCCGCGCCGCGGTCTGTGCCCGCTCGGCTGGGGCGGCAACGGCAAACTCACCATTCCCGTCGCGTTGGTGGACAAGCCTTTCGAACAGCGCCGCGACATGCTGTGGGCGGATTTCTCCGGCGCCGCGGGCAACGCGGTCATCGTCGGCGCACCGCAAAGCGGCAAGTCGACATTGATGAAGGACATCGCGGCGATGCTCGCGCTCACCCACACCCCCGCCGAAGTGCAGTTCTTCATCCTGGACATGGGCGGCGGCGCACTGGCCCCGATCGCCGGCCTCCCGCACGTCTCGGGCTACGCCACCCGCCGCGACCCGCAACGCTGCCGCCGGGTCGTCGCGGAACTGGTCACTTTGCTGGAACAGCGGGAAGAGTTCTTCGCCGCGCACGGGATCGAGTCGATGGCCGCCTTCCGCAGCCGCCGCGGCGAGTTCACCGAAAGCAGCGACGACCGCGAGTTCGGCGATGTCTTCCTGTTCGTGGACAACTGGACCACCATCCGCTCCGAATACGAACGCCTGGAAGAACAAATCACCGCGCTCGCCCAACGGGGTCTCGGCTTCGGCATCCACGTCCTGGTCTCGCTGAACCAGTGGATCGGCGCCCGTGCGCAGCTGCGTGACGCCATCAGCACCCGCTTCGAACTGCGCCTGGGCGACCCGGCGGATTCGTCGATCGACCGCAAGATCGCACAAAACGTCCCCGCCGACCGCCCCGGCCGCGGCCTGACCGCCGACAAACTGCACTTCCTCGCGGCCCTCCCGCGCATCGACTCCGACCAACGCCCGGAAACCGTCGGCGCCGGCGGTCTGGACCTGGTCCGCCGAGTCTCCGCCGCCTGGACCGGCCCCCGCGCCCCTCAAGTTCGCCTCCTCCCGCCGGAAGTCCCGCTGGACTCCTTGCCCGCCGCCCCGTCCGGCCGGATCACGTTGGGATTGGCGGAATCCACGCTGCGCCCCGTCCACCTGGACTTCCGGACGGACCCGCACTTCCTCGCTTTCGGCGACGTCGAATCGGGCAAGAGCTCACTGCTGCGCGCGCTCGTCACCGGCATCTGCCAGGCGAACACTCCCGACGAGGCGTTGATCCTGGTCGGCGACTACCGCCGCGGCCTGCTCGGCGTGGTAGACCAACCGCACCTGCTCGGCTATGCCGGTGCCGAGAACACGTTGACCGACTTGGTGAACCAATGCGCGACCGCGATGCGCAACCGCCTCCCCGGCCCGGACGTCACGCCCGACCAGCTGCGCAACCGCTCGTGGTGGCGCGGCCCAGACCTGTACGTGGTCATCGACGACTACGAACTCGTCGCCACCGCGGGCCGGAACCCAGTGCTGCCCTTGCTGGAATTCCTGCCGCAAGCACGGGATATCGGCCTGCACCTCATCCTGGCCCGCTCCTCCGGCGGCGCCGGACGCGGCCTGTACGAGGCGGTGATCCAGCGGGTGCGGGAACTGGGCTCGCCAGGCCTGGTCATGTCCGGCGGCAAGGAAGAGGGCGCACTGCTGGGCGATGTGAAACCCTCGCCGCAGCCCGCGGGCCGGGGAACGCTGGTGTCGCGTCGGCACGGAACTGAGCTGGTGCAGGTGGCGTGGACCAAGCCGGTGGAGGACTGAACGGGCTCAGTCGAGGAAGACCTCTAGGTGGGTCAGGTGGCTCACGTAGGAAACGTCCCAGTCCGCGGGTACCTCACTGCGGACCCGCCGGACCAGCTCCCAACCTCGCTCGTCGAAACGGCGCCCGGCTTCCTCCGAGGGGAAGGCGGGCGCTGGGTCGGCGTAGTTCAGCGTGTCGTCCCATTCGTCTTGCCACGCGGACAGGTCGTGAGACAGTTCCTCGCTCAGCCCGAGCTCCGGCGACGCGGGGTCGCCAGTGGTGGTCACCGAGCTGACGAGCGAAACAACCCGGTAGGCAACGGCTGGCAGACCCTCAGCGAAATCTTCTCGCCGGGCGCGGACATCCTGTACGCCCGCGGCAGCCACGGCAAGAGCCCGTGGGGCAACGAGACGGTGCCGGTGCTGCGCTGGTACCGCTACTCCGACAACACCGACACGTGGGCCCCGCCCCTAATTCCTGCAAACTCGCGGGCTGATCGCCAGGCACCGTTCGTGAGGGGAACCCTGAGGGAATCTGATTCCCTCAGGGTTCCCCTCACGACGGCGGCTCGAAGCGGCCCGCGCGATCTCCGGCGGTGTGCGCGAAATCCGGATCGGTTTGCCCCCGAATACCTTGACCAGCCGGAAAAACCTCGCCGACGCGCTCGGGATCGTCGCCGTCCTCGGAGACGGGACAGACGCCCACCGCGCCCTCCGCGAAGCCCTCTCCGAACTGCTTACCGCCGTGCTGGTCGCCGGAATCCCCCGCCGTGTAGCCGATTTCGCCGCCGGTGCGCACGAACGCGTCCTGGAAAGCGCGGTAGTGACCGGCGTCGACCGTCAACTCGGCGGAATCGCCGACTCCGGTCAACTGGCCCCAAGCCGCCCAGGACTACCGGACGGAAACCACCAGCCTCCTGCTCGCCGTCCTCTGGCACCCGTGGCGAGCCCGGCTCCGCATCCGCAGACTTCGCGTCGCCGTGCACGCCCTGCACCGAACGCAAGAAGCCGCCGTCGCCGTGCTCACCCGTCCGGAGCAAGCCGATGCCCTCCACCGGCGGCTGGACCCGGACGGCGCGCTCCGCGAAACGTGGATCGAAGACCGACTTCCGTAGGTTACCGGATTTCCACTTGCCGCCTACGGTCGGGAAATCACCACCGAGGCGGAGGGATTTTCCATGCGTTACGCGAAAGCGGCGGCCGTGGTCGCCGGGGCTGCGATGGCCTTCGGGGTCGGGGCGGTCGTCCCGGCGAGTGCCGACACGCACATCATCGGCGGCGACACCGTGAAGTCGGCCCCGTGGGGCGCCCAGGTGTTCTGGGACGACGTCACCGACTACGGCGGCTTCGAATGCTCCGGCACGATCATCGCCTCGCAGTGGGTGCTCACCGCGCAGCACTGCCTGAACAAGGGCGGCATGCACGTCAAGGTCGGCGACGTCGCGCTGGGTCAGGGCACCGAAGCCGCGGTCGACGAGCAGAAGGCCTCGCCCAACGGCGACATCGCCCTGCTGCACCTGAAGTCCGCTGTGGACACCACGTTCATGAAGCTGGCCGACAAGGATCCGGAAAACGGTGCCACCAACCAGATTTACGGCTGGGGCCGCACCAAGGACCAGAGCCCGCCCTCGGACACGCTCAAGACCGCGGACGTCCAGGTGACCGGCGAGAGCACGGACGCCTTCAACGGCAAGGCGATCGCGAGCAAGGGCGTCACCGGCTCCTCGTGGCACGGCGACTCCGGCGGCCCGCAGCTGGCCGACGGCGTCCAGGTCGGCGTCTGCTCCACCGGCGAGAACTCCGGCAGCGACGAACACGGCACCCAGAACTACGCCAGCGTCGCCAACAGCCGCGACTGGATCAAGCAGACCGCGGGCGTCTGATCCGCGCGTTCCGGCCTGCCGCCCCCGTGCGCGGCAGGCCGGAACCCCGCGGCGATCACCGGGCGAGGGCGCGCAGCGCGGCCTTGTCCGGTTTTCCCGACTCCGCGACCGGAACCTCGTCCAGCACCGTGAACGAAGCCGGAACCGCGGCCTCCCCCAATTCCGCGGCCACCGCCGCCCGCAATTCCCCCGGATCCGGAGTGCGCCCCGGCGCGGCGACCACGAACGCGTGCGCCGCTTCCCCGGTCCGTTCGTCCGGAACCGCGACGACATACGCCTGATCCACGGCGGAATGCGCGGCGAGCGCGCGCTCGATCGGCCCGGTGTAATGAATCACCGCGTTCACGATCACCACATCCCGGGCGCGACCGGTCAAATACAGAAAACCGTTCTCGTCGAGCCGCCCGATGTCCTGCGTGCGGACCCAACCGTCGGCCAGCACCGTCCCGCTCAGCGAAGGATCGCGCCAGTAGCCCGCGAAAGCCCTTGCGGTACGGGCGAAAACCTCCCCCGTCTCCCCAGCGGGAACCGCACGGCCCGAAGCATCCCGCACCTCCAGCGAAACCCCTTCGACCGGCAATCCGACCGAAGCGATCGCCTCCGGATGCGCAGCCACGTCCGCCGTGTCCAGCACCGTCAATTTCCCGGTCTCGGTCTGCCCGTATCCTTGCCGCAACGCGGGTCCGATTCGCTCGAATCCCTCAGCCAGCAACCCGGGTTCCACCGGAGACCCGGCGACGGTCAGCATTCGCAGCCCGGAAAGATCGATTTCCTCCTCCCGCAGCACATCCAGCATCCGGTACAACCGGGGAACCGTCACCAGCGCCGCCGTGATGTCCAACCGCGGCAGAATCCAGGGAAAGTCCGGCAGCCCCTCCGGAATCACCGCGGTACCGCCAGCGAGCAAACAAGCCTGCAAATGCAGCACCATCACCGCGCTGCTCAAAGTCCCGAACAGCAGGAACCGCCGGTAGTCCGCCGCCGAATCCCCGGCCCGCTGCTCGAGCCCGAACTCCCCCAACGCGTCGAACCGGTACGCGACCCCCTTGGGCACCCCCGTGCTCCCGCTGGTGAACACCACCCAGCCGACGTCCGACGGTTTCCCGCACGGCACCGGTTCCTCATCCGCGGCAAGGAGTTCCGGCCCGATCGGAAGCGTCCGCACCCCCGCCAGCTCCGGCAGTTCGGCGTCGGTCACCACCGCGGTCACCCCGTCCAGCACCGCGTCGAGATGCGCCGCGGGCAACCCGGCCCGCACCCCCACCGCCCGAGCGCCCAGCGTCTGCACCGCGATCTGGGCGGCCCAGCCCTCCGGCGTCACCCCGGTCGCGAGCCCGACGCCGTCTCCCGGCCGGATCCCGGCCGCCCGCAGCCCGGCGGCGAACCGGCCGATCAGGTCGAGCACCTCGCCCCGGCGCACCCGCCGCTCCCCGTGCTCGAACGCGATCGCGTCCGGCGCGCGCCGCAGCGCGTCCAGCAGGTCTTGGGGAAATGCCATCACACCGTCCTCCCGTCGGGCCAACCCGCCAAGGCGTACCGGAGAGATCTCAGAATCCCCTCAGCGCATGCCGCTCATCGGGAACACCCGCGCGAGACCGGACCGACAGCAAGCCGCCAAGCGCCACCACGGCGACCAAGCCAAAAGACGCCGACAGCGTCCAAAAGTCCGGCCGCACAATCGACTGCCCGCGCATCGCCTGCCACGCCGTAATAACGATGACCCCCGCGTACCCGGCCGCCCCAGTCCACACCAGCCGACGCCGCACCAGCTCGTGCGACAACACCGGATACCGCCGGGACAACGCGACCAGCGCCAAAGCGAGCAGCGGCAACGCCTGAATCGCGTGGATCCCGACGAAATGCGGGATCCGCAGGTCCCCTCCGACCGTGCTCCAGCCCAGCAGCGGCAGCCCCGGCCCGCCGTCCTCGAGACCGATCGTGTGCCCGCCGATCATCGCCGGTTTCCCGCCGCCGTCCAGTACCCGCTGCTGCGCCGGGCTGGCCGAGAACATCAGGAGCGCCAACCCCATTCCGCCCGCCGCGAGCGCGGTTCCCCACCGCAGCGCGGACGTCAGCGCGCGGTCCGGCAGCTTTTGGAACAGCAGCAGCACGACTACCGCCGCGGTCGCGGCCCACGCGGTGAACGCGCCGGTGGCCAGGATGTTGCCGATCGTGACGTCGGCCGGCGTCGCGTGGTTGAAGTGCAACGGCCGGTCCTGGAACAGCACCTGCCACACCAGCAACGCCATGTCCGTGCCCATGCCGACCGCGAACGCCGTGCCCATCCACCAGCCGGCTCGGCGGCCGCGCTTCACCAGTGAAAGCAGCCACGCCAGCGTCGGCGCGTACAACGCCACCGAAACCGCGAATTTGAACGGTTTCGCCCACAGCGGCGCGTTGACGAGCGTGCGATCATCCAGGAGCAGCCCGAACCCGCACGCGACCAGCAGCACCGCCATCGCCCCGGCCAGCACCCCCAGCGGGCGATGCAGCCGGAACAGCCGTAATCCCCAGGAAGTCATGGGGGTCAGCCTGGCCGCGCGCGGGGCCGCGAGCACTGGCGTCGTCCCCCGTCTTGCTGGTAGGGAGCGCCCCACCTGTGGGTAATAGTGCCGTCAAAGCGACCGGCAGTTGTGCCGTTTGACCACACCCGCTCTTTTTCTAGCGTGACATTCACACCGCGCGGCCCGCCGCGCACCGGGATTTTCCACGAGAGGGAAGGAGGTGGCCCGTCAGATGTCCAGTCCGGGATTCCAGGCAGATTCCGCTGCCATGACGCGCGCCGTCCAGGGCTTCGAGGAAACCGCTTCGAACGCTAAGACGACCATGGCCAGCTTGGAGTCCGAGCTGACCGAGACGCTGCGGAACTACAAGGGCGACCAGGCGGTCGCCTTCTGGGACCTGCAGCGCAGGCTTCAGGAGAAGATGGGCGCCGCCGTCCGGGAGCTCGACACCATGTCGCAGCTCGTGCACACCAGCCACGCGAACTACAACTCGGGCGACTCCGACGTGCACCAGAGCTTCCAGAGCGTCAGCCACACCGTCGAGGGCAACGTGATCCCTCGCCTCAACCCCTGAGAGAGGACAAGACACCATGGCTGACGTCGTAGAAATCAGCTTCGGGGCCCTGCAGCACAGCTCCGCGTCGCTCGCCGCCAAGGCGAAGGCGCTGACCTCCCAGCTGGAGCAGCTGCACCAGAACCTGCAGCCGATCACCCAGACCTGGTACGCCTCGGGCAGCTCCGCCGGTGAAGCGGCGCGCGCGTCCGAGACCCGGCTCCGCCAGGCGACCGCCGACATCGTCGCGATCATCGCGCAGTTCGGCACCAAGGTCGGCGACGCCCACGATCTCCAGCACCAGCTGGAGAACCGCAACCAGGGCCTGTTCGCCTGATCCGGCCCCGACGCCGGCCGTCCGGGGCGGGACCACCCCCCGCCCGCTCCGGACGGCCGGCTTTCCCGCGTCCTGCCGCACGAGAGGTCACCGGCCGATGCCCGACCAGTCGTACTACGTCCACCTGGAATCGCTGACGGACTTCGTCCGGGAGCTGGAAACCCAGATCCACGCGATGTCCCGGCCGAACGACTTCCTGCGCACCCTCGGGGAGCATCCGCTGCTGTTCGGGGAGTTCGGGGAAGCCGCTTCGCTCGCCGACGCCCACCGCGCCGCGGTCGCCGAGATGCAGGGCCTGCTCGAGCAGGTCCGCGGGGCGATCACGTTCGCGCAGGACGTCACCACCACCGTCGCCGACGGATACGCCCAGGCCGACCAGTCGGTCGCGGGCGATCTGCACCAATCGGGTCAGCAGACCGGTCTGCTCGACCCGCTTTTTTCGTTGCTGGGCCTTGATTCTTCAGGGGGTAAGAACACATGAGCGGGCCTCGCACCAACTTCGCCGGCTACACCCACCAGCAGCTCTACGCGATGCTGCAGGCGGGCGACCCGACCACCGCGCGCGCCGCGGCCGAACAGTGGAGTTCGGCCTCGCGCGGGCTGTACGACCAGGCCGAGAACCTGTCGGACCAGCTCACCGACTTCTCCAGCTCGTGGACCGGCGGCGCGGCCGACCAGTACCGGACCATGATGACCGACCTGGTCGGCGGCATCCGCAAGGTCGCGGTCACCGCGCAGGGCATGCGCGACATGCTGGAGGACGCCGCGGACGCGCTGGTCAAGGCGAAGGCCGAGATGCCGCCGCCGGTCGCGGTGCCGGACGTCTCCCCCGCCGACGTCGCGCTCGCGGTCAACCCGCCGCTGCTTCCGGCGGACACCCCGCCGGCCACGATCATCGCCGCGACGCAGCAACGGCAGCAGGCGATCGCCAACGTCGAAGCGCAGCAACAGGCCGCCAACGCCGCCGGCTCCGCGCACGCGAAGGCGATCGTCGTCATGAACAACCTCGCGACGAACTACGACACCGCCGAAGACTCGATCCCGGTCTCGCCCAACGCGGCCGCCCCGCCGCCCAAGCCGGTCCCCGGCGGCGGCGCTTCGACCGGCGGCGCCGGCGCGATCGGCAACACCCCGGACGGCGGCACCGCGGTCGGCGCACCCGTCGATTCGCACCCGCTGCCCACCGACGGCACGCAGGTTCCCGGCTCTTCGCAGCCCGGACACCCGGCGCAGAATCCGGGCAGCCCGCTGTTCGGCGACATGTTCACCGCCGGTCTCGCGGCCGCTTCCGCGGCGGCGTTCGGCCGGTTCGGGTCGATCATGCCGAAGGTTCCGCCGTGGGCCTCGGGCAAGGACAAAGACAAGGACGGCAAGGACAAGGAGCAGGACGCGCCTCCGGGCACGAAGCTCGGCGGCGGAGCCGGTCCCGCGGGCGGCGGCGGCGGGATCCCGGTCGGCGGCGGGGAAGCCCCGTCGATCGACGGCGGCGGCATTCCGTCCGGCGGCGGTCTCAGCGGCGCCGGGGAAGCTCCGGCCGCGCACTCCGGGCTCGCCGGGAACGCGCAGTCGAACGTCCTCAGCGGACTCGCGGGCGGTGCCGCCGGGGCAGCGGGCGCGGCGGCCAAGAGCGCCATGCCGATGATGCCCATGATGCCGATGGGCGGCATGGGAGCGGGCGGGGACCTTGGCTCCGGCCGCCGGATTCCCGCGTGGCTCGTCGAAACCGAGAACGTGTGGGGCCAGCAGGCTCCGGTCGCGCCCTCGGTCATCGGCGAAGAGCCGGCCGACCAGCCGTGACCGGCGGCTACCGGGTCGCACCGGCGAAACTCGCCACTGCGGCGTCCGAATTGGACACTCGCGCCGGCGCGCTCCGGACCGTCCAGCAGGCCGTGGCGGGCGAACGAATCCCCGCCACGGCCTTCGGCCAGGTCTCCGCGTCGTCCGGATGTGCCGCCGGGCTCGCGAAAACGTTCAGCGCACTCGCCGCGGACGTCGACCAGCGCGTCGCCCGCGCCCAGGTCCTTCGCGACGGCCTCACGGCTTCGTCGGCGGGCTACCGGCGCGCCGACGAGCAGGTGGCGGCGATGTACCGTTCGCTGCTGCCCGAAGATCCGGTGCCGTCAGCCGGGAAATCGGCCGCCAGCGGCGGCTGGGCCGGGACCATCGCGGCCAACCGGATGAAGGTGTCCGACGCGCTCGCCGCCGAACGGACCCGCCTGGCCGGACTGTCCGACCCGGACGCCATCGCCCGCTCGAAGCGGCGGATCGCGTTGTACCAAAGCATTATCGACGACCACCGGCAGATCCTGCGGTTCGATCCGTCCGGCAACGGCCGGATCGCCGAACTGGTCGGCACGATCCAGCCGGGCACGCGCAACGTCGGGCTGTTCGTGCCCGGCGTGCACACCCGGATGGACACCTTCCAGTCCTACGCCGACCTCGGCCGCAGCCTCGTCGCCGCCGACCCGAGCGGCCGGACCGCGATGGTCGTCTGGGCCGACGGGGTCTTCCCGCAGAACGTCACCACCGAGGGCGCCGAAGCCAGCTATGCGCAGACGATGGCCCCGAACCTCAAGGCGTTCGGCGACGAACTGCGCGGCCAGGTCGACTCCCAGACCGGCGGCGCGGCCACGATCACCGCGATCGGCCACAGCTACGGCGGCGCCACCGTCGGGCTCGCTGACCAGCAAGGCTTGCCAGTGGACCGGGTGCTGCACGTAGAGTCGGCGGGCATGGGACACGGCGTATGGAGCCCAGCAGACCTGCCGCCGAGCCAAGCCGGCGTGCAGCGGTATTCGATGACCGCCCCGCTGGACCCGATCATCCTCGCCCAGGGCAACGCCGGGGCACTGGAATGGACCGGCATCGGCCACGGCGCCGACCCGGACACCTTCCCCGGCGTCACCGATCTCACCACCGGCCGCGACGCCGCCGGCGACGTGCAGTGGGGCTTGTCCTCGCACAGCGGCGTGCTCAAACCGGGTTCGGATTCGTGGGAGAACATCTACGGCGTGCTGACCGGCGGCCACGTCACCGAAGCGCCCGCGCCGGTTCCGGCGGTGCTGCCGTGATCACGCGCGAATTGAAGGACCTGGCTGCCGAACTGACGAACGTCATCGACAGCGTCGCCGCCGCGTTCGGCTCCCGTGCACTGCCCACAGTGGACGGTGAGCTGGACTGCGATCCCGCGCAGCCGGGCCATTTGGTGTGCTGGCAGTACGGAGTCCGGCTGGAGGAGCGCCCCGCCGCGCTGCGGGTGCTGACCGAAGCGGTGCGACCGACGCTGGAAAAGGCGGGCTGGGAATCCTACGACCGCAGCACTTATCGGGAAGTGATCGCACGGTTTTCCCGGGACGGCGCGGATTTCAGCGTGCACATCGCCCGCGACGGACGCGGGGTGGCGATCATCGGCTCGACGCGCCTCGTGAGTGCTAATCCCGGTTAGAACCGCGATTGCCGCTCACGACGCCCGAAACCGCGACGGCCGCCACCCGCGCCGCCGCCCCCGCCGGAACGCCGCGACACCAATCCCCGCCCCAGCAGCAACCACAACCCCACCCACCGCGACAACTCCAGCCGCCACATCAGACCTCGGCCGAACCTGAGCCGCAGCCGGAACCACCACAGGCAACTCAGACCGCACCGCAGCCGCACTCGGACCAGGCGCGTTGGCAGGCAAGGTGGAAGACACCGCAGCGTAAGCGTCGAGCATTCCCCAACCGCGGCGCGGGTCATGCGCGCCGGACGGCGGGCGGGAAGCAGTGAGCATCAACCGGTTCACCACTTCCTCGCCCTTCAGCTCCGGATGCGCCGAACGAACCAGCGCCGCCACCCCGGCGACATAAGCCGCGGCGAGGCTCGGGTCGGTGATCGGCCAGCGATGCGCGACCGCGCCCCCGCCGCCGGCCGACGTGCTCACCAAATTCGCGCCAGGCGCGGCGATTCCGAGGTAATCCCCGGCTTCGGACTGCACTGGCGCGCCGGATTCGTCCGTCGAACCGACCGCGAGGACGCCCTTCGACGCAGTCGGGTAAGTATGCGCCCCTTGCTGAGTCGCCGCCGCGGCCGAAATCACCACGGCCCCGCGCGACTTCGCGTGGTCGAGCGCCGCACCGAGCGCCGGGCTGTCCGAACCCGCCGGGACCGCCACGAGAATCACTCCCGCCCCGCGGTCGACCGCCGTGTCGATCGCACCCGCCAGCGCGACTGGATCACCGCCGCCGTCCGAGGACGAGCCGTTGCTTTCGGTGTAGCGCAAGGGAAGCAGCTTCACGCCGGGTGCGACACCGGTGAAGGTGGTCTCGTTCGCCGGCTGCGCGCCGACGATGCCCGCGGCGATCGTGCCCCGGCCGTCGCAATCGGAATCCGCGGTGCCGGCGCCGCCGAGCACCTGTCCGGGCCCGAATTGCGCGTTCTGCTTGTCGACCCCGGTGCCGATCACCGCGACGGTCTGGCCCTCGCCCCTCGTCAGGGCCCACAGCCGCGGCGGGTTGACCAGCCGCTGCCCCCAGGACACCGCCCCGGTGTACGGGCCGGACGGATTCGCGCACGAAGCCGCTCCGGCCGAGGCGGCCGTGACGGGCAGGCCGAGCGCCACGAGCGCGGCCACCGCTCCGGCGGCAATTCCCCGCACCGCGGCCCCCTCCCCTTGTCGGACAAGGAGATTCTAGTGGAGAGCGGGCCGCGGCGACAGGGTTACCGCAGGTCCATCCCGAGATCGAGAGCGGGCGAGGAATGCGTGAGCCCGCCGACTGACAGGTAGTCCACTCCGGACTCGGCGTACGGTCGCGCACGGTCGAGCGTCAGCCCGCCGGACGACTCCAGCCGCGTCTTCGGCGACACTTCATTCCGCCGCGCGACCGCCTTCACGCACTCCTCCGGCGTGAAGTTGTCGAGCAGCACCTCGTCCGCCTCGGCGGCCAGCGCCTCGTCCAGCTGGGCCAGATCGTCCACCTCGACCTCACACGCCAGCTGCGGCGCGAGTTCCCGGGCCGCCGCCAGCGCCGCGGTGACCGAACCGGCCGCGACCACGTGGTTGTCCTTGATCAGCACCGCGTCGCCGAGACCCATCCGGTGGTTCACGCCGCCGCCGCATCGCACCGCGTACTTCTGCAGCAGCCGCAACCCCGGGATCGTCTTGCGCGAATCCCTTACCGCAGCACCGGTTCCCTCGATCGCGGACACCCACGCCGCGGTCGCCGTCGCCACTCCGGACAGCAGGCACAACAGGTTCAGCGCCGTGCGCTCCGCGGTCAGCAATCCGCGCACCGGACCGCGCAGCACGAGCACCGGTTCCCCCGCGACGGCGGGCGAACCGTCCTCGCGGATCGAGACCACCTCGTAGTCGGAACCGAGCACCTCGTCGAAAACCGCCAGCGCCACCGGAATCCCGGCGACGACCCCGGCGACGCGCGGCGTCAGCTCGGCCACCGCGCGAGCGTCCGCCGGAACCGTGGACGCCGTCGTCGCGTCCGGCCCGTACCGCAAGTCCTCTTCCAGCGCCGTGGTGACGACCCGCCGGACGTCGGCGACGTCCAGCCCGTCCACCACCAGTGCCCGCACGACTGCTTCCGAGAATTCCCCGCTCATGCCACCCCTTCCAACGACGCCGCCTCGACCAGCACCGGCTGTCCCGACGGGCTCAGCCGGATCAGCTGGCTCCGCCGCAGCCCTTCGACCCGCTCCGGGAAGTCCGTCCGCACGTGACATCCCCGCGATTCCGTCCGTCGCTCCGCCGCCGCGAGCAACGCCTGCGCCGCCACGGTGAGCGCCGCGTCCTCGACCGCGCGGTGCGTCCACAACGGACTGTCCGTTGTCGACAAGTCGAGCGCCGAGCCCGCCGCGGCGAGCCCGTCCGCGTCCCGGCCGATCGCCGCGTACCGGCTCATCACCCGTTGCAGCACATCGCGTTCCGCCGCCGGCGCGGTGGTCCGTTCCGGAATCCGGCCGCGCGAAGGATCCGGCAGCAACCCAGCGGCCAGATCCGCGGCTACCGCCTCCGCAGCTCGCTGCCCGACGACCAATCCTTCGAGAAGACTGTTGGACGCCAACCGGTTCGCCCCGTGCAGTCCGGTGCGAGCCACCTCGCCCGCCGCGTACAGCCCGCGCACGGTCGAGCGTCCGTCCACAGTGGCCACCACACCGCCGCACGCGAAGTGCGCCGCGGGGGTCACCGGAATCGCGTCCACCGCCGGGTCGATCCCCAGCACCGCGCACGCCGCGTGCACCGTCGGGAACCGCTTCGCGAACCCGGGAATGCCGGTGGCGTCAAGGAAAACGTGATCGTCGATGCCGCCGGGAGCCAACGCCTGCCGCCGGGTGATCGCCGCCGCCACGACGTCGCGCGGAGCCAGATCGCCGAGCGGATGCACCCCGGCCATCACCGACGCGCCCGCGCCGTCCACGAGCGTCGCACCCTCGCCGCGCACCGCCTCCGTGACGAGCGGACACCGCCCGCGCGCACCCGGCGTGTACAGCACCGTCGGGTGGAACTGCACGAACTCGATGTCGGCCACCGCCGCACCGGCGCGCAATGCGAGCGCCAGCCCGTCGCCCGTCGCGATCTCGGGATTGGAGGTCGCCTGGTACAGCTGCCCGTACCCGCCGCTTGCCAGCACCACCGCCGACGCGCGCACCACCCCGGGCACGCCGTTGCGGTCGAGCACCGTCACCCCGGCCACCTCGCCCGCGGACGTGCGCAGCGCGTCGACCGCGATGTGGTGCTCCAGCACCGGAATCCGCCGTTCGCCGGCCTGCGCGACGAGCGCGCGCTCGACCTCCGCACCGGTCGCGTCGCCACCCGCGTGGATGACCCGGAACGCGCTGTGCCCACCCTCGCGTGCCCTTGCCAGCGCGCCCGCACTGTGGTCGAACACCGCGCCGTTCTGCCGCAACTCCGTGACCGCCGCCGGACCGCCGCCGACGATCGACCGCACCGCGTCCTCGTCGCAGAGCCCGGCTCCGGCGGTGAGCGTGTCCGCCGTGTGTTTCTCGACCGTGTCGCCCTCGTCGCGCTCGCCGTCCAGCACCACGGCCACGCCGCCCTGCGCCCACCGGGTGTTGCCGTCGGCGACCGCCGCTTTAGTCACGACCAGCACGTGCAGCCCGAGTTCGCGGGCCCGCAGCGCCGCCGACAACCCGGCCACACCGCTGCCGATCACGACGACATCGGCCCGGGCCTCCCACCGCGGATCTGGTGAGGTTTTCGCCTCATCGGCGTTAACTAGGCCGCTCATTCCCCACCGCCAGGCTGCCCGATTTCGATCATCCGCTGCACCGAGGCGCGGGCCCGCGAAGCCGTCTCCGGGTCGACGTGGACCTCGTCCGCGCCCTCGGTGAGGCTCCGCAACAGCGCGGCCGGGGTGATCATCTTCATGTACCGGCACGACGCCCGGTCGTTCACCGCGCGGAAGTCGATCTCCGGCGCGGCCTTGCGCAGCTGGTGGATCATGCCGATCTCGGTGGCCACGAGCACCGAGGTCGCCTTGGTGTCGCGCGCCGCGTGCACCATGTCGCCGGTGGAGAGGATCTTGACCCGCTCCGGGGCCACCGCACCCTCTCCGGCCAGGTAAAGCGCCGACGTCGCGCAGCCGCATTCGGGGTGGATGAACAGGTCGGCGTCCGGGTTCTCCTCGGCGCGCGCGGCCAGTTCGGCCCCGTTGATGCCGGCGTGCACGTGGCATTCGCCGGCCCAGACGTGCATGTTCTCGCGCCCGGTCACGCGCTTGACGTGCGCGCCGAGGAACTGGTCCGGCAGGAAGAGAACTTCCTGGTCAGCCGGGATGGAAGCGACCACGTCGACCGCGTTCGACGACGTGCAGCAGATGTCCGTCTCGGCCTTGACCTCGGCCGTCGTGTTCACGTACGACACGACCACCGCGCCCGGGTGCTCGGCCTTCCATTCGCGCAGCTGAGCGCCGGTGATGGAGTCGGCGAGCGAGCAGCCTGCCCGCGCGTCCGGGATCAGCACCGTCTTCTCCGGGGCCAGGATCTTCGCGGTCTCGGCCATGAAGTGCACGCCGCAGAAGACGATCGTGGACGCGTCGCTGCTGGCCGCGATGCGGCTGAGCGCCAGAGAGTCGCCGGTGAAGTCCGCGATGTCCTGGATCTCCGGGACCTGGTAGTTGTGCGCGAGCAGCACCGCGTCGCGCTTGCGGGCGAGCTCCCGCACGCGGGCGGCCCAGTCGGCGTCCGCCTCGACCCCGCCGTAAGGGGTCAGATCCTGGTCAAGCGTGGTGGTCATGTGTTCGGCCCTCTCGAGAATCGCCGGCCTCGGAACCGGATCGACCCCGGTTCCTCCCCAACCCGGTTTTCGCCTTATAATCGAAAACCGTGCGAAGCCATCTTAACACCCGAGCCCCCCTCGCCCACGAGGTTCTGGCGGCAGTCCTTCAAGTGCGCTCGGACACACTGCGCGTGCTGCTGTGGCGCCGAGCGCTCGATCCGCACCTGGGCCGCTGGTCGCTCCCCGGCGGCCGATTGCGCCCCGACGAGGACGTCGAAACCTCCATCCGGCGGCAGCTCGCGGAGAAGGTGGACGTCCGCCAGCTGAAGCACGTCGAGCAGCTCGCCGTGTTCAGCGCCCCCGACCGCGTCCCCGGCCCCCGCGTCGTAGCCACCGCGTTTCTCGGGCTGGTCCCCTCCGACGTCGACCCGGCCGTCCCCGAAGACACCGAGTGGCACGACGTGAACGCCCTGCCCCGCACCGCCTTCGACCACGAGGCGATCGTCCTGCGCGCCCGCGACCGCCTGCGGTCGAAACTGAGCTACACCAACCTCGGTTTCGCACTGGCCCCAGAGGAATTCACCATCTCCGCGCTACGGGGCCTGTACTCCGCCGCACTCGGCTACAAAGTGTCCGCGACGAACCTGCAACGCGTGCTCCAACGGCGTGGCTTGCTGGTCCCCACGGGCCACACCGCGGCCCCCGGCCGGACCGGCGGACGACCTGCGGCGCTGTTCTCCTTTGCCGCGAAAGACATGCACATCACCGACCCTTTCGCGGTCCTGAAGCCCCCGCCGCGACGGTAAACACGAACTGCGGCGGGGCTCCGCAGCCCGTACCGTGGACGCCGTGACCGAGTCTGAGCAGTGCCCCAGCGGAACGGCGACCCTGCCGTTGTTCCCGCTGCAGACCGTGCTGCTCCCCGGGACGCACCTGCCGCTGCACATCTTCGAACCGCGCTACCGGCAGCTCACCGCGGACCTCGTCACGGGCAACGTCCCGGAACACGAGTTCGGCGTGGTCGCCCTGCGCGCCCCGCTCGTCCGCGAGGTCAGTGGTTTGGACCACGTGTACAGCGTGGGCTGCAGCACGATCCTGCGCGAAGCGAAACGCCTCCCCGACGGCCGCTACGACGTAGTCACCCGCGCCGCCCGCCGCTTCCGCCTGCGCGAACTGCACCGAGCGTCCGCGCCGTACCTGATGGCCGTGGTCGACTGGCTCCCCGACGACCCAGTCCCCGCCACCGCGGAGTCAACGGCCCGCCAACTGGCCGACGTAGCGAGAGGCGCCCACCAGCGATACTGCGAAGCCGCCTGGCACGCAGACGACTGGCGCCCACCCCACGACGACGCCGACCTGGGCGAACTCGCCTACCAGCTAGCCGCCGACTGCCTCCTCCCGCTTGAGGACCGGCAGTTGCTGCTGGAGGAAACGCACCCGCTGCGCCGCCTGCGCATCGCCTGCCGCCTGCTAACCCGAGAAGCCGGTTTCCTGGAAACCCTCGGCGCTGTACCGCTGCCTCCGACCGAACTGGCGACCTTCACCAAACCCGCAGACCTGAACTAGCTCCCCCCAGGGTTCCGCCCGCCGTGAGGGCCACCCTCATTGCCCCTGATTCCCCCAGGGTTCCCCTCACGCCCTCCCGCGCGCCGTTGAAGGACCCCTTCACGTACCTAGATTCCCTCAAGGAGCCCTTCACGGCCCGCCCCACCCGCCGCCGCAATTGCGCCCCCAATGCCGCATTGGGTGCGTCACATGCACCCAATGCGGCATTCGGTGCATCTAACGCACCCAATGCCACATTGGGGCGCTAAACCGCCACCCGCGAACCCCACCGCAACCCACCACCCAAGCCGCGTACCACCCGCAGCCGATGCACCCAACGAAGAAAGGCACCCACGCCCCCCACAACCCCGATACGAAGCCAAAAACACGGGCGGCGGGTGCTTGTCAAGGCATCTTTCCCGCCTTGACAAGCACTCGCCGCCCGTAGTCACAATCAAGCTGAGGGGTGGTGGGCCCACCTAGAAGCGCAATGTCGCCGCCAGGCGACGAGCCGAACTCACCCCAACCGCCGCCCAAGATCCTCCCGCCCATTCCACGCCGTCATCAACGCATAAACCAAACACGTCACCAACGGCGCGGCCAGCACCACCCACCCAGTCTCCAGCCGAGGCGCCTGCTCGATCACCGCCCCCAACGCAGGCGGCGCGTCCACCGAATACTTCGAATTGGCGAACGCAGGCCCCATCTGCGTCCCCAGCCAAGCCGCGACCAACGCCCCGCCAGCAGCAGCCACCAAAACAACGGGCCCCCGCCGCTCCCGCAGGAACCACACCACCAGCCCGATCAACAACCCAGCGGCCATCGCCAAAAACCCGAACACAGCCAGATCGTCGAACCGATGCCAGCTCTCCAGTTCCAGGGGCGCCAGCTGACCGTTGGTCCCGATCACCCGCACCTTCTCCGCCGGAGCCAGCAGCGACCACAACCACCCCAGCGGAATCCCCAGCAACGCAGCAGTCGAGAGAACGCTCACCGCGGGAAGCAGATCAGCCTTCACCACCACCCGCGGCCGCTGCGGCGGAAACAACACCGGCACCGACCACCCCTCGGCCACCGCCGAAGACCGGTGTGCCGAAGACCGATGCGCCGCCTTGCCCGCGGAATCGACCACCCGAGGCTCCCTTCCCTGCGCGTGTGCGGAACTGAGGGTAACCGGTTGCCTCGCGTCCGACCGCCGCGACTCGTGTCTGATTGCCCCGAGTCCGCGAAGAAATCGCCTTCACCCGGCCCGCGAGCCGATCGGATCGCTCAATCCGCGCGGCGCTAGTTCTGGGCGGAAGCAGCAGCCGTGAACGCCTCGGGATCGAACTCCCCGCCGAACCACGGCGACAACCCCTGCCGAGCCTGCTCGGCGAAGGTCTCCCGGTCCGCCGCGCCCAGCCCAGCCGGAAGAACCCCCAGCAAGGGCGCGCCGCCAGCGACCGGCAGATCCCGAAGATTCTCCAAAGCCGCCAGATCCGGATCAGCCGGCCAGGACCCGATGATGACCCCCACGACGTTCAGCCCACGCCGGGTAGCCACCTCAGCGGTCAACGCAGTCGTGTTGAGCGTCCCCAGCCCGGCTTGCGCGACGAGAACCACCGGCGCCCCCAGTGACCACGCGACATCCGCCAGCGTGCTCCCCTGCGAATCGAACCGGACCAGCAGCCCGCCAGCGCCCTCGACCAGGGTCAGGTCGTGCGCCGCGTCCAGGTCGCTGACCGCGGCGGCGATCTCCCCGGGCCCGACAGTCGGGAGCCCGGAGCGCCGGGAAGCGGCTTCCGGGGACAACGGATCCGGATACCGCCGCAGCTCCCGGATCGTCAGGTCCTTGCCTGCCAGCCGCACCACCTCGGCGAGGTCTCCCGCCTCGCCGGGGAGCACGCCGGTCTGCGCGGGTTTCAGCACCGCGACGCGTTGTCCCTGCGCGAGGGCCAGCGCCGCGATCGCCGCGGTGGCGACCGTTTTGCCGACGTCGGTCCCGGTTCCGGTCATCACGAGCGTCGTCACGAGCCATCAAGATATTGCCGTGCTCCCCGATGTCAACACTCGGGGCTCCCTCGCGCGCACCCGGGGGCACGCGCGAGGGCCCGGGTCAGCCGGCCGGGGCCGCCGCGGGCGCTCCCGCGGCCACGAACTCGCCCTTCGCCGGATCGGCCAGGTACACCTGCGCCTCGCCCACGTCGAAGTACAGCCCGGTCAGCGCCAGTTCGCCGCGCGCTTCGGCCTCGGCCACCAGCGGGTACTGCCGCAGATGCGTCAGCTGCTGCAGGACGTTGTGCAACGCCAGCCGGTCCGGTTCGCGCTCCGGCCGTTCCCCGTCGAGGGTCACCGCGCCCGCCCGCTTCCGGCTCGGTTCGGCGTGCACCAGCCAGGACGCGAGCGCCGTGTCCGCGGGCGGACCGCTGGCCAGCGCGCCCATCGCACCGCACGAGGAGTGCCCGCACACCACGATTTCCCGCACTCCCAGCACCCCGACCGCGAATTCGATCGCCGCGTTGGTCGACGGATCGGCCTGCCCCGGCGGCACCAGGTTGCCGATGTTGCGGATGGTGAACAGGTCGCCCGGACCGGACGTGGTGATCAGGTTCGGCACGATCCGCGAATCACCGCAAGTGATGAACAGCGTGTGCGGTTCTTGCGCGTGCGCGAGCCCGCTGAGGACGTCCTTGAGCAGCGGCGCGGCCCGGCGCTGGAATTCGGTCGCGCCCCGGTGCGTCCGCTGACCGGGCACCCGCACGTCCGCGGCCTGCCAAGCCGACCACGGCGCCAGCCACCTGGGCATCGCACCGGCCGCCGCGGTGCGCCGGAGCGTCGGACGGCCTTCCTTGCCCTTCGCGAACCACGGATGCCCGATCTCGTCGACGACCACCGTGCCGCCGGTCCGTTCGTGCGCCTGCTGCCAGGCGGAAAGGCTCTCGAACGCCGCGTGGTCGAGGTAATCGGCGACCAGCTCCAGCGTCACCTTCGAGCCCGCCGGGATCGTGCCGAGCACCTTCGTCAGCCGCGGCACGGACAGGAACGTCAGCACGCCTTCGACAATCACGCGCCATTCGCCGCCGTGGTGCTCGGCGTGCACGCCCGACCACACGGTCCGGCGCAGCATCAGCAGCACCGCCAGCACGATCCCGGCGAGCACGCCGGTCAGCAGGTCGAACACGACCACCCCGGCGACGGTCACCAGGTAGAGCGGCAGATCGCCGTGGCGCAGCACCTGTCGCAGATGACCGGGGTTCACCAGCTTCGCGCCGACGTGCACGAGCAGCCCGGCCAACGCGGCCAGCGGAATGGACTTCAGCACCCCGGCGAGCGCGACCACGAACACCAGCACCCACACGCCGTGCAGGATCGCCGACGCCCGCGTGCGCGCCCCGGCCGCGACGTTGGTGGAACTGCGCACGATCACGCCGGTCACCGGCAGGCCGCCGAGCGAGCCGGACACCATGTTCGCCGCGCCCTGACCGATCAGCTCGCGGTTCAGGTTGGCGCGCGGACCGTTCTGCAGTTTGTCGACCGCGACCGCCGACAGCAGGCTTTCGACGCTGGCGATCAGCGCGATCGTGATCACCGCGACCGCGATCTGACCCCATCCGCCGTCCGGCAGCTGCGGCGCGAAGCGGATCTGCAGCAGGTCGCCGGACAGTTCGACGCGCGGCAGCGTCATCCCGGCGACCAGGGACACCGCCGTCGCGACCGCGATGGCCGCCAGCGGTCCGGGGATTTTCCTTACCGCAGCGGGAAGTTTGGGCCAGGCCAGCAGAATGGCGAGGGTCAGGATGCCGATCAGGGCGGCGGCGTCGTGGTGCGCGGCGATCTGCGCGGGCAGCTGGGCGATGTTCTCCAGCGCCGAACTCTGCGCCTTCCCGCCGAACAGCACGTGCAGTTGGCCGAGCACGATCGTGATGCCGATCCCGGCGAGCATCCCGTGCACGATCGCCGGCGAGATCGCCAGCGCCGCCCGCGCTACCCGGCTCAGGCCGAACAGGATCTGCAGTGCCCCGGCGAGGACGGTGATCAGGCAGGTGACCGCCCAGCCGAAGGTCGAGATCGTCTCGGCCATCAGCACGGTCAGCCCGGCGGCGGGCCCGCTGACCTGCAGCGGAGAGCCGCCGAGAGCGCCGGCGACCACGCCGCCCACCACGGCGGCGATCAGCCCGGCGACGATCGGCGCGCCGGACGCGAGGGCGATCCCGAGCGAAAGCGGGACCGCGACGAGGAAAACCACGAGCGAGGCGGGCACGTCGTGGCGAAGCACGGCAAGTCGTCTCATGATCACCAGGAAACCGGGATCCCTGTGAAATGTCCGCTATGTACCACTCTATGGAGTGGATCTTTATCGAATTACCCACGATCGGGTTGCGCGACCCGGCAAGATCCACCACAGGCAGCCACGCCAAACCCGAAGTAACCTCAGGCCTTCGCCGCGGCGGCCCGCATCGCCGACGTGATCACCGCCAGGTCCGCGTCCGTGCTGAGGTACGGCGGCATCGCGTAGATCAGATCCCGGAACGGCCGCAGCCACGCCCCTTCGGCGGTCACCACTTCCGTCGCGACACCCATGTCCACCTCGTGGTCCAGCTGCAGCACGCCGATCGCGCCCAGCACCCGCACGTCCACGACGTGCGGCAGCTCCCGAGCCGGCTCGAGCCCTTGGCGCAGCGCGGTTTCGATCCGCTCGACGTCGGCCTGCCAGCGGCCTTCGGCCAGCAAACCGAGCGACGCGTTGGCGACCGCGGAAGCCAGCGGATTCCCCATGAACGTCGGGCCGTGCGCGAGCACCGGAAGCTCGCCGCGCGTGATGCCGTCGGCGATTTCGGGCGTGCACAACGCCGCGGCCATCGTGAGGTAGCCGCCGGTGAGCGCCTTGCCGACGCACAGCACGTCGGGCGTCACGCCGGCGTGCTCGGCCGCGAAAAGCCTTCCAGTACGGCCGAATCCGGTCGCGATCTCGTCGAACACCAGCAATACGTCGTGTTCCCGAGTCAGCTCGCGCAGCGCGCGCAGGTAACCGGGATGGTGAAACCGCATGCCGCCCGCGCCCTGCACCACCGGTTCCACGATCACCGCGGCCAGTTCGTCCGCGTGCTGCTCGAGAGCCTTCGCCAGTTCGTCCACATAGGACTCATCGACCGGCGCGTCGAACCCGGACGGCGGCGCGGGCACGAAAACCTGTTCCGGCAGCACTCCCCGCCACAGCGAATGCATGCCGCCGTCGGGATCGCAGACGCTCATCGGCGTGAACGTGTCGCCGTGGTAGCCGCCGCGCCAGGTCAGCAGCCGGTGTTTGCCGGGCAGCCCGCGGGAACGCTGGTACTGCAGGCACATTTTCACCGCGACCTCGACCGAAACCGAGCCCGAATCGCACAGGAACACGTGCTCGAGCCCGTCCGGGGTCATCTCGACGAGCGTCTTCGCGAGCGTGATCGCCGGTTCGTGGGTGAGCCCGCCGAACATCACGTGGCTCATCCGCCCGGCCTGCTCGGCCAATGCCGCGTCGAGCACCGGGTTCCGGTAGCCGTGCACCGCCGCCCACCAGGACGACATGCCGTCGACCAGTTCCCGTCCGTCGGCGAGCTTCAACCGCACCCCGCTCGCCTCTTCCACGAGCAGCGGCGGCACGCGGCCCGGCATCGGCGCGTAGGGATGCCACACGTGCGCGGCGTCGAGGGCGAGGAGGTCGGCAGCACTGGGTTCCACCCGCCGACCCTAACCGGGCGGCGGGCGGCTCCGCAGTGACAGCCGCTACGCCCCGTTCAGCCGCACCGGCAGCGACAGCACGCCGTGCACCAGCGAACTCGGCCGGTAGACGATGTTCTCGGCGGGCACGGCCAGGCTCAGCTCCGGGAACCGCGCCAGCAGCGAGCCCAGCGCGATCTGCGCCTCCAGCCGGGCCAGCGGCGCGCCGACGCAGTAGTGGATGCCGTGCCCGAACGCGAGGTGCCCGCCGGGCGCGCGCGTGACGTCGAGCGTGTCCGGGTCGGGGAACTTCTCCGGGTCGCGGTTGGCCGACAGCAGCGAGATCTGCACGAACTCGTCGCGCGGGACGGTGACGCCGCCCGCCTCGATCTCGTCGACCGTGTAGCGCAGGGTCGCGAAGTTGATCGGCCCGTCGTACCGGAGGAACTCCTCGACCGCACCCGGCAGCAAGCTCGGGTCGGCGCGCAGTTTCTCCGCCTGGTCCGGCGCGCGCAGCAGCGCGAACGTGGCGTTGGCGATCAGGTTGACCGTGGTCTCGTGCCCGGCGACCAGCAGCAGGAACGCCATCGAGGTCAGTTCGTCCTCGTCGAGCGAATCGCCTTCGTCGCTGGCGTGCACGAGGTCCGACAACAGGTCTTCGGCCGGTACGGCGCGCTTGCTCTCGACCAGTTGCTGCAGGTAGCCGTGCATGTCGCGCGCCGCCGCGGCCTGTGCCTCGTGGTCCTCGGAGAACGACAACAGCAGGTGCGACCAGGCGGTGAACTGGCCGCGGTCCTCGACGCGCACGCCGAGCAGTTCGCAGATGACGGTGATCGGCAACGGCTCGGCGAACGCCTGTACCAGGTCGACCTGCTCGTGCCGGGCCATCTCGTCCAGCAGCGTATCGGCGATCTCCTGGATCCGCGGCCGCAGCCGCGCGACGGTGCGCGCGGTGAACGCCTTGTTCACCAGCTTGCGCAGCCGGGTGTGGACCGGCGGATCGCTGTTGAGCATGTGCCGGGTGAGCAGGTTGCCGAACTCCGGCACCTCGACGTCCTGGCCGATTTTCGCCGCGTACACCCGGTGCACGTCGGCGCTGTCCTTGCTGATCCGGGGATCGTTGAGCAGCTCGCGCGCCTGCTCGTATCCGCCGACCAGGTAGGACGGGATTCCGCGGCGGGCGGTGATCGGGCAGACTGCGCCGGATTCGCGCCGCTGGGCGAGCCATTCGTGCGGGCGCTGCCAGAATTCCTCGTCCGCGTAAGGGATTTCCTCGGTGTGTTCGTCGACGCTCACTGCTGGAACCCCCTGGGCAGTTCGGTCAGCGTTCGGCCAATGCCGCCTCGACGCGCTCGACCACTTGTTTCCAATATGCCCGCTGCTCGGCCTTTTCCGCCACGTCCGCGAGCTGTTCCTGGCGGATCTTCAGCGTGCTGCGCTTGCCGAGATCCGCGACCTCGAGCTCCAGCAAGGAATCGTGGTCCCAGTCCGTCGGACGCCACGTGAGCCGCAGCCGGTCATCGGAATAGCTGCGGATTTCGCCGGTCGTGCCGTGTTCGGTCTCGTAGCCCGCCCCGCGTTCGCGCGGCAGGTCGACGCCGGGGCCGAGCCAGATCTCCACCCCGTCCCCCACCAGGAACTCCCACACCCGGCTGCCCGGGTACGGCATCGTGCGGGAAACGGCTGTCTCCCAACCACTCCGCCCGGTCTTGCCCTCCTCGTTGGCCATGCCGCCATCATGGCATCGGGGACCGACGGAAACCGGTGCGGGATCATGCGATCGTGCGCTATCGCCCCATCTCCCCCGACGCCCTCGCCGCCGAGCTGACCGAGCGCGTCGACGCGCTCACCCACCGCAGGCGAATCGCCGTCGCCGTCGACGGAGCGGCCGGAACCGGCCCGCTCGCGGAGGCGTTGACCGACCCGCTGAAGCTGCTCGGCCGGGCCGCGCTGCACGTGCCCGCCCGCGGTTTTTTGCGACCAGCGTCACTCCGTTTCGAGCACGGGAAACAGAATCCGGACGCGCGGTATACCGATTGGCTCGATTTAGGCGGTCTGCGCCGGGAAGTCCTGGACCCGCTCGCCGACGACGGAAGCGGCGAAGTCCTGCCCGCGCTGTGGGACGCCGAACGCGACCGGGCGACCAGATTGCCGCGCGTCCCGGTCCCGGACCGAGGCGTCGTCCTGGTCGACGGAGAGTTTTTGCTGGGCGCGGGATTGGCGTTCGATTTCGTGGTGCATTTGTGGCTTTCGCCGGGTGCGCTGCGCCGCCGCGTGTCCGACGAATGGGCGCTGCCCGCCTACGAACGCTACGAAAACGAAGTCGACCCGAGCGCCCTCGCGGACGTCGTGGTCCGCATGGACGACCCGCGCCATCCGGCCATCTACGAACCCTGAGCCCGGGTCAGCGCACCGCCGCCACCGGATCGCCGTCCAGGAGCGTCGAGAGACGCTGCGCCATCGTGTCCCAGCGCCAGCTCTCGGCGACCCACGAACGGCCCGCCTCGCCCATCCTGCGGGCGCGGACCGGGTCGGACAGGAGGGCCGCCAGGGTCTCCGCGAGCTGGCCCGGGTCGCGGCCGTCGACCACGTGCCCGGTCACCTCGTCCAGCACCGCCTCCGGCGCCCCGCCGGACGTGCCCGCGACCACCGGCAGCCCGGTCGCGGACGCCTCCAGGTAGACGATGCCGAGCCCTTCCACGTCGAGCCCCTTGCCGCGCGTGCGGGCAGGCATCGCGAAGACGTCGCCCGCGTTGTAGTGCGCGGGCAGTTCCTCCCACGGCACCGAGCCGGTGAAGACCACGTCGTCGGCCACCCCCAGCGCGCCAGCCAGCTGGTTGAGCCGCTTGCGATACGGCCCGCCCCCGACGAGCAGCAAGGCCGCGCCAGGCACGCGCTCCCGGATCGCGGGCAACGCGGAGATCAGCATGTCCTGGCCCTTGCGCGGAACCAGCCGCGAAACGCACACGACGGTCGGCCGATCGCCAAGCCCGTGCCGAGCCCGGATTTCCTCGCGACCAGCCGGATCCGGCGCGAAAACCGTGGTGTCGACACCGCTCGGCAGCATTTCGAGCCCAGCATGCCGCCCGAACGCGGCGGCGAACCGGTTGCGCGTGTACTTGCTGACGTACGTGACGACGTCCACCGTCTCGCCGATGCGCCGCAGCGCTTGCCGGGAGCCAGGAAGCATCGACCAGCCGACTTCATGCCCATGCGTGGACGCGACGATCCGGCGCGCACCGGCTTGCCGCAACGGATGCCCGAGCAGCGCGAGCGGAGCCGCCGCACCGAACCAGACGGCCTGACAGTCGCGGGCGCGCATGATCTGCTTCGCACGCCGCAGGACATCGGGCGTGGGGAGCATCAACGACGTCGGATGCCGCACGACTTCGAACGGAGCGGCCGCGTCGAACTCGACGTGCGAGCCGCTGCTGCGCTCCCAGGAGGGCGCGTAAACGACGAGGTCGTCCGCGGGCAGCCGGATGGCCAGCGAATTGAGGTAATTCTGGATACCCCCGGGGCGCGGCGGGAAGTCGTTCGTCACGAGCAGGGTCCTCAGCACCCCCGCAGGCTACCGACGAGCGATTGCGCGGGCCCGTCGCGGTGAAGCGGGAGTCCGCCCGGCTTCTTCAGCTCGGGCTGGGTCTTGGCCGCTTTCGCCGGTGGCGGGGCGCAGTCTAAGGGACGAAACCGACGCGCGGCTCGGCTTGATCCGCCACTCGCCCGCGCACAGGCTCATCGCCGGGTGGTCGGCGCGCAGTCCCACACACGAAACCGACGCACGGCTCGCATCGACCCGCCACTCGCCCGCGCACCGGCCCATCACCGGGTAGTCGGCGCAGAGTCCCAAGCACGAAACCCCTGAACCGTCCCCACAAAAAACACCGGGGCGGCACCGCGCAATGCGGCACCGCCCCGGTGGGAGCGAGAGCGTCCGGTCAGGCGACCCGGCGGGCGCCCACGTACTGGCTCTGCAGCGGCGAGATCTTGACGACGTCGCCGGTGGTCGGCGCGTGCACCATCATCCCGTTGCCGATGTACATGCCCACGTGCGAGACCGGCGTGTAGTAGAACACCAGGTCGCCGGGCTGCAGCTGGCTGCGCGGGACCGGCGTGCCGGTCTGGCTCTGCTGCTGGCTCGAGCGCGGCAGCGAGATGCCGGCCTGCCGGTAGGCCCACTGCATGAGGCCCGAGCAGTCGTACGAGCTCGGCCCGGTGGCGCCCCACTCGTAGGGCTTGCCCCGCTGGCTCAGCGCGGCCTGGACGGCAGCCGCCGCGGCCGGGCCCGCGTTCGCGAGGTCCACCGAGATGTCGCCGCCGGTGTCCTTCTGCGCGTTGCGGTCGGCCGCGCTCAGCGCCGACGAGGTCTTCTTCAGCTCGGCGACCTGGTCGTCGAGCGACTTCTTCTTGGCCGTGATGTCCTCGGTCAGCTTCGCCGCCGCGTCGCGCGCCGCGGTGGCCCGCTGTGCGGCGTCGGCGGCCAGCTTCTCGGCGGACTTGGCCTGGTCGACCGCGCCCTGGAGCTTCTCCAGCGCGACGGCCTTCTGCGAGGCGATCTGGTCCAGCGCCGACGAACGGTCGAGGAACTCCTGCGTCGACGTGCCCGCCAGCAGCGCGGACAGCTTGTTCATCTGCACGCCGGACAGGAACGACGCGTTCGCGAACTTGTCGACGTCGACCTTGTACTTCTTCTCGTTCTCGGCGGCCTGCGCGGAGAGGTTGTGGGCGTTGCCCACGTCCGCGTTGGCCTTGTCGAGGTCGCCCTGGCGGGCAGTGAGGTCGTCCTTGGCTTTCAGGAGGTCCTCGTTCGCCTTCTCCGCCTGCGCCGCGAGGTCGCGGTACTTGGCGAGAGCGTCCGAACCGGAGTCCGGCGGGGCCTGGAGGACGGGGAGGGGGGAAGCGGCTGCGGTGCCCGCTGGCTGCGCCACGGCGACGACTGCGATCACCGAGGCGGCCGCGAGGGCGCCTGACACCACGCGCTTGACTGGATGCGACTGCACGGCCGCGCGGGTCTCCTTTGCTCGTCGGGCCGCCGTGGCCGGAACCCCGGCGCGGAAGAGGTCGGGGGCCCTCTTCGCGCACGCTGCCCGTCCGCGTTCCGGCCGTCGTGTGCCACAACAGCTTTTCCCGCGCACGGTGATTGGTTCCGGTCCTGACTCCCCGACAAAGCCGAACCGGCGGCGATCCCGCGTCGCCGTCGTCCGACAGCTGACTGGCGCGAGATCTCGGCCAGGTTACGAAAAGACCGTCGGCGCGTCCACCGGGCCCCCCGTAAAAACTCTCCGTAGTCCGGCGAAACACCATCGGACCAGCACAGCAGCTACACGTGACTTAAGTCACACGCTCTGGCAGCACAAACGACCCCTTCGACTACTTACCGTTCACCGCACCGAGGCGACCGCTCGGCGAGCCAGTGTCACCCACTGGTGTCACGCCGACCTACTGTCGGTCTCCGGAACCAGGCGCAGCCGCGGCACCATCCCCGCCTCGGCGAGCGCGTCGACAGCCCGCCGCTCGTCCGCGTCCCAGACGAGGCCGACCGGCGGCCCGAGCAGCACGCTGACCACGCAATCGGCACACGCCGCCCCGCGCACCGCACACCGGTCGCAGTCGACGACGAACGTGTCGATGTCCTCGACCGCGACGTCCACCGCACCGGCCGGACGCCGCTCTTCCTGGCGGGAGGCAACGGGTTTCGCCCGCTTCGCGCTTCGTGCCGCGCCCGGGTGCTGTCGCGCTGAGCGCCGTTGACTGACAGGCTCCGCGCACTCGCTTTCGCCGGACGAAGCCGCAGCAGCAGCGCTTCCGCCAGAAGCCGACGAAACGGTGGTTTCCCGGCGCGCCTCCAGGTCCCGGTCCCGCGCTTGGCCCGTGGCCGGACTCACCCCAGTGGCAAGACTCACCGCCGGACCCTCCCCGCCCGGGTGACCGCTCCGGTCCGGCGGCCGGGACCGTTCAGCCGCCTCGCCATGCCGACGGTGCGGCAGCCGGGAGTGGTCAGCCTCCCCGCCAAGCTCGTGACCCGGCGGCCGGAACAGCTCGGCAGCCCCACCCTCCCGATCATCCGGCGGCTGATAGCGCTCAGGCTCGCCTCCGCCCCCATGGTCCGGTTGGCGGGAGCGCTCAGCAGCCACGCCAGCCCCACGACCAAGCGGCCGGGACCGTTCAACCGCTCCGTCAGCCTGATGGTCCGGCGGCCGAGAGCCCTCAGCCCCAACGTCCGGCGGCCGCGACCGCTCAGCAGCCCCATGATCCAACGGCCGAGAGCGCTCAAGAGCCCCGCCACCAACCCCGGCGTTCCGATCCCCCGGCCCCGCCGCGAACCGAACTCCCCCGCTAACCCCAGCCGACTCCGCCGCACGCATGCCGGAACCGACTCCGAACCGCTCCTGCTTGTTCTCGCCCATTGCCGGGCCTCCGTTCGTCCGCGAGGCCCCGGACCGGTTCCGGGAATCGCCTCGGGAACAAACGGTAGGAAGCACCACCGACAATTTCCGGAGCCGCGAGGGCGGCCAGGATCAGACACGACCCAATCGGCTGACGAGAACCGCCGACGCCACCGGGTGCGCGCCGCCCGCGCGGACCGAGTCCGCGACCGCCCGGTCGGATGTCGCGACGACCATCGGACGGCCCTTCGGCTCGGCCGCGACCAGCGACCGGATCACGTCGTCGGCAAGCACGCCACGCTCGGAAAACAGCACCCGCACCCCGCGCGGCACCGCGGCGGGCACCGACAGCACGCCGGCCCCGTCGAACACCACCGTGACCTCCGCCGACGTGCGCGCCGCCAGTGCCGAGAGCTGATGCACCAGCCGGTCTCGCTGATCGGCCAGCGCCAGTTCCGGGTAACCCGTTTTGGTGACGTTGTAGCCGTCCACGATGAGATGGACGTTCGGCAACGCCAGATGCCGGTCGAGCGCCGTGACGTCCTGGATCCGCCCGCCCGGGCCGAGTCCGGACCGCGCGCCGCTCACCATGTCGGCAGGGCGCGCGCCGCGGTCGCCCAAAGCCAGTTCGCGCCGCAGGCCGTGCACCGCGCCGTCGATCGTGTCCACCAGCAACGCCAGCCGGACCTCGTCGGCCTCCCTGGCCTCGCGCGCCGACTGCCGGGCCATCTCCGCGTCCGCGACCGCCCGTTCAGCACGAGTGCGTTCCGCGGCGACCCGGCGGCGTTCCCGGTCGAGTTGCACGTTCAGCATCTCGATCTCGCGTTCCCGCGTCGCGCCTCCGTCGGCCAGTTCGGCGCGCGCCGCCTCGGCCGCGTCCTTGGCCTGCCGCAGCAGCACGCCCTGCTCACGCAGTCGGCGCAGCAGCTTCTCGACTTCGGCCTCGCGTTCGCCGCGCGCGCTCTCGACCGCTCCGCGCGCCTCTTCCAGCTCGGCGCGCAGCTCGGCGATTTCGACTTCCAGCCGCTGGTTCCGGGCCAGCGCCGCGTCCCGCTCAGCGCGCAGCGCGGTTTCCTCGGCGTTCTTCGCGACCAGCCGCACGCGTCCGGCCGCGCCGGATTCGCCGAGCAGCACCGCGGCGGCAGCGGCCGAGACGGAGTCGGAAACGTTCGGGTCCAGCGCGTCGGTCCGGTGCTCGCGCAGCCATTCCAGGACCGCGGTCCGGAACTGCGCCGAATCCCCTAACGCCGTGAGCAGCGCGGTGCCGCCGAGCTTCGCGCGTTTGGCGGGGGCGAATTTCGCCACCGGCCGCAGCTGCCGCGGCACGTCCGCGACCGGCAGTTTCGCGACCGCGGCCGCGGCCAGTTCGGCGATCCGCTCGCGCACCGCCTCCGGCAGGCTCGTCCACGTGGCCGGTTCCGGACACGTCCCCGGTTCGGCGGCCTCGGCGTCCTCTCCCGCCCGCGCCGGAACCGCCGAGGGGCCGACGGCCTCCGCGGCTTCTTCCGGTTCGACGGGCTGAGGGTGCATTGGTCCAGGGTAGGCCCCGCCGCCGGATCCCGCGCCGCACCGGCCCGTTCCGCTGGTCACCATCGGGCCACGGGCGGCGCGCGCGAAGATTGTCGGTGGTCGGCCCTACTGTGCGCGATCATGGAGACCCGACCGAGGCCGGACCAGGCTCAGCTGGCGTTCGACGAGCTCGGCACCCCGCTGCGGGACACCACGTTCGTCGTGTTCGACCTCGAGACCACCGGCACCAAGCCAGGGCCGGACGGGATCACCGAGATCGGCGCGGTCAAGGTCCGCGCCGGCCAGGTGCTGGGCGAGTTCGCGACGCTGGTCAACCCGGGCACGCCGATCCCGCCGCAGATCGTCGAGCTGACCGGGATCACGCAGGCGATGGTCTACGACGCGCCGCGGATCGAACACGTGCTGCCCGCGTTCCTGGAGTTCATCGCGGGCACCGTGCTGGTCGCGCACAACTCCGGCTTCGACACCAGCTTCATGAAGGCCGCCTGCGAAGGACACGGCTACGTCTGGCCGCGTCCCACCGTCGTCTGCACGGTGAAGCTGGCGCGCCGCGTCATCCCGAGAGAAGAAGCGCGCAGCTACCGGTTGTCGTCGCTGTCCATGCTGCTCGGCGCGCGCACCCGGCCGACGCACCGCGCGCTCGACGACGCCCGCGCCACCACCGACGTCCTGCACGCATTGCTGGAGCGCGTCGGCAACCTCGGCGTGCACACCGTCGAAGAGCTGATCGACTACCTCCCGGACGTCACGCCAGCCCAGCGGCGCAAGCGAAACCTCGCCGCCGACCTCCCGTCGCGGCCCGGCGTGTACCTCTTCAAGGGACCGCGGGACGAAGTCCTGTACGTAGGCACCGCGCGCGACCTGAGACGGCGCGTGCGCACGTATTTCACCGGTTCGGAGAGCCGGGGCCGGATCCGGGAAATGGTCGCGCTGGCGGAGCGGGTGGACGCCATCGAGTGCGCGCATTCCCTCGAAGCCGAGATCCGCGAACTGCGGCTGATCGCCGCGCACCGGCCCGCCTACAACCGGCGTTCGAAAAACCCGCACCACGGCTGGTGGATCAGCCTCACCGACGAGGCTTTCCCGCGGCTTTCCGTGGTCCGTCTGCCGCGCGCGGGCACGCTCGGGCCGTTCCGCAGCCAAGCCGACGCGCGCACGGCCGCCGAGACTCTCGCCGACGCTTCCGGATTGCGCACCTGCACCCAACGCATCTCCGCCACCGCCGCGTCCGGCACACCGTGTGTCCTGGCGGAACTCGGCCGTTGCGGAGCCCCGTGCGCGGGCAGGCAGACCGTCGCCGACTACTCCCCCGCTGTCGAAGCTGCCCGCGGGCTCATCGCCGGTCACGACGGCCGTCCGCTGCACCTGGCGGCGGCGCGACTGGAGGAGCTGGCCGAGCGAAGGCATTACGAACAGGCCGCGCGCCACCGCGACGAACTGGCCGGGCTGGTCCGCGCCGTCGGCCGCGCGCACCGGCAGGCCGCGCTCGCGTCGGTCGCGGAACTCATCGCGGCGGCCCCGGACGGCAACGGCGGCTGGGAACTGTCTGTCATCCGCTACGGCAGGCTCGCCTCCGCGGGAGTCGCCCGGCGCGGGGTGCCGCCGATGCCGGTGGTCGAATCCCTCGTCGCCGCCGGGGAAACCGTGCTGCCCGGCGACGGTCCGCTGCGTGGGGCTCCCGGCGAGGAGGTCGGAATCCTGCTGCGCTGGCTCGCCCGGCCGGGGACCCGGCTCGTCCGTACCACCCGGCCGTGGGCCGAGCCCGCCGCTGTCGCCGGGTGGCAATCCTGGCTCGCCCGGGTCGCCGACGCCCGGTCGCTCGAACACGTCGCGGGTTGAGAAGCCCCGCCGCACCATGCGCGGGCGTGTTCCCGGCTACGATCGCGCACGTCGGTTACCGCCAGGAAGTGGGAGGAACGCTGTGATCACGGCGATCGTGCTGATCAACGTAGAGGCCGAGGAAATCCCGCAGGCCGCGCAGGCGATCGCGGACCTCGACCAGGTGTCCGAGGTCTACTCGTGCGCCGGGGACGTCGACCTCATCGCCACCGTGCGCGTGCAGGCCCACGAAGACCTCGCCGACCTGATCCCCGGCCGCATCGGCAAGGTCCGCGGCGTCCTCGACACCGTCACCCACATCGCGTTCCGGTCCTACTCCCGCGCCGACACCGACTCCGCGTTCGAGATCGGCGTCGAAGGAGCCTGAGAATTGTCGTACCCCCGGGCTAACGTCCGGGGCATGACGACACTGCGGCTGGCCGAGGTCACCAGCGACAACGTGGGCGCGGCCTGCGATCTGTCGGTGGCGCCGCACCAGGAGCGCTACGTGGCCCCGGTCGCCCGTTCGCTGGCCGAGGCCTACGCCCAGCCGGGCGTCGCGTGGCCGAGGCTGGTCTACGCCGGCGACGATCTCGTCGGCTTCGTCATGGCCGCCTTCGATCCGGGCTGTCCGATCGACTACTTCCGCTGCGGCATCTGGCGGCTGAACATCTCGGCCGAGCACCAGAAAAAGGGCTACGGGAAGTTCGCCGTCGAAGCGGTACTGGCCGAAGCGCGCCGCCGCGGACAGGAATCAGCGACAGTGCTGTGGGTGCCCGGCGAGCACAGTCCGGAGCCGTTTTATCTGCGGCTGGGATTCCAGCCCACCGGCCAGCAGCACGAGGGCGAGGTCGTGGCCCGCATCCAGCTCTGAACCCCGGCGGCAGCGCTACCGTATTTCGCATGACGACCCCGAGACTGGTCGAAGTCACGGTCGACAATGTGGAAGACGCCTGCGATCTCAAAGTGGCGAAGCATCAACGCGACTACGTCGCTCCGGTCGCCTGCTCGCTCGCCGAAGCCTATGTCCAGCACGAAATCGCCTGGCCGAGGCTGATCTACGCCGGGAACAAACTCGTCGGCTTCGTCATGGCCGCGTTCGACCCGGACAATCCGACCGACTACTACCGCCACTACCTGTGGCGGCTGAACATCGCCGCCAAACACCAGAAAAAGGGCTACGGACGGTTCGCCGTCCAGGCGGTGCTGGCCGAAGCGCGCCGCCGCGACGCCGAATTCGTCACGGTCAGCTGGATGCCGGGCAAGCACAGCCCCGGCCCCTTCTACCAGCAGCTGGGCTTCCGGCCGACCGGCGAAATGGACGACGACGAGATCGTCGCCCGCATCCAGCTCTGAAACACGAGAAGGCCCCTCCCTCGCGATGAGGAAGGGGCCTTCCGGCGTTCTGCGGGACTCAGTGCCCGGAACCGACCTCGGTCGACTCCTCGGTGCCCTCGAGCTTCCCGTGTCCGTTCCCGTGGCCGTTGCCGCGAGCGCGCTCGAGTGCCTTCGACTCCTCCGCCGGGTCCGGCGTCCAGATCGAACCCGGGACAGCGGTGCCCGCGGTGCCGAGCTTGTTCATCTTCTTCGGCACCGCCGCGCCCTGGTACTCGAGCGGGATGGCGTGGCCGTGGCTGTCCGTGCCGCCCAGCGGCTGGTGGATCTCGATGAACTCGCCGTGCGGGAGCCGCTTGATGATGCCGGTCTCGACACCGTGCTCCAGCACCTCCCGGTCGGACCGCTGCAGGCCGAGGCAGATCCGGTAGGTGACGTAGTACGCGATCGGCGGCACGATCAGCACGCCGATGCGCCCGGCCCACGTCGTCGCGTTCAGCGAGATGTCGAACTGGTCGGCGATGATGTCGTTGAAGCCGGACAGTTCGATCACCGCGAAGAACCCGAGCGCCATCATGCCCAGCGCGGTGCGGACCGGTGCGTCGCGCGGCCGCTGGAGCAGGTTGTGGTGCGCGGTGTCCTTGGACAGCTTCCGTTCCAGGAACGGATAGGTCAGCAGGAGCGCGAACAGGATCGGCATGCCGATCGCGCCGGGGAAGAACACCGCCGGGATCGTGTAGTTCCCGAGGTAGACCTCCCAGGCGGGCCAGATCCGGAGCATGCCGTCCGCCCAGGCCATGTAGAAGTCCGGCTGGGATCCCGCGGACACCATCGACGGGTTGTACGGCCCGAAGTTCCACACCGGGTTGATCTGGAACAGGCCGGACATCAGCGCCAGCACGCCCACGACCAGGGTGAAGAACGCGCCGCCCTTGAGGGCGAAGTACGGCATGATCCGCACGCCGACGACGTTGGTCTCCTTGCGCCGCACGCCCGGGAACTGGGTGTGCTTCTGGTACCAGACCAGCGCGAGGTGCGCGCCGATCAGCGCCAGCATGATGCCCGGGATCAGCAGGATGTGCAGCGTGTAGAGCCGCGGGATGATCTGGTCGCCGGGGAACTCCCCGCCGAACAGCGCCCAGTGGATCCAGGTGCCGATCACCGGCACCGACAGCACGATGCCGGACAGGGTCGCGCGGATACCGGTGCCGGACAGCAGGTCGTCCGGGAGCGAGTAGCCGAAGAAGCCCTCGAACATGCCCAGGATCAGCAGCAGGCCGCCGATGACCCAGTTCGCTTCGCGGGGCTTGCGGAACGCGCCGGTGAAGAAGATCCGGAGCATGTGCACCATCATCGACGCGACGAAGATCAGCGCCGCCCAGTGGTGCAGCTGCCGCACGAACAGGCCGCCGCGCACGTCGAACGAGATGTCCAGCGTGGTGCGGAACGCCTGGGACATTTGCATGCCCTGCATGTTCGTGAAGCTGCCGTTGTACGTGACCTCCTGCATGGAGGGGTCGAAGAACAGCGTCAGGTACACCCCGGACAGCAGGATGACGATGAAGCTGTACAGCGCGATCTCGCCCAGCAGGAAGGACCAGTGGGTCGGGAACACCTTGTTCATCTGGTGCCGCAGGCCCTTGGCCAGCTTGTACCGCTGGTCCGCGTTGTCCGCGGCCTCGCCCAGGTGCTTCTGGAGTGCGCTCGTGCCCTTGGTCGGCGTGGTGAGTGAACTCATGACTTACGCTCCCAGAAGGCCGGTCCGATGGCCTCGATGAAATCGCCCTTCGCGATCAAGTATCCCTCTTCGTCAACCGTGATCGGAAGCTGGGCGAGCGGACGGGTCGCCGGGCCGAAGATCGGCTTCGCGTAGTGCAGGGCGTCGAACTGCGACTGGTGGCACGGGCAGAGGATGCGGTTCGTGCGCTGTTCGTACAGGGAGGTCGGGCAGCCGACGTGGCTGCAGATCTTCGTGTACGCGTAGTAGTCGCCGAAGTTGAAGTCCTCCTGGCCCTTGCGCTTGACCACGCGCGCGGCGTCGGTCGGGCGCAGCCGGATGAGCATGACCGGGTTGTCGACCCGGAACAGCGCCTCGGACAGCTTCTTCTCGTCGCCCTTCTCCGACTCGCGGTAGGGGAAGACCGTCTCCATCGCGCCCGCGTCCAGGTCCTCGGCCTTGACCAGCGCGACGCCGTGCTTGACGTCGGCTTCGAGGTCGCCGGTGTTGCGGCGCAGGTAGACCTTCTCGCCGGGGAAGTTCGGCAGCCAGCCGGTGTGCCAGAGGCCGTCCCGGTTCTCGGTGTCCTTCCACGGGTCCTTGATGAAGGACGCGAGCGGCAGCGCCGCCACCGCGAGTCCGAGCGCGCCCGCACCCGCGCCCGCGGTGCGCTTGATCAGCGACCGGCGGGCGATGCCGTTGCGGGTCCCGGCGTCGGCCAGGTGGGCCAGGATGGTGGCCCGGTCGACCTCCGCGGACGGGCCGTCGCTGCGCTGCTGCACCGAGACCTCGTGCGGGACGAACTTCTTGGTGTAGAGGATCACGCCGATGCCGAGCGCCAGCACCGCGAGACCGAGCGTGACGCCGAGCGCCGGGGTGTAGAGGCTGTAGGTCGAGTGCCCGCTGGGGTCGCTCGGGTCCTTGTACTCCCACCACTTCGGCCAGGCCATCACGACCACGAACGCCAGGCCGGCGAGCGCCGACAGGGCGAACCAGAACGCGACGAGGCGCTGCGCGCGACGCTCCGCGCGGGTGCCCTCGACCGGCCACGGCTCCGGGTACTCGACGATTTCGACGCCGTCCAGCTGACCGCCGAGCTTGAGCAGCTCGTCGCGGTCCATCTCAGCCAGCTCCGCCTCCGAGGGCGGCTTGGGCCCTTCGGCACTCATGCCTTCGATCCAATCCACAGCGTAATGCCGACGAGCGCGGCGATTCCGACGACGAAGGCGATGACGCCTTCGGAGGCGGGGCCGACCCCGCCGAGACCGTTGCCGCCCGGGTCGTTGTTGCCGTCGGACACCGACTTGACGTAGGCGATGATGTCCTTCTTCTCCTCGGCGCTGAGCTGGCGGTCGGAGAACTTCGGCATGTTCTGCGGCCCGGTGAGCATCGCGTCGTAGATCTGCTCCTCGGTGGCCGGGTCGAGCGGCGGCGCGTACTTGCCCGCCGACAGCGCGCCCCCGCGGCCGGTGAAGTTGTGGCACGAGGCGCAGTTGAGCCGGAACAGCTCGCCGCCGCGCGCCGGGTCGTTGCCGCGCAGCGCCTCGCCGCGCTCCTCCGGACGCTGCGCGCCGCCCCCGTGCGCCTGCACGTAGGCGCCGACCGCGTCGATCTCGCTCGGGGTCAGCTTCGGCGGCTTGCGGGCGATCTGCGCCTCCTGGCGCGCCGCGGGCATCCGGCCGGAGGAAGTCTGGAAGTAGACGGCCGCGTCGCCGATGCCGATGAGGCTCGGACCGCGGTCCTTGACGCCCTCGAGGTTCGCGCCGTGGCATTCGATGCAGGTGTTGTTGTAGACCTGCTCGCCCTGGCGCAGCAGCGCCGGGTCGCCCTGTGCCTGCGCGGTCTGCGGCTCCGGGGCGAACACGGCGTACAGGGCGCCGGCCCCCACCAGGGCGACGCCGAGTGCGAGCACGCCCGCGAGGCGCCTGCGCATCTTCGAGCGCGCGCGGAACCGGCGCTCCGAGGATTTGGTGCTGGTGGTCATCTTGCGGCAACCCTTGCTGTCAGTTCAGGCCGTTTTGTGGTGGGCGGTGCGGAGATCAGGGAAGGATGTAGATCACCGCGAAGAGGCCGACCCACACGATGTCGACGAAGTGCCAGTAGTACGACACGACGATCGCCGAGGTGGCCTGCGCCGGAGTGAACTTGCTGAGCTTCGTGCGGACCAGCAGGAACACGAAGGCGATGAGCCCGCCGATCACGTGCAGGCCGTGGAAACCGGTCGCGAGGTAGAACACCGTGCCGAACGGGCCGGACGGGATCGTGAGCCCCTCCTCGACCAGGTTGTGGTACTCGTTCGCCTGCCCGAACACGAAGATCGCGCCCATGATCAGCGTCACGATGTACCAGCGCCGCAGGCCGTAGACGTCGCCCCGCTCCGCGGCGAACACGCCGAACTGGCAGGTCAGCGACGACAGCACGAGGATCACCGTGAACGGGATCGCGTACCCGACGTTGAGGTGGAATTCCTCGCCGTGCAACGGCGGCGGCCAGGACGCCCCGGCCGGGTTCTGCGCCTTGACGGTGAAGAACATGGCGAACAGTCCGGCGAAGAACATCAGTTCGCTGGACAGCCACACGACGGTGCCGACACTGACCATGTTCGGCCGGTTCAGCGAGTGGACCCGCTGGCTGATGGTGGGAGCTGCCGTTGTCACGGATCGCATTATGTCCTCTCGCGACCGCACCCCGCCCGCCGGGTCTGCGGCGGGTCGTGGGAGCTTCGCGTCACACCCGCGCGCGAGACGCGGACCAGCGGCGGAAGGAGCTACTCGTGAGTTGGCTGGAGAAGCTCCGTGACCTGGTGAGAAAGCCGGAGAAAGCGGTTCTCGACCCGGACGCGCCCGGTCTGCGGACGGTCGTTTCGGCGTTCGATCCGGCCGTCGCGGATTCGGCGGTGCTCGCCGATTCACCCGGCTGGGCAAGCGAAGCGCCCGCAGTGCTCGTCCATCACCTCGTCCTTCCGGCGCACCGGCTGGAGGAGGCGGCGGCGATTCTCGCGCAGGACGGCTACGACCTGCGCGAACAAAGCCGCGACGGCGACCGGGTGCTGGCGCACGCCCGGCGGGTGCAGGTCCTGGACGCCCTGCACTGCGCCCAGGAACGGTCCCGGATGGCCGGTCTGGCGCAGCGGCTCGGCGGCGACGCCCCGGGCTGGGAGGCGCGGCAACCGGGTGACTCGCCCACCGCGTCCGCGTGAGATGCGTCTCGGCCGATACGATCGCGGCTGTTCCACCCGTGACGAGACGGAGGCGTGCTCAATGAGCGAGCAGTCCCAGCGGATCCTGGTGTTCAGCCACAAGGCCGAGGTCCGCGAGGCGATCATGAACGCCGTCGGCAGGCGCCCGGCGGCCGACCTCGGCCGCGTCGAGTGGGTCGAGGCGGCCGGCATCGCCGACGTGCTCGCCGAGATGGACGCGGGCTCGGTCGACCTCGCGATCCTCGACGGCGAGGCGCAGCCGACCGGCGGCATCGGCCTGACCCGCCAGCTCAAGCACGAGATCGACGACTGCCCGCCGATCGTGGTGGCCGTCCGCCGCCGGGACGACCGATGGCTCGCCACCTGGGCGCTGGCCGACGCCGTGCTGGTGCACCCCCTCGACCCGCTGACCGCGGCGGAAACCGTCGCCGGCGTGCTGCGCGCCGGGCGGGTCCCCGCCGTCAACGGCGGCTGAGCCCGGTGGGCGCCACCCCGCACACCTGGCCCGCGCTGCTGACCCGGCTCATCGCCGGCGAGGACCTGTCCGCGGAGGACACGGCGTGGGCGATGGACCAGATCATGTCCGGCAGCGCCGGGCAGGCGCAGATCGGCGGTTTCGCGGTCGCGCTGCGCGCCAAGGGCGAAACGCCCGCGGAGATCGCCGGCATGGCCGACGCGATGCTGGCGCACGCCCGGCGGATCACGCTGAGCCGTCCCGCGGTGGACATCGTCGGCACCGGCGGCGACCGGTCGAACTCGGTGAACATCTCCACGATGGCGACGATCGTCACCGCGGCGGCGGGCGCGCCGGTGGCCAAGCACGGCAACCGGAGCGCGTCGTCGAAGTCCGGCGCGGCCGACGTGCTGGAAACCCTCGGAGTGAAGATCGACCTGCCGCCGGAAGCGGTGCTCGCGTCGCTCGAGGAGATCGGCATCGGGTTCTGCTTCGCCCCGGCGTTCCACCCGGCGTTCCGGCACACCGGCCCGCCGCGGCGCGAACTGGGCGTGCCGACCACGTTCAACCTGCTCGGCCCGCTCACCAACCCGGCGCAGCCGCAGAGCGCGCTGATCGGCTGCGCGTACGCGGACAAAACCCGTGCCCTGGCGGAGATTTTCGCCCAGCGCGGGATGTCGGTGCTGGTGGCCCGCGGCGACGACGGGCTGGACGAGATCACCACCACCACGACGACGTCGGTGCTGGTGGTCTCCGGCGGCACGGTGACGGAACGCACCTTCGACCCGCAGTCGCTCGGCATCCCGCGCGCCACGGCGGAGGACCTGCGCGGCGGCGACGCCGCGGCGAACGCGGAGGTAGTCCGGGAACTGGTCAGCGGCAAGACCGGCCCAGTGCGCGACGCGGTGGTGCTGAACGCCGCCGCCGCGCTGGCCGCCTTCGCGGGCTTCTCCGATTCGCTCGAGGACGACTTGGCGGCCGGACTGGACCGAGCACGCCAGGCCATCGACAACGGCGCGGCAGCGGCGCTGCTGGACCGGTGGATCGCGTTCTCCTCGGCTGAGCGCTGACCGTTCGCATCGGCTGAACGCCGCATCGGGCGCTTTTCCGCGCCCGGTGCGGCGTTTGTCGTTTTCAGCGAGTCGTTCGGGGCGCTGTGGGGCGGGCGTTGCGAGCGCCCCAATGAGGTTTTCTCAGTAGCGCGGTGCGCGGTGGGTTCGCGGCAGGGGTGCTTGTCAGGGTGCTGCAGGCGCCGGCCGACGAGGCGGATCCTTGCCACTGCGCGCCCGCCCACTGCTGGAGGAAGGAAACTCCTCACGAGCGCGGTGCGTGAAGCTGCCCTCGGTCGACGGGCGCGGTTGGGCTGGCGCGGATGTCGTGAGGGGAACCCTGAGGGAATCTGAGTCCCTCAGGGTGGCCCTCACGGACGTCTGTGCGAGCAGCGAGCACGCAGCCGCTCCCGCGAAGATCCGCCACAGCAGGATCGCGACGAGCCGGACCAAGGCTCACGAACGGAAGGCGGTCCGGTAAGCGCTCGGCGTAGTAGCGCGCAACCGCGAAAACTGGTGCCGCAACGCCGCCGCCGACGCGTATCCGCAGGCCACCGCGATGTCCTCCACCGAAAGCGAGCCCTCCTCCAGCAGCGCCTGCGCCCGGTCGAGGCGGCGTTCGGTCAGCCAGCGGTGCGGCGTCGTCCCGGTCGCGGCCGAGAACCGGCGCAGGAACGTCCGCTCACCCAATCCGCTGCGGCGAGCCAATTCCGCGACCGTGAACGGTTGATCCAACCGTCGTTCCACCCATTCGAGCGCTTCGGCGACCACCGCGTCGTCCGGGGCGGCCGTCGCGGGCACCGGGGCCTGCACGAACTGCGCCTGCCCGCCCGCGCGATGCGGAGCGGCCACCATTCGCCGGGCCAGCGCCGTCGCCGCCGTGACCCCGCGCAGGCGGCGCACCAGGTGCAGGCAGAGGTCCACCGCGGCGACGGTCCCGGCGCTGGTGAACACGCCGTCGTCGTCCGCGTAGAGGGCTTGCGGGTCCACTTCCGCGGTGGGGAACAGGCGGCGGAATTCCGGTTCGTAGATCCAGTGCACGGTGCAGCGACGGCCGTCCAAGAGGCCCGCGTACCCGAGTGAAAAAACTCCCGCGCAGAACCCGGCCACCCACGCGCCGCGTTCCCGGGCGGCGCGCAAGGCGTCCAGCAGCGGTTCCGGCGGCGGCGCGGTCCGCGGCGCCTGCGTGGGCACAATCACCAAATCCGCCGACGCCGCGAAGTCGAGATCGCGCAGTCCTGCCAGGCCGAAGCCGGACCAGCTGGCCACGTCCGCGCCGCCCGGCGAGCACACGCCGAAGTCCCAGCCGGGCATGCCGTCCGCACTGCGGTCGGTGCCGAACACCTCGCACGCGACCCCCAGCTCGAACGGCGAAACCCGGTCCGCGAGCAGCACGGCGACCCGTTCCACGTCCATGCGCCCCAGCATGTCACAAGTTTTGCGGTCATTGTCATCTCTGACACTGGTTGAGCGTCGCCGCGGAGACGAATCTGGGTCGCATGAAGAACCCCGAATCCCGCCCGGTCCTGCAGTGGTCCGCGGCGATGGCGTTGTCCGGCACGATCGGCGCGGTCGTGCTCGAAAGCGGCGCGGCCGCACCGGCGGTCGCGTTCGCCCGCTGCCTCGTCGGCGGCGTCCTGCTGGTCGTGTGGTCCCTCGCCAGGGGCTGGTTCCGCGACTGGCGGCCGACCCGCCGCGACCTGCTGCTCGCGATCGCCGGCGGGCTGCTGCTGGTCGGCAACTGGGTGCTGCTGTTCGCGTCCTACTCGCTGTCGTCCATCGGCGTCAGCACGGTCGTCTACCACACCCAGCCGCTGATCCTGGTCGGAATGGCGGCGGTGTTCCTCGGCGAGAAGGTCGGCCGTTCGCACCTCGCGCGGGCGGGCATCGCGTTCGCCGGAGTGGTGGTGATTTCCCTTTCCGCACAAGGAGATGACGGACAACCCGTGCGATTCGCCGGAATCGCGCTCGCGCTCGGCGCGGCCCTGCTCTACGCCGGTGCGTCCTTCATCGCGAAGCAGCTCAAGCACATCCGGCCGCATCTGCTCGCAGCGGTGCAACTGACGGTCGGCGCGATCGTGCTCGCCCCAGCGCTGATTTTCACGCCGCTGCCGAGTTCGGCTCCGGGACTGCTGTGGCTGCTGCTCCTGGGCACGGTGCACACGGCGGTGATGTACGTGCTGATGTACGCCAGCATCGGCAAGCTGCCGACCACGACGGTCGCGCTGCTGTCCTACCTGTACCCGGTGGTCGCGGTCGTGGTGGACATGCTGGCGTTCGGGCACCGGCTCACCTGGCCGGAGGGCCTGGGCATGCTGGCGGTGCTCGCCGCGGCGCTCGCTCCGCAGCGCGCGAAGCCGGATACGCGAAACGCCCGGCCGGGGATTCCCAGCCGGGCGTCGCGGTGAAGCGGAAGAACTCAGTCGTGCTCGGGACCGGTGTGGTACTCAAACACCAGCCCGCCCACGGCGATGAGCAGCGCCACGATCGCCATCACGAGCAGCCAGATGTGGAAGAACGCGAGGGCGAGGCCGGCCAGCCCGGCCGCCGCGGCCAGCGCGACCGGCCAGTAGCTGCCCGGGCTGAAGAAGCCCAGCTCGCCGGCACCGTCGCTGATCTCGGCGTCCTCGCGGTCCTCCGGGCGCTCTTCGATCCGGCGGGACACGAACTGCATGTAGCTGCCGGCGAGGAACGCGAGGCCGCCGGTCAGGAACAGCGCGACGATGCCGACCGGCTCAGCCTTCTGGTCGGTGGTGAAGAGCGCGGTCATGACCCAGTAGACGGCGGTCATGAGGACGGCAAACCCCGCCACCATGTAGAAAATCCGGGCTTCGACCTTCATGGGATTGGTCCCCTGCTCCTTCTGGTTCGCCGTCAGTTGGACGCGGTGCGCGCGGTGCGGTCGGTGTTGAACGGCTTCGTGGTCACCGCGTACGGGCTGCACAGCTCGCCGCAGTTCATCGAAGCCAGCGCCTCAGACGCGGTGTTCGGCTTGCCGGTCTTCGGGTTCGTCTCGGTGCGCAGCTTGAGGTACTGGTCGAACTTGTCCGGGGACAAGGCGCGCACCTCGAAGTTCATCACCGAATGGTACGTCCCGCACAGCTCGGCGCAGCGGCCGACGAACGAGCCTTCGCGGTCGATCGAGTTCTGGAACGAGCTGTCCTGGTTGTTCTTCTCCGGGTCCGGCATCACGTCGCGCTTGAAGTTGAACTCCGGGACCCAGAACGAGTGGATGACGTCCGTCGAGCGGAGCCGGTACTCGATGGTCTTGTTCGTCGGCAGCACGAGCAGCGGGATCTCGCCGGAGGAGCCGACGGTGCTCACCTGGGTGCCGTCGGCGCGCTTGGCGGCGTCGCCCTCGTACTTGAACTCCCAGTTCCACTGGAAGGCGATCACGTCGACCACGACGTCCGGGTTCGGCTTCTTGTCGAGGACCTTGCTCTCGGTCGTCGCCGTGAAGAAGAACAGCACGCAGACCATGATCGTCGGCAGGACGACCGTGAAGATCTCCAGCGGGATGTTGTACTGGAACTGCCGCGGGAGGTCCTCGGGGCCTTCGGCGGCCGCGCCCTTCTTCTTGCGGTGGAAGATCGCGGTCCAGAAGATCAGGGCCCACACGATCGCGCCGACGACGAGCGCGGCGACGACCGTCCACGTCCAGAGGGTGCGCATCTGGTCGGCCTGCGGCGTGACGCCCTTGGGCCAGCCGAAGCGGAGGATCTCGTCTCCCGAGCAGCCCGTCGCGGTCAGCGCCACCAGCACGGCCAGCGCGGCGACACGCCCGACCCGCTTACCCACCGGGGTGCGCTCTGGTTTTCCCACTGCGCCCTGCCCTTTCACCCAACAGGCCCTCTCACACCGGGCCTTCTTCGACCGATCTTCGTGACAGGCGGAGCCTAGCCGAGTTGGCCGCTCCCGCTGACCAAGGGGTGACCAGTTGCGCCACGCGTCACCCGCTTTCCGGGCGAGTCGCCCCGCACCGGCATACTGGGCCCTTCCCCGGACCGGCCCGACCCTGAGGTGTGTGAGTACACGTGTGCGGCCTGCTTGGACTGATCTGCGCGACCGAAAACGACGCCGCGGCGGCCCGTGCGAGCGTCGGCGCGGCGATGCGCTGCCAGCGTCACCGCGGCCCCGACGAGCAGGACACCTGGGCCGATGCCGAGGTCGTGTACGGCTTCAACCGGCTCGCCTTCATCGACGTGGACCACGCGCACCAGCCGCTGGTGTGGGGCCCGCCGGAGGCTCCCGGCCGCTACACGCTGAACTTCAACGGCGAGATCTACAACTACCGCGAGCTGCGCGACGAGCTCGCCGAAAAATTCGGTGCGAAATTCGCCACTGAAGGCGACGGCGAGGCGATCGTCGCGGCATATCACTACCTCGGGGACAAAGCGGTCGAAAAGCTGCGCGGCATGTTCGCGTTCCTGATCTGGGATTCGGCGGAAAAGACCGTTTTCGGCGCGCGCGACCCGTTCGGGATCAAGCCGCTCTACTACAGCGAGGGCCCGAAGGGCACGGCGTTCTCCAGCGAGAAGAAGAGCCTGCTGGAGCTGTCTGACACGCTCGGCGTCGCGCAGGAGCTGGACCGCAAGGCCCTGCAGCACTACCTGGTGCTGCAGTACGTGCCGGAGCCGGAGTCGCTGCACACCGCGATCCGCCGCGTCGAGTCCGGCACCTCGTTCCGGCTCTCGCCGGGCGGGAAGCCCGAGTTCACCCGCTACTTCCACCCGAAGTTCGCCGCGAAGCCGGTGAACGGCCCCGCCGAGGCCGAGGCGCTGTACGAGCGCATCGCCGATGTGATGCGCGACTCGGTCGGCAAGCACATGATCTCGGACCCGGACGTGACGGTCGGCGCGTTCCTCTCCGGCGGCATCGACTCCACCGCGACCGCGACGCTCGCCAAGGAGCACAACCCGAACCTCATCGCGTTCACCACCGGCTTCGAGCGCGAGGGCTACTCCGAGGTGGACGTGGCCGCGGAATCGGCCGCCGCGATCGGCGTGAAGCACGTGGTCCGCACGGTGTCGGCGGACGAGATGATGGAAGCGCTGCCGCTCATCGTCTGGTACCTGGACGACCCGGTCGCGGACCCGGCGCTGGTCCCGCTGTGGTTCATCGCGCGCGAGGCCCGCAAGCACGTGAAGGCAGTGCTGTCCGGCGAAGGCGCGGACGAACTGTTCGGCGGCTACACGATCTACGGCGAGCCGATCTCGCTGGCCCCGTTCGAGAAAATCCCCGGCAGCGTGCGAAAACTGCTGGGCAAGGTGTCCACGAAGATCCCGGAGGGCACCCGAGGCAAGGACCTCCTGCGCCGCGGCGCGCTCCCCCTGGAAGACCGCTACTACGGCAACGCCCGCAACTTCCGCGACGAGCAGCTGCGCGCCGTGCTGCGGACGTACCAGGAAGGCGTCGGCTTCAAGGACGTCACCGCCCCCTGGTACGACGTGTCCCGAGGCTGGGACCCGGTGGCCCGCATGCAGCACGTGGACCTGTACACCTGGCTGCGCGGCGACATCCTGGTCAAGGCGGACAAGGTGACCATGGCGAACTCGCTGGAGCTGCGCGTGCCGTTCCTGGACGCCGAGGTGTTCAAGGTCGCCGCTTCGATCCCGCTCGACCAGAAACTCGCGCACGGCACCACCAAGTACGCACTGCGCCAGGCCCTCGCGAAGATCATCCCCGGCCACGTCCTGAACCGGAAGAAACTGGGCTTCCCGGTCCCCATCCGCCTGTGGCTGCGCAACGAGATGTACGACTGGGCGCGCGGCATCATCAACGACTCGAAGACCGACGAACTGCTGGACAAAACCGCAGTGCTGCGCCTGCTGGACGAACACAAGGAAGGCCAGCTGGACCGCAGCCGCCAGCTCTGGGCCCTGCTGGTCTTCATGCTGTGGCACGGCATCTTCGTGGAACACCGCATCAAGCCGGAAATCCCGGAACCGGCCTACCCAGTCAAGCTCTGACCGGACGTGAGGGGAACCCTCATTGACTCTGATTCCCTCAGGGTTCCCCTCACGGCCCTAAAACCGCACCGGCGCACCCAACGAGCGAGGCACCCAGCCCTCCCCCGCACCCCGATACGAAGCGCATCTGCGGTCGGTGGGTGCTTGTCAAGGCATCTTTCCCGCCTTGACAAGCACCCACCGACCGTCAGCACAATCAAGCTTCGGGGTGCCCCACGCAACCACCAAGCGATGTCGCCGCCAGGCGACGAGGCGGACCGAGACTCAAGCAGGCAAAACCGCCGCAATCTCCTCAGCAGCCTCAGGCCCGAACGCCTCCCGCAGCCGAGTCAACGCCTCGCCCCGCTCCAGCCGCCACTCCTGCGTCCCCACAGTCTCCAGCACCAGCACAGCGATCAAACACCCCAACTGCGCCGCCCGCTCCAAACTCAACCCGCCATCGATCGCAGCAAGGAACCCAGCCCGGAACCCATCCCCCACCCCAGTGGGATCAGCCTTCCCCCGCTCCGGCACGGCCCCGATCTGCAACGCAGTCCCGTCCCGCCCGACGATCTCAACGCCCTTCTCCCCCAGCGTGGTAATCCGCAGCCCAACGCGCTCCAGCACGTCAGCCTCGGTCCACCCAGTCTTCTGCAGCAGCAACTCCCACTCATAGTCATTGCTGAACAGGTACTTGGCCCCCTCCACGAACGACCGCACCTGCGCCCCGTCCATCCGAGCCAGCTGCTGCGAGGGATCAACGGCAAACGTGTACCCGCGCTGACGGCACTCCTGAGCATGCCGAACCATGCCCTCAGGATCGTCCGGACTGATCAACACCAGCCCCAGCCCGCCGACCCGATCCGAAATCGGCCCCATCTCGATGTTGCGGGACTCCGCCATCGCGCCCGCGTAGAACGTCGCGATCTGGCACATGTCCTCGTCCGTGGTGCACACGAACCGCGCGGTGTGCGCGACCTCGGAAACCAGCACGCCCGAGGTGTCCACGCCGTGGCGCTGCAGCCACGACTGGTAGTCCGCCCAGTCCTGGCCGACGGCGCCGACGAGCACCGGCTCGACGCCGAGCACGCCGAGGCCGAACGCGATGTTCGCGCCGATGCCGCCGCGGCGCACGACGAGGTCGTCGGCGAGGAAGCTCAGCGACACCCGGTGCAGCTGCTCGGCGACGAGCTGCTCGGCGAACCTCCCCGGGAAGTGCATCAGATGGTCCGTAGCGATGCTGCCGGACACGGCGATCCTGGGCTTGTCTGCCACCGGTTCTCCTCACGGGGTGGATGAGCTGTCGTTTTCGCGCCCTGACGCAAGTTACCCGCTGGTCATGACCCTTCCGGGTAGTTTCCGCGCCACGTTCCGACACTACCGGCCGGTACTCGTTTCCCGTTCAAGTCCGGCTGAATAGCGTGGCTCGAGTGAACCTCGCGACCGAACCGGAAACCCTCGGCGACCTGATCGCCGACTGCGCCCACCTGCCGTCCACGCTGCAGCCCGAACAGCCCGTCGACCAGGCCCGGCTGCCGCGCCCGAGGGCCGCGCGGCCGTGGACGGTCGACGACGCCTGCCACGCGCAGGTCGCCGATCTCGACGCCTACGTCTGAGCCGGCCGGGAACGCCGGAAACGAGAACGGGCCCCAGCGCGGATCGCGCGGGGGCCCGTTTTCCGGCTCTGGGCTCAGTGGAAGCTGTCGCCGCAGGCGCAGGAACCCGTGGCGTTCGGGTTGTCGATCGTGAAGCCCTGCTTCTCGATGGTGTCGACGAAGTCGATCACGGCCTCGGACACGTAAGGCGCGCTCATCCGGTCCACGGCGACCTGGAGGCCGTCGAAGTCGCGGAACAGGTCGCCGTCGAGCGTGCGCTCGTCGAAGAACAGCTGGTAGCGCAAGCCAGCACAGCCGCCGGGCTGCACGGCGATGCGCAGGTGCATGTCGTCGCGGCCCTCCTGTTCGAGCAGCGCCTTCGCCTTGGCGGCCGCGGCGTCGGTCAACGTCACGCCGTGGGTCTCCTCGGCGGTCTCGGCCGCAGCCGCACCGGTCTGCTCAGCGGTCGTCATGGCACTCCCTCTTGGTCGAACTCGCTGCGGGTACATCTCGTGTCCTAGGCACAACACGGGACTCGCCCGATCTGTTCCCCTCCATCGTCGCATATGGAACGACCTGGTGAACAAAGCCGTGACGCCTGCAATACCCTGGTGAGGTGAGGTTCCTGCGCCGAAGCACCACTGACCCCGCCGCCGAAGAGTCCGCGGCCGAGACCGCCGTGGCCGATTCCCCGGTCACGAGCAAGTCGTACACGCCGGGAAAGGGCAAGGCGACGCCCAAGCGCCGCGAGGCCGAGGGACGCAGGCGCGGGCCGGTCGCGGCGCCGCCCACCTCCATGCGCGAAGCGATGAAGCGCAACAAGGAGCTGCGCAAGGCCAACCCGGTCAGCAAGGAAGACCGCAAGGAAGCCGCCCGCGTGCGCCGCGAGCGGATGATGTCGGGCGACGACAAGTACCTGCCGCCGCGCGACAAGGGCCCGGTCAAGGCGTACGTGCGCGACCTGGTCGACTCCCGGCGCAACATCCTCGGCCTGTTCATGCCGCTGGCGATCCTGGTGTTCCTCGCGCTGCTGGTCCCGGCGCCGGCGGTGCAGCAGTACATCACCCTGGTCTGCATGGCGATGCTGCTGGTCATGGCCATCGAGGGCTTCGTGAACGGCCGCAAGATCTCGAAGCTGGTCCAGGAACGCTTCCCGAAGGAACCGGCGACGGCCAAGCGCGGCGTCGGCTGGTACGCGTTCGTCCGGGCGAGCCAGATCCGCAAGCTGCGCGTGCCGAAGCCGCGGCTGAAGGCCGGGGACCCGATCCCGAACTGAGCCGTCCGGCACACAGGTCGTTAGCCTCGCGAACGAAACGTTTACGCTGTCGGCATGGAGTTTCGACGTCTCGGCCGCAGCGGCCTCAACATCAGTGAGATCTCCTACGGCAACTGGCTGACCCACGGGTCCCAGGTCGAGGAGGACCAGGCGCAAGCCTGCATCAAGGCGGCGCTCGACGCGGGCATCACGACCTTCGACACGGCTGACGTCTACGCCAACACCGCCGCGGAGTCGGTGCTCGGGCGCGGGCTGAAGGGACAGCGCCGGGAGAGCCTGGAGATCTTCACCAAGGTCTTCTGGCCGACCGGTCCGAAGGGGCCGAACGACAAGGGTCTCTCGCGCAAGCACATCCTCGAGTCGGCCAACGCGTCGCTCAAGCGGCTCGGCACCGACTACGTCGACCTCTACCAGGCGCACCGGTTCGACCGGACGGTGCCGCTGGAAGAGACGATGCAGGCGTTCGCCGACCTGGTCCGCCAGGGCAAGGCGCTCTACATCGGCGTCTCGGAGTGGAACGCCGAGCAGATCTCCCGCGGCGCGGCGCTCGCCCGCGAGCTGAAGATCCCGTTCGTGTCGAACCAGCCGCAGTACTCGATGCTGTGGCGCGTCATCGAGTCGCAGGTCGTGCCCGCTTCCGAGCGCGAGGGCCTGAGCCAGATCGTCTGGTCGCCGGTGGCGCAGGGCGTGCTGACCGGCAAGTACAAGGTGGGCCAGCCGCTTCCCGCCGGTTCGCGCGCGACCGACGAGAACGGCGGCGCGAACATGGTGAAGCGCTTCCTCGACGAGAAGACCCTCGCCGCGGTAGCGAAGCTGGAGCCGCTGGCGGCCGACGCCGGGCTGTCGATGGCGCAGCTGGCCGTCGCGTGGGTGCTGCAGAACCCGAACGTCGCGTCGGCGATCATCGGGGCCTCGCGGCCGGAGCAGGTGCACGACAACGTCAAGGCCGCGGGCGTGAAGCTGGAGCCGGAGCTGCTCACGGCGATCGACGAGGCGCTGGGCGACGTCGTGGTCACCGACCCGGCGCTCACCGTTTCCCCCTGATCAGCGCAGCCGGGTTCATCCCGGCGAAAGTCCGTGAAGGGCTCATTCAGGGAATCTGATTCCCTCAAGGAGCCCTTCACGGACCTCCTGCGGGCACAGCGGCGACTACGAAGAAGGCCGCAGCAGGAACCGCTCCGCCACCGCGAGGTCGTGCGGATAGGTGATCTTCACGTTCTCCGCGCTGCCGGGCACCCACCGCACCGGCAGCGCGGAGAACCGCTCCATGCACGAAGCCGTGTCGGTGCCCAGAAACCCTTCCTCGGCGGCCTGTTCGTACGCCGCGAGCAGCGGTTGCGCCCGGAAGCCCTGCGGGGTCTGCACCCGGATCGCGCCGGGCAGCGGGCCCGCCACTGTGTCCGGTCCGGCCATCGAGACCACGTCATCCGCGGCCAGTCCCGGCACCGCTCCCCCGTCTTCCCTGGTCCGTTCCAGCACCGCGGCGATCAGCTCCGACGTCACCAACGGCCGGGCGCCGTCGTGCAGCAGCACGGAATCCACAGTCCCGTCGGCGATTCGCGGCGCGAGATGGCGCAGCGCGTTCAGTTCGGAAGCCTGCCGTGTCGGGCCGCCGGTCACGATCTCCACCGGAGCGCTCGTCCCGGCCAGCACCTCCTCGGCCAGCGGCGCGTCCTCGGGCCGGATCACCAGCACCAGCACGCCGATCCCGGGCACCGCGGCGAACGCGTCCAGCGACCACGCCACCACCCGCCTGCCCGCGACCGGCAGGTAGACCTTGTTCAGCGCGGCCCCGACCCGGGTCCCCGCACCACTCGCCAGCACGACCCCGGCCGCCGTCGATTCCCGCACGCCGACCGACCCTAAGGGCCCTGCCCGCGCGGCGGTAGGTTGGGCGCCGGGACGCCCAGCGGCGAAAGGAAACCTGGCTGTGGACACCGGCGAAACGGGCATCGAGTTCGGCGAGATCGAACCGCCGAGCGACCTGGCCCGGTCGGGCGCGATCGCGCTGCACGACAAGCTCGTCAAACCGGCGGGCTCGCTCGGCAGGCTGGAAGAGCTGGGCGTGTGGATCGCTTCGTGCCAGGGCCAGGCGCCGCCGCGGCCGTTCACCCGCCCGCGCGTCGTCGTGTTCGCCGGCGATCACGGCATCGCGAAGAAGGGCGTCTCGGCGTATCCGCGGGAGGTCACGTCGCAGCTCGTCGGGACCATGCTGACCGGCGGCGCGGCGATCAACGTGCTCGCCGCCGCGGCGGGCGCGGGCGTGCGCGTGGTCGACATGGCCGTGGACACCGAGGAATCCGCGATGCGGTCGATCGGCGAGTTCAAGGTCCGCCGCGGTTCCGGCTCGATCGACGTCGAGGACGCGCTCACCGACGCCGAGGTGCGCGCCGCGGTCGAAGCCGGCCGCAAGATCGCCGACGCGGAGGTCGACGGCGGCGCGGACCTGCTGATCGCGGGCGACCTGGGGATCGGCAACAGCACCCCGGCGTCGGTGCTGGTCGCGGCGCTGACCGGCAGCGAACCGGTCGCCGTGGTCGGCCGGGGTTCGGGCATCGACGACAACACCTGGATGCGCAAGGCCGCCGCGGTCCGCGACGCGCTGCGCCGGGCCCGCGCGGTGCTGGCCGACCCGCTCGCGCTGCTGCGGACGTCCTCGGGCGCCGACATCGCCGCGATGACCGGCTTTCTCGCGCAGGCGGCGGTTCGCCGTACGCCGGTGGTGCTCGACGGGCTCGTGGTCTGCTCCGCCGCGCTCGTCGCCGAAGAACTCGCGCCCGGCGCGCGCCGCTGGTGGATGTCCGGTCAGCTCACCGGCGAACCCGCGCACGCGCTCGCGTTGGAGCACCTGGACCTCGGGGCGCTGCTCGACCTCGACGTCCGCCTCGGCGAAGGCACCGGCGCGGTCACCGCGTTGCCGCTGCTGATGATGGCCAGCCGCGTGCTCGCCGAAATGACCACGCACGAGCAATCCGGCGTCTCCGGCCCGCTCACGTCCTGAAAGCCGTGAAGGGCTCCTTGCGGGAATCCGATTCCCGCAAGGAGCCCTTCACGGACAACTAGAACCTCAGGTGAGCGGGGTCATCCAGCCGGACGGGGCCGGGCGGGTGCCTTCCTGGATGCCGACGAGCTGCTCGCGCAGGGCCATGGTGACCGGGCCCGGCTGCCCGCCGGAGATCGAGAACTCGCCGCCGCCGTGCTTCACGTGGCCGACCGGCGTGATGACCGCCGCCGTGCCGCACGCGAACACCTCGGTCAGTTCGCCCGAGGCGGCCGCCTTCTCCCATTCGTCGGTGGAGATCCGGCGCTCCTCGACCTTGTGCCCGGCGTCCTTCGCCAGCTGCAGCAGCGACTTCCGGGTGACGCCCGGCAGCAGCGAACCGGTGAGCTCCGGGGTGACCACGCGGACGTCGTCGCCCGAGCCGAAGACGAAGAACAGGTTCATCCCGCCCATCTCCTCGACCCAGCGGCGCTCGACCGCGTCCAGCCACACCACCTGGTCGCAGCCCTTTTCGACGGCCTGCGCCTGCGCCACGAAGGACGCCGCGTAGTTGCCAGCGCACTTCGCCGCGCCGGTGCCGCCGGGGGCCGCGCGCACGTACTCGGTGGACAGCCACACGCTGACCGGCTTGACGCCGCCGCTGAAGTACGAGCCGGCCGGCGAGGCGATCACCGCGAAGACGTACTCGTCGGCCGGGCTGTTCACGCCGAGGCCGGCCGAGGTGGAGATCATGAACGGGCGCAGGTACAGGGAGTCGCCCTGGCGGGTCGGCACCCAGCGCTCGTCGACCGCGATCAGCTCGCGCAGCGCGTCGACGAAGGTCTCCACCGGCAGCTGCGGCATCGCGAGCCGTTCGGCGGATTCGCGGAACCGCTGCGCGTTGGCGTCCGGCCGGAACGCGGCGATCGTGCCGTCCGGCTGGCGGTAGGCCTTGAGGCCCTCGAAGATCGCCTGCCCGTAGTGCAGCACGGACGTGGCCGGGTCGAGGGTGAACGGTTCGTACGGCCCGACCTTGGCGTCGTGCCAGCCCTTTTCGGTGCTGTAGCGGACGGTGACCATGTGGTCGGTGAAGTGCGTGCCGAACCCCGGCTTGGCAAGTACCTCAGCGACGCGTTCAGCACTCGCGGGGCTCGGGTTCGGAACGTGAGTGAACTGCGTCGCTGTCGTCATGCTTAGACAATAACGCTTGGTCGGAAGCACGTTAGTCGGAAGTCCTGTGGTTTTACTCGCTGCACCGGCCCCCGCTCGCAGCGTCACCCCACTACGATGGACGCCGTGAGCACTCAACCAGCACGCCAAGCCGGGCCCGGCGCCGGGCCGGACGTCAAGACCTTCGGCACCGCGGCCCTGCTGACCTTCGGCGCGGGACTGCTCGGGATGGTCGGCTGGGGCCTGCTTTCGAGCGGGTTCGGCTTCTTCCTCGGTCTGGTCGTCGCCGGATTCGGCATCTACTGGTGGAAAAACCTGCACGGCAAGGTGATCACCAAGAACCTGCCGACCAAATCCGTGGTGATCCTGCTCGTCGTCAACATCGTGCTGTTCATCGCGCTGGTCCTGCTGGCCCAGTAGGTCAGCACAGCCCGGCGGGCAGCGCCGGAGCGGGCCAGTCCGGGTCCGGGCGGAAATCGGTGTGCGTGCCGTCGAACGGGTACGCGCCCCGCTCGGCCAGCGCGCCCATCCGTTCGCCTTCCGCGCGCAACCGGTCGAGGTCGGCGGTGGTCAACCGGCCCGCGTCGAGGGCCGCCTCCGCTTCGTCCTCGTCCTTCCATTCCCAGCCCGCGCCCGGCGTCACGACCAGGTCGAGGACGCCGTCGATCCGGTCCGGGCCGGTTTCGGTGCGCCCGCGCGGCAGCTCGAGGTTCACGTACCAGTCGCGGAACCGGCCGTCCGGCTCGAAAAACCACCACACCGACGACCACGCCCGGTCGGGGATCAGGCGCAGCGTCGAGGAGCCGTGCCAGATGTCCGGCACGCATACGCGCGGCTCGCGGAACCGTTGTTCCAGCGGCGCTTCCCGCAATGAGCGGCCGTCCGCGAGCCTGCTGCCGACGATCGGCGTGCTGGCCGGGAGCCAGCCGAGCAGCGTCTCGCCGTCGTCGGAGAGCACGCGCAGCGGATGGTGCTGGCCGATGCTGCCGTCCGGGCGGACGAAACGTTCGACGACTGTCTGTCCCGGCGCCCAGCGGTGCTCAGTCATGGACGCCACGGTAGCGGCGAACCCGCACGCGCAGCAGCAGTTCCGCCACCGCGCCGAGGCCCGCCACGAGCGGTACCGCCGGCAGCGGAACGAACGCCGCGGCGGCCGCTGCCAGCGCTGCGGCTACCGCGACCGGAGCCCCGCCGGACGGCGCAAACCGCTGTCGAGCACCGACGAAAGTCGTGAATGCCGCGGGAAGAGTCGCCAGCACTGCGATCACCGTGAGCAACGGCTGGAGCTGTCCGGCGTCCGCCGCGGAGAGCAGATCCCGCATCGCGGTCCCGGACAGTCCGAGCCGGACCGGACCCAGCTGCAGCAGGGTCACCGCCGTGACCGCCACCGCGACCAGACTCAGCACGAGCGCGCGTCCGGTGCTCCGCTCCCCTGGTTCCGGAACGAGGAACGGCAGCAGGAACAACGCCGCGACCACGATCCCGGCCACCGGCGGCGTGCCGATTCCGCCCGTTTGCGCAACCGGAGCGACCGCCAGGCACATCGCCACGAGCACCGCCGCGGCGGCCAGCAGCACCCCGAGCACCCACTTGACCAGCAGATCCGGCAGCCGCAGCCCGGCGAAACCCGCCGCCGCGACGAACACCACGAGCGCAGCGGCGGCGTATCCGGGCTGCACGGGGAACACGTACGCGCCGAAGGCCTGCGCGAGCACGACGATCTGGGCCAGCCGGGATAATCCGCCGACGATCCGGGCAGCCGGATCATCGCCGAGCGCGGGCAGCCGGGAAGCCGCGACCGCGATCAGCGCGGCGAGCAAAACCCCGCCGAGCACCCAAAACCCGGCCCCGGCGGCGCCTGCCGCCAGCGTCACCAGGAGTGCTCCCGCGAGCCGCACCGCGATCCCCCTTCCCCCGTCCGGATGGCTTTGTCATTAGCATGGCTCACGATCGACCGGGCAGATCGCCCGGCACCACCGCGACGTCGCGAGGAGCCAGAAGTGACCGTGCCGAAGCTTGCCCTCTCCGAGAACACGGGTGCGGCATTGGGCAAGACCCGCGCCGACGTCGTCGTGATCGGCACTCTCCAGGGCGAGGGCGGCCTCGAGCTCGCCGCCGGCGCGGAGGTCGCCGACGCGGCGTTCGACGGCAAGCTCGCCGAGGTGCTGGGCACGCTCGGCGCGACCGGCAAGGCCGAGGAGATCGTGAAGCTGCCGACGCTGGGCAAGCTGCCCGCGGGCGTCGTGCTGGCGGTCGGCCTCGGCAAGCCGCAGGACGGCGTAATCACCGCCGAGCAGGTGCGCCGCGCGGCCGGCGCCGCGGCCCGCGCGCTGAACGGCACCGAGCGCGCGTTCGTCACGCTGTCGGCGCTCGACCTGCACGCCGCCACCGAAGGCATCGCGCTGGGCGCGTACGTCTTCACCGAGTACCGCTCGGAGAAGGGCGAGGGCCCGCTGGCGAAGGCCGACCTGGTCAGCCCGGCCGAGGGCACCGCGCGCGAGCACAAGGCCACGCTGAAGGCGGCCGGGTTCATCGCCGAGTCGGTGATCATCGCCCGCGACCTGATCAACACCCCGCCGAACGACCTGTTCCCGGCGTCCTTCGCCGACCGCGCGAAGAAGCTCGCCGACGAGAACGGCCTCGACTTCGAGGTGCTCGACGAGAAGGCCCTCAAGCGCAAGGGCTTCGGCGGCATCCTCGGCGTGGGCGGCGGTTCGTCGCGGCCGCCGCGTCTGCTGCGGGTCAGCTGGAAGCCGACCAAGGCGCGCAAGAAGGTCGCGCTGGTCGGCAAGGGCATCACCTTCGACTCGGGCGGCATCTCGCTGAAGCCCGCCGCGAACATGGACCACATGACCTCCGACATGTCGGGTGCGGCCGCCGTGCTCGCGTCGGTCGTGCTGGCCGCGAAGCTGAAGTACCCGCTCGAGGTCACCGCGCACATCCCGCTGGCCGAGAACCTGCCCTCGGCCACGTCCTACCGTCCCGGCGACGTGCTGACCATGTACGGCGGCAAGACCGTCGAGGTGCTCAACACCGACGCCGAGGGACGCCTCGTGCTGGCCGACGCGATCGTGCGGGCGGCCGAGGAGAACCCGGACTACCTGATCGAGACCGCCACGCTGACCGGCGCGCAGGTGGTCGCGCTGGGCAACCGGATCTCCGGCGTGATGGGCTCGGACGAGTTCCGCGACCGCGTCGCGGGCATCATGCAGGCCACCGGCGAGGGCGGCTGGGCCATGCCGCTGCCCGACGAACTGCGCGCCGACCTGGACTCGCGCCTGGCGGACATCGCGAACGTCACCGGCCAGCGCTGGGCAGGCATGCTCGTCGCGGGCGTGTTCCTGCGCGAGTTCGTGCCCGCCGACCTGCCGTGGGCGCACCTCGACGTCGCAGGCCCGGCCTTCAACTCCGGCGGCCCGTGGGGCTACACCGGCAAGGGCGGCACCGGCATCCCGGTCCGCACCATCGCCGCGGTGCTGGCGGACATCGCCGACCAGGGCTGATCGACCTGTTTGACCCGGAGGCCCCGCACCCACGCCGGTGCGGGGCCTCCGTCGTGTCCGCGGCCGTGTGGCACGCTCGCGACATGCAGCGCGACGACTACCTCGAAACCGCCGTCCGCGACGTGCTCACCGCCGACGAGGCCGCCGCTGACCGCAGGATCGGCCACGCCGCACTCCTCCTGGCAACCGCAGGCGCGACCGACGCCTCCGACCGCCTTGTCACGCAATGGCACGCGGTAACCGGCCGCCCAACGTCCGCACTCGCCGACGACGCCGTGCACGCCCGCGCCTGGGCAATGCTCTTCGAGGCCCGCGGCGACCGTCCACAATGGGCAGACGCCCTCGCCCCGCTAGACCTGGACGCAGAAGAACAAGCCCACCAAGCCTTCCTCACCCGCCGAGTGTCCGATTTGGACGGTCTCTTCGACGGCTCACCAGTCGCAGGCGCAGTCTCCGCGCTCGCCCCCAAGCGCCCCGACCCGATACGCGACGCACTCGCCGCCGCCGACCTCGACGCATGGGCCACCCTCGTGGAAAACCACCCCACCCCAGACGTCGCAACCCTCGCCGCCACCCGCTCACTCACTACCCAACTAATCAACGGCGCAGATCCACTCGCCCTCGGTTCCGAATGGCCGGACCAATGCGCAGGCGCACTGATCGCCGCCCTGCGCGAACGCCACCCGACCGGCCCAGCCAGCCTCGCAGAACTGATCGCAGCGATCCTCCGCCTGCGCGGACAACCCGCCCCCGCCCCGACGCCGCCTGCCGACCTAGCCGCCGCAGAACAACGCCTCGGCCTCCGCCTGCCCGACGATTACCGTGAGTTCCTGACACTCGCAGACGGCCTACCCGCGGACGTAGTGTTCCCCCGCCTACTGCCCGCCCGAGACTTGCGCGCCGACGGATCCGTCGTGATCGTCTCCGACCCCGCGACAATCCTGCTCACCCACACCGGTGACAGCTGGCGAGCAGTCGAAGTGGACCTCACCTACGGCAGCACCGCGCACGCATCATTTCGCGCACTGCTGGAACACCACCACCGGCTTCTGGAAGCAAGCGCTTGACTCACCCGCCCGCCGAAGTCCGTGAGGGCCACCCTCACGAACCCAGATTCCCCCAGGGTTCCCCTCACGACCAGCCACCGGTCCGTGAAGGGCTCCTTCACGGACTTAGATTCCCTCAAGGAGCCCTTCACGGACCGCGACGCACCCAATGTGGCATTCGGTGCATCTAACGCACCCAATGCGGCATTCGGTGCATCTAACGCACCCAATGCCACATTGGGGCGCTAGCCCGACCCCCACCCAACCCGCAGCCGATGCACCCGCTATCGAGGCACCCAGCCCGGCACCCGCAGCCGATGCACCCAACGAGCGAGGCACCCAGCCCTCCCCCGCACCCCGATACGAAGCTCCCCTGCGGTTCGGGGGTGCTTGTCAAGGCATCTTTCCCGCCTTGACAAGCACCCCCGAACCGTCAGCACAATCAAACTTCGGGGTGCCCCACGCAACCAAGGCAGGCAATGTCGCCGCCAGGCGACGAGCCGATCACCGACAGCAGCCCACCTCAACCACCAGGCCGCCGCTTCTGCCGCTCCGTGTACTCCCGCATCCGCTTCGGATAACCAACCCGCGCAGCCTCATACACAGGAATCGTGTGCTTATGCCCGAACCGCTGCGCCGCGTCGAAGCTCCCAATACGCCGGCGGGTCCATTCCCCGTCATGAGCGACAAGCACCACAGTGGTGTCAGTCACCGTGGTCGGCGGCTCGACATACGCCTCCACCCCACGACGCGCAGCAGCCCATTCCTCCAGGTAACGGGTATCGCTCGAGCCCCCGGAGCGGCCCGCTCCCGTGCCCGCGCCGCGTCTGCCGCGGCGGCGCAACGAGTCGAAGATCCCCACTTCGACCACCTTTCTTCCGGCGAGAGTCCGGACTTCATTATTCCCGGGTTCGTGTGTGGCCGGTGTCGCAGCACCGCCTTGGCCCGGCTAGGTCGCAACGCCGATCGGCGTAGTGACAAGATGGCTGTTGTCGCGCGCGCGGTTATACCGGGTGCCGCGGCGACCGAAGCTCCACCCCTATCGCTGCCGAGGAGTTATTGAAGTGAGCGACACCTCCGCCGACCTCGTGATCCTGGGAGGCGGATCGGGCGGCTACGCCGCGGCCTTCCGCGCGGCCGAGCTGGGCCTTTCCGTCACGCTGATCGAGAAGGACAAGCTGGGCGGGACCTGCCTCCACCGGGGCTGCATCCCGACCAAGGCCCTGCTGCACGCCGCCGAGGTCGCCGACGAGGCCCGCGACGCCGAGACCTTCGGCGTCAAGGCCGTGTTCGAGGGCATCGACATCGCGGGGGTGAACAAGTACAAGGACGGGATCGTCTCCCGGCTGTACAAGGGCCTCCAGGGCCTGGCCAAGGCGCACAAGGTGAACCTCGTCGAGGGCACCGGCCGGTTCGTCGGCGGCACCACCGTCGAGGTCGACGGCACGCGCTACACCGGCAAGAACGTCATCCTCGCCACCGGTTCGTACTCGCGCACCCTGCCCGGCCTGGAGCTCGGCGGCCGCATCATCGCGAGCGAGCAGGCGCTGACGCTGGACTACGTGCCGAAGAAGGTCGTCGTGCTCGGCGGCGGCGTGATCGGCGTGGAGTTCGCCAGCGTGTGGGCCTCCTTCGGGGTCGACGTCACCGTGGTCGAGGCGCTCCCGCGGCTGGTCCCGAACGAGGACGAGTACGCCTCCAAGCAGCTCGAGCGCGCGTTCCGCCGCCGCAAGATCGCCTTCAAGACCGGCGTCCGGTTCACCGGCGCGAAGCAGGACGACAACGGCGTCAGCGTGTCGCTGGAGTCCGGCGAAACGCTGGAGGCCGACCTGCTGCTGGTCGCCGTCGGCCGCGGCCCGAACTCGGCCGGGCACGGCTACGAGGAGGCGGGCGTCCAGATCGACCGCGGCTTCGTGCTCACCGACGACCGGCTGCGCACCAACCTGCCGAACGTCTACGCGGTCGGCGACATCGTGCCGGGCCTCCAGCTCGCGCACCGCGGCTTCCAGCAGGGCATCTTCGTGGCCGAGGAGATCGCCGGGCTGAACCCGCGCGCCATCGACGAGCGCGGCATCCCGCGCGTCACCTACTCGCACCCCGAGGTCGCGTCCGTCGGGCTCACCGAGGCCCAGGCCAAGGAGAAGTACGGTTCGGACGTCACCACGTTCACCTACGACCTCGGCGGCAACGGCAAGAGCCAGATCCTCAAGACCTCCGGCGGCGTGAAGCTGGTGAAGGCCCCGGACGGCCCCGTCGTCGGCGTGCACATGGTGGGCGACCGGGTCGGCGAGCTGATCGGCGAAGCGCAGCTGATCTACAGCTGGGAGGCGTTCCCGGAGGACGTCGCCCCGCTGATCCACGCGCACCCCACGCAGACCGAGGCACTCGGCGAAGCGTTCCTCGCCCTCGCGGGCAAGCCGCTGCACGTGCACAGCTGACGCGCAACCAGCACAATCCAGACCACGTCTTAGCGATCAAGGGAGCCAGCGAACAATGGCCTACTCCGTCACGCTGCCGGAGCTCGGCGAGAGCGTCACCGAGGGAACCGTCACCCGGTGGTTGAAGCAGGAGGGCGACACCGTCGAGGTCGACGAGCCGTTGCTCGAGATCTCGACCGACAAGGTCGACACCGAAGTACCGTCGCCGGTGGCAGGCACGGTCGTGAAGATCAGCGCCAAGGAAGACGACACCGTCGAGGTCGGCGGCGAGCTGGCGGTGATCGACGACGGCACCGGCGGCGTGCCCGAGTCCTCCGCCCCGGCCCAGCAGGCCGAGCCGGAACCGGAGCCCGCGCCGCAGCAGCAGGAAGCCCCTGCCCAGGCCGAATCCGCCCCGGCCGAGTCCGCTCCGTCGCAGCCGGACACCGCTCCGGCCGCGGGCGGTTCGGGCACCGAGGTGAAGCTGCCCGAGCTGGGCGAGAGCGTCACCGAGGGCACCGTCACCCGCTGGCTGAAGCAGGTCGGCGAGTCGGTCGAGGTCGACGAGCCGCTGCTCGAGATCTCCACCGACAAGGTCGACACCGAGGTCCCGTCGCCGGTCGCCGGCACCGTGCTGGAGATCCGCGCGGGCGAGGACGAGACCGTCGAGGTCGGCGGAGTGCTCGCGGTCATCGGCGACGCGAGTGCCGCCCCGGCCGCCGCTCCGGCGCAGGAGAGCAAGCCCGCTCCCGCTCCGGAACCCGAGCCCGCTCCGGCCCCGGTCCAGGAAAGCAAGCCCGCCCCGGCCCCGGCGGCTCCGGCCCCCGCGCCCGCCGCTCCGGCCCCGGCTCCGGCTCCGGCACAGGAGAGCAAGCCCGCTCCGGCTGCCCAGGCCCCCGCGGACAACGGCTCCGCGGACGGCCCGTACGTCACGCCGCTGGTGCGCAAGCTGGCCTCCGAGCACGGCATCGACCTCGCGTCGCTGACCGGCAGCGGAGTCGGCGGCCGCATCCGCAAGCAGGACGTGCTCGCCGCGGCCGAGGCGAAGCAGAAGGCGGCTCCGGCCCCGGCTGCTTCCGCTCCGGCAGCCGCCCCGGCCGCCGCCGCTCCGTCCGCGCCGCGCGCCGCCGCGGTCTCGCCGGAGGTCGCCGCCCTGCGCGGCACCGTGCAGAAGGCGAGCCGGATCCGGCAGATCACCGCCACCAAGACCCGCGAGTCGCTGCAGGTTTCCGCGCAGCTCACGCAGGTGCACGAGGTGGACGTCACCAAGATCGCCAAGCTGCGCCAGCGCGCGAAGGCGGCGTTCAAGGAGCGCGAGGGCGTCAACCTCACGTTCCTGCCGTTCTTCGCCAAGGCGACCGTCGAGGCGCTCAAGCAGCACCCGAACGTCAACGCGTCCTACAACGAGGACACGAAGGAGATCACCTACCACGGCGCCGTGCACCTGGGCATCGCGGTGGACACCGAGCGCGGTCTGCTCTCGGTCGTGATCCACGACGCGGGCGAACTGAGCCTCGCCGGTCTCGCGCACCGCATCGCCGACCTGGCGGCGCGGGCCCGGGCCAACAAGATCAAGCCGGACGAGCTGATCGGCGGCACCTTCACCGTCACGAACATCGGCTCCAACGGGGCCCTGTTCGACACGCCGATCATCGTGCAGCCGCAGTCCGGCATGCTCGGCACCGGCGCCGTGGTGAAGCGCCCGGTCGTGGTGAGCGACGCCGAGGGCAACGACACCATCGCGGTCCGCTCGATGGCGTACCTGCCGCTGACCTACGACCACCGCCTGGTCGACGGCGCGGATGCCGGCCGCTTCCTGACCACGATCAAGCAGCGGCTGGAAGAGGGCAACTTCGAGGACGAGCTGGGTCTCTGATCCGGTAGCTCTTCGACCGAAGGCCCCCGCACTCGCCCGAGTGCGGGGGCCTTCGCCGTTTCTCCTACTTTCGGCTAATCCGGAATTCCGGAATACCGGAGTAAGCTGCTCGGCATGCTCACTCGACGAAGCTTGCTCACGTCGGTCGCAGCAGCGGGGGCCGCCACGTTCGTCCTGCCCTCGCTCGCGCTGGCCGATCCCCCTGACCAATCCACTCCCGAAGGCTGGCTCGCCCGGCTCGCGGCCCACCGCGACGACGTGTCAGCGGTTTTCTCCGACGGCGCCGGCCGCCGGTTCAGCCATCTCGCGGACCGGTCGCTCGTCGTCGCGTCCGCGATCAAGGTGGTCCATCTGCTCGCCTACACCACGGCGGTCGCCGAAGGACGGCTCGATCCGGACGAACAGGTGCGCGTCGGCGACTGGGACGCCCGGCATCCGTATATCGGCGACGGCGAGGTCGGCAAGGGCAACCACCACACCGCGCTGACTTACCTGGGAGTCCCGTGCGACGAGTACGGCGTCGCGAAGAACCCGGACCAGCGTGTGCCGCTGCGGAACATCGCGGAAATGATGATCTTCATCAGCGACAATTCCGCCGCCGACTACCTGCGGGCCCGGCTCGGCGACCGGGCGTTGCGGACCGCGGCGGCCCGCGGCGGCTGGCGGATGCCGGATGTCCGGATGTTCGGCGGCGAGGTGCTGCTGCTGTACTTCCCGGAATACTGCCCACCGCCGGGCAGCCCGGCCGCGGTCCGCCGCGCGGCGGGAGACGCGCTGTCGAACCGGTTCGCGTGCGATCCGGCGTTCCGCGCCAAGGTGCTCCCCCGCGCCGCTGAGAAACCGCCCTCCGTCGAAGCGATCATGGCGTGGACGGAATCGAGCGGACGCGGCAGCGCCGCACAGTTGTTCCGGATGCACCAGGAAATCTCCGTCAGCCGCGATCGCGCGGCCGTCCTCGCGCAGGAGATCCTCGGCGTGCCGCTCTCGGGCGACAAGCCGCCAGGCTCGAAAGCCTTGCTGTACAAGGGCGGCAGCCTTCCCGGCTGCCTCGTGTTCGGGTTCGACGTACTGTGGCCCGACCGCCGTCCCGGCACCAGCACGATCTTCCTGGAGAACTGCACTCCGGAGGATTTCGCGCACGTGCCGGTGCTGCAGCGGATGTGCATCGACGCGCTGTCCATTCCGGGCACCTTCGCGGCTTTGGAGCGTGCGCTGGGACACTGACCGGCATGACCGAAGACCTCGCCGAGCGTGTCGCGGCGCTCGAACGCCGGATGGCCGCATTGGAGGGGCGGCCCGCCGAACCCGTCCAGGACGGTCCGCCGGGGATCGTGGGCTATCAGGGTGAATTGACCGATCCCGAGCTGCGCTGGGAAATCCGGCTCACGACCCCGGCGGTCCTGTCGCTGCCGGACGGGCCGCGCGCCGAGGTGCTCGCCGCGCTGGCGAACACCGACCGGATCGCGCTCGTCCGGCTGCTCGCCCGCGACGGCGCGCAAACCGGGGCCGCGCTGCAGGAAGCCGCGGAACTCAGCTCGCCGGGGCGGCTCTACCACCATCTCAAGGCGCTCACCGCGGCCGGGCTCGTCGAGCAGGACCGCCGCGGCAGCTACCGGCTCAAGCCGACCGCCGCGATTCCCGCGCTGGTGCTGCTGACCGCCGCCGCCGACGTCGCCGGTCAGCTCCGCCCGGGTGTGCGCGAACCGGGCCGATAGGACACGATCAGAGGCATGCGGGTACTCATCGCGGGCTCCGGCGGCCTTATCGGCACCGCATTGACCGGACGGCTGCGCGAATCCGGGCACGAGGTGCGCCGGCTGGTGCGGCGCACCTCGCGGGCGGAAGACGAGCGCGGCTGGGACCCGCCGTCGGGACGGATCGACGACGGCGCGTTCGACGGCATCGACGCGGTGGTGAACCTGTGCGGCGCCCCGCTGCTGCCCGGCCGCTGGAGCGGAATGCGCAAGCAGCAGCTGCTCGACAGCCGGGTGGAGCCGACCGAAGTGCTCGCCGAAGCGGTGGCGGAGCACGGCATCGGGGTGCTGGTGAACGCCTCCGCCGTGGGCTACTACGGCAACACCGGGTCCACTGTGGTCGATGAGAACACCAAGCCGGGCAACGGTTTTCTCGCCGAGATGTGCGTCGAGTGGGAAGACGCGACCGCCGCGGCGGCCGGCGCCCGCGTGGTCTCGGTCCGCACCGGTCTCGTCCTGGCCCGCAGCGGCGGCCTGCTCGACGTGCTGCGCCCGCTCTTCCGTTTCGCACTCGGCGGACGGCTCGGCGACGGCCGCCAGTTCATGCCGTGGATCGCGCTGGACGACGAAATCGGTGCCCTCGTGCACATCCTGGAGCACGAGACGCTGTCCGGCCCGGTCAATCTCACCGGCCCGATCCCCGTCTCCAACGCCGAGTTCACCAAGGCCCTCGGCCACGCCGTGCACCGGCCCGCGCCGTGGTGGGTGCCGGAAATCGCGATGAAGATCGCCCTCGGCCAGGCCGCCGAAGAGATGGCGTTGTTCGGGCAGCGCGCAGTGCCGCGGAAGCTGGAGGCGAGCGGGTACGAATTCCGGCACCGCACCGTCGACAGCGCGCTCGCCGCGGCGACGTGACGATGCCGCGCGTCCGGTGGATCGTCACTGGAGTGGTGCTCTTCGCCGCGTTCCTCTGGCTCGGCTTCCTGGTAGACCGGCAGCCGCTGCAGCTCGACGTCGAGGTCGCAACTGCCTTGCGGGGACAGGACACGCACCCGGCCGGTCAGATCGCGGGCGTGGTGACGAACGTCCTCGGCCCGGTGCTGCCGTACGTGCTCGGCGTGGTGCTGCTGGCGATCGTGCTGCGGGACCGGTCGCAGCTCTCGCTGTGCGTGCGGCTCGCCGTAGTGCTGGTGCTGTGCCGGCTGACCAGCCTGGCGTTCAAGCCGGTGTTCCAGCGGCAGCGCCCGCGCGTGTACCCGGATCTGAGCTACCCCAGCGGCCACGTCGTCTCGGTGGCGACGACCAGCCTGGTCGTGGTCCTGCTGTGCGCCTGGCTCCGGCCGCGGGCCGTGCGGTGGGCGATCTGGCTGTCCGCCGCCGCGACCGTGCTGGCCGCGGCCTGCCGGATCGTCCTCGGCGTGCACTGGGTCACCGACACGATCGGGGCCGTGCTCGCGGTGCTCGGCGTGGGACTGGTGTCAGCGACCGCACTCCGGCTGGTCCCCTTTCCGGTGCGCGAAAGGCGTAGCCTCGACGGGTGAGTTCTTCGAGCGCAAGCTGCCGCATCGCCACCGAGCCCCTCGTCGTGCGCGAGATCGGGACGATCGACTACACCGAGGCCTGGGACCTGCAGCGGGAGATCCTCGCCGCGCGGGCGGACGAAACCGGGCCGGACACCATGCTGCTGCTGGAGCACCCGTCGGTCTACACCGCGGGCAAGCGCACCGAACCCGAGGACCGGCCCGCCGACGGCACCCCGGTGATCGACGTCGACCGCGGCGGCAAGATCACCTGGCACGGCCCCGGCCAGCTGGTCGGCTACCCGATCCTGAAGCTCGCCGACCCGATCGACGTCATGCACTACGTGCGTCGGCTGGAAGAGGCGCTGATCGTGGTGTGCGACCGGTTCGGCGTGCGCACCGGCCGCGTCGAGGGCCGCAGCGGCGTGTGGATCCCGGCCGACGAACGCGGCATCGAACGCAAGATCGCCGCGATCGGCATCCGCGTCCAGCGCGGCGTGACCATGCACGGCTTCGAGCTGAACTGCAACGCCGACCTGGCCGCGTTCGACAACATCGTGCCGTGCGGCATCCGCGACGCGGGCACCACGTCGCTGTCCTGGGAACTGCAGCGCGACGTCCCGGTCGCCGAGGTGCTGCCGGTGGCGAAGGAGCTGGTACTGGCCGCGCTCGAAGGCGAGCTGCAGGTGAGCGACGACCGCTGGCTGCCGCGCCCGGAGGCCCCGAAGGCCCCCGGCGTCACCTTCGCCCTGCAGAACTGACCCAGCTGTCCGTGAAGGACTCCTTGAGGGAATCTGATTCCCTCAAGGAGTCCTTCACGGCTTTTCAGTCCAGCTGCGGTGCGACCTCGGAGGCCACGAACTCGATGTGGTCGAGGTCGGAAAGGTCGAGCACCTGCAGGTACAGCCGGGTGATCCCGGTCTTCTCGCGCCACTGCCCGATCCGGTCGACGATCTCCGCCGCGGTCCCGGCCAGCCCGTTGGCCCGCAGTTCGCCGGTCTCCCGGCCGATCGCGGACGCGCGGCGCGCGACCTCGGCCTCGTCCCGGCCCGCCGCGAGCACGAGCGCGACCGAACGCAGGATCTCCTTCGGGTCGCGGCCGATCGCCTCCGCTGCCGCGTCCACCCGCTGGAACTGCGCGAGCGCTGTTTCGGCGTCCACGAACGGCAGGTTGAACTCGTCGGCGTACTGCGCGGCCAGCGCCGGGGTGCGTTTCTTGCCGCCCCCGCCGATGATCACCGGCGGCGCGGGCGACTGCGCGGGCTTCGGCAGCGCGGGCGAGTCGGCGAGCGTGTAGTAGTCGCCGGAGTAGGAGAACGTCTCGCCGACCGGGGTCTTCCACAGGCCGGTGATCACCGCGAGCTGCTCGGCGTAGCGGTCGAAGCGCTCCTTGAGCGGCGGCAGGGTGAGGCCGTAGGCGGTGTGCTCGTCGTCGTACCAGCCGGTGCCGAGGCCGAATTCCACGCGCCCGCCGGACATCTGGTCCACCTGCGCGACCGAGATCGCGAGCGGGCCGGGGTGGCGGAAGGTGGCCGCGGTGACGAGCGTGCCGAGCCGGACGCGCTCGGTCTCGCGGGCGAGGCCGGCGAGGGTGATCCACGCGTCGGTCGGCCCGGGAAGGCCGTCCGCGCTGCCCATCTTGAGGTAGTGGTCGCTGCGGAAGAAGGCGTCGTAGCCCGCGGCTTCGGTGGTCCGCGCGACCCGCAGCAGGTCGTCGTAGCTCGCCCCCTGCTGGGGTTCGGTGAAGATCCTCAAGTCCATGTCCGCCAGCCTAATGGCGGATCGGTCAGCCCGCGGCGGGCCGTTCTTCGTGTCCCGCGGGGCGGCGCAGCCTCGACAGCATCCGCGTGATGACGTCCTCGATTTCGGCCCCGACCTTCTTCGGGTCGGCCGCGCCCGCGATCTCGGTGGCCGCGCTCGACAGCGCGCCGAACAGCAGCCGCGCGGTGAGGTCGACCGGCACCGGCTCCACCTCGCCGGCGTCGACGAGCAGCTGCAGCCCGGACCGCACGAGCCCGAAGCTCGACTGTTCCTCGGCCTCGCGCCAGCGTTCCCAGCCCATCACGACCGGTCCCTCGTGGATGGCGATCCGCTGGTAGGAGGGGTCGAGGCAGCTGCGGATGAACGCCTGCAGCCCGCCCATCGCGCGCTCCCACGGCTCGCCGTCGCCGGTCATGATCTTCTGCAGCCGGTCGTAGACCAGGCTTTCGACCTGTTCGAAGGCGGCCTCGAAGAGCGCCTGTTTCCCGCTGAAATGGTGGTACAGCGCGCCTTTCGTGACGCGGGCGCGCTTGGCCACCTCGTCGAGCGAGGTGCCCGCGTATCCGCGTTTCGTGAACAGTTCGACCGCGCTGTCGACCAGGGCGGATCGGGTCGACTCGGAGTAGTCGAGTCGTCGGGACCTCATTGTCGGCACGCTCACAACCTTACGCCGGGGCCCGACGGACCATACCCGTGGTATGTTGGCTGCGTCAGGTCCGTACCGGGAGTATGCCGCAGACCGGCAGTATGACCCGGGTCACGGAAGGGGAGCCACACCATGAGCTGGACCGACTTCTACCGGCGGCGAGAGATCCTCGATGCCGCTGTCCGCCAGGCGAGGCGCGCGCCGCAGGCACCGCTGTCGCTGGCCGAAATCCCGGGTGCCGCCGACGAGTTCGGCACCGAAGAGAACCTGTTGCTGGCACTGCAGTACAAGTGGACGCAGCTGCTCAGCGGCTACCTGCGCGCCGAGTTCGCCGATCCCGACGAGGCGGATCTTCCCGGCGACCAGGTCGACGCCGTCACCCGCGCGTGGCGGCAGGCGCAGCACGACCACGAAGACCTTCGTGCGGCACTGGACGGCGCGCTGGAGCGCTGCCCCGCGCTGGAACCGCTGCACCGCACCGAACTGCACATGCTGGCGCTCACCGCGGGCCTCGCCGAACCGGACGAGCCCGCCGAAGAGATCGTCAAGGTCGGGCGGACGCTCGACGCGCTGATCCGCGCCGGCGACACCGGCCCGGTCCGCAGGCGCGGCCCGGTCGGGCATCTGATGCGCCTGCTCGCGCCGAGTGCGTGACGTGTAGTTAGCTGACCCGATGAACGAACGCTGGACCGAGGCCCGGATCCCCGACCAGAGCGGCCGGACCGTCCTGATCACCGGAGCGAATTCCGGCCTCGGCCTGCGTTCGGCGGAAGTCCTCGCCGCGCACGGCGCCCGCGTGCTGCTCGGCTGCCGCTCGCCGGAACGCGGCGAAACCGCGCTCGAGCGGGTCCGCGCCGCGGCTTCCGGGGCCAAACCCGAACTCGTGCGCGTGGACCTCGCCGACCTGGCGTCCGTCCGGAAAGCCGCCGCGACCGTGCGCGAACTCACCGGCGACGCGCTGGACGTGCTGATGAACAACGCCGGGGTCATGGCCACCGCACAAGGCCGCACCGCGGACGGTTTCGAGCTCCAATTCGGCACGAACCACCTCGGGCACGCCGCGCTGACGTGGCTGCTGATGCCCGCCCTGCACGGCGCACAGGCCGGCCGCGTCGTCACGCTGTCCAGCGTCGCCGCCCTCGGCGCGCACCTGCACCTGGACGACCCGAACGCCGAACGCCGCCCATATCGCGCTGCCGCTGCGTACGGCCAGGCGAAACTGTCGAACCAAACCTTCGGCATCGAACTGGACCGACGCCTCCGCGCGGCGGATTCCACCGTGCGCAGCGTGCTCGCACATCCCGGCTACAGCGCGACCGGCCTGACCACGAACATGGCCAGCTCGTACCGGAATCCCGTGCTGCGCACCGCACTCCGGGAAATCGGCAAGCTCGGCGGAATGCTGCTGGCCCAACGCGTCGAGCACGGCGCACTGCCGCAGCTGTACGCCGCGACGGCCCCCGACGTCGAAGGCGGCGACTACATCGGACCGGTTTTCGCGGTCCGCGGCCGTCCGACGAAGGTGCGCACCCTTGCCCCGGCCCGGAATCCGGAAGCCGGGACCAGGCTGTGGGAACTGACTGCCGAGCTGACCGGCGTCACTCCCGATCCGCACTGAACTCCAGCAGCGGCAACACAATCCGGAAACACGCCCCCTCGCCGACCGCGGTCTCCAGCTCGATCTCGCCATCGTGCGCCCGCGTCAGCGACCGGGCGATCGCGAGCCCCAGACCCGCGTCCGCACCCGGTGTCCTCGCTCGCGAACGGTCCGCGCGATAGAACCGGTCGAAGACGCGTTCTGCTTGCGCCGCAGTCATTCCCGGTCCTTCGTCGGCAACCTCCAGCACCGCCCGACCGCCCACAGTCCCGACCCCGATGCGGACCGCGGTGCCCGGCGGAGTGTGCGCGACAGCGTTGCCGACGAGGTTCGTGACCACCTGCCGCAGCCGCGCCTCGTCGGCGTTCACCGGAGCCGGTCCAGGCCCGCCCTCGCCGCCAGGTCCGGTCAGCTCGATCGGCCGTGACGGGTCGAGCGCGCGCAACGCGTGCCGGGCGTCGCCAGCCAGCGTGCGCAAGTCCATCGGCGCTCGGTCGAGCTGCGCTTCCGGAGCTTCGTCAAGCTGGGCAAGCAAAAGCAGGTCATCGGTGAGCGCGGCCAGCCGGACCGCTTCCCGGTCGATCCGGTGCATGGCTTCGTCCACATCGGACTGTTCCGGGAGCGCACCCATCCGGTACAGCTCGGCGGTGCCCTTGATCCCGAAAAGCGGCGTGCGCAGTTCGTGGCTGACGTCCGCGACGAAGGTCCGCATCCGCGCCTCGGAAGCGGTCCGGTCGGCGAAGGCTCGCTCCAGCTGTCCGAGCATGGTGTTGAGCGACCCCGCCAAGCGGCCGATTTCCGTTCCCGGCGCGGCGATCCCGGGCACCCGGCGGCTGAGGTCGCCGCCCGCGATCGCCGCCGCGGTGTGCTCGATCCGGCGCAACGGACGCAGCCCGCCGCGCAGCGCGAACCAGCCGGCCCCGGTCAGCAGCACGAGCAGCACGGATCCGGTGACCACGCTGCTGATCCGCAACCGGGAGATCAGGGCGTCCGCCTCGGCGAGCGGAGCCGCCGCGATCACCGTCCCGCCCGGCGCCGGTGCCGCGACCGCGCGCCAGCGCTCCGAACCGTTCGCGGCCCGCAGGTCGGCAGGCGGGCCGTGCACCGGGACCGATCGCAGTTCCTCGGGTGAGGGCAGGGTTTCCGCCGCCAGCCGTGAAGAATGGATGCCGCCGGTCACCGCGCCGTTCGCGCCCAGATAGACCACGTACGGGGCGCCGATCAGGTCCAGCGCCGGGTCCAGCGCGGACGTCCGGGGGTCGCCCGCGGGCAGCACGCCGGACGGCACGCGCGCGATCAGCTCGGTGAAACCGCGCAGCTGGGTGTCGATCCGGTCGAGCTGGTAGCGCTCCAGACGGTCCGAGACGACGGCGCTGATCAGCGTCAACCCAGCCAGCAAGAGACCCGCCGTGATGAGCAGAAGCCGGGTGCGCAACGACATCCGGCGCAGTGGATGCCTCACCGCCGCGGTTCCCGCATCACGTAACCGACGCCGTGCACGGTGTGGATCAGCTTGGGCTCGCCGGTGTCGACCTTGCGCCGCAGATAGGAGATGTAGGTGTCGACGATGCTGGCGTCGCCGCCGAAGTCGTACTGCCACACCCGGTCGAGGATCTGCGCCTTCGACACCACGCGCCCGGCGTTCTCCATCAGATACCGCAACAGCCGGAATTCGGTGGCCGAGACGCGGACCGGCTGCCCGGCCCGCGTCACCTGATGGCCTTCCGCGTCGAGCACCAGCTCGCCCACCGTCACCACCGCCTGGTGTCCTTGCGTGCGCCGGAGGATCGCGTGGATCCGCGCGATGAGCTCCTCCAGGTCGAACGGTTTGGTGACGTAGTCGTCGGCACCCAGTGACAGGCCGGCGACCTTGTCCGCCTGCCGGTCGCGGGCGGTGAGGAAGAGCACCGGCACCGGTCCGCCGCGGCCGGGCCGGTGCCGTTCGCGCAAACGCCGGGCGACCTCGAAACCGTCCGCGTCCGGCAGCATCACGTCGAGCAGCACCAGGTCAGGCGGCTCTTCCGCAGCGGAGGTGACTGCCTCGCCCGCCGTCGCCGCGGACCTCACCTCGAACCCGGCGAACCGCAACGCCGCCGACAACAACTGCCGCACGGTGGCCTCGTCGTCGACCACCAGCAGCCGAGCGGGCGTCATCCCTGCCATGAACGCCAGCGTACGGAGACCACGGTCACACGTCCCGCCTGCGGAACGCCGCGAACGCGACGGCGAGCACCACGGCCACGCCGACGTACAGGCCGGCGAGGTTGAGCCACGGATCCGGGTACGCCGGATCGAACTTGCCGGAGAAGATCGCTGCCGCGCCCTTGGACGGCCAGAACGTGAACAGCCACTGCATCCAGGACGGGAAAAGGTCGGCGACAGCAGGCACCAGCAGCACGATCCCGACCAGCGCGGCCAGCGCACCCGCGGTCGCCCGGATCAGCGTGCCGAGACCGACCGCGAGCAACGCGATCGCGGCGAGGTACAGCCCACCGCCCACCACGGCACCGAGCACGCCAGGCTCGCCGAGACTCACGTGCGGCAACTGCTGCCCGGCGAGAAACCCTTGTCCGATCAGGAAAGCGGCGAACATCAGCACTTGCCCGGCCACGACGGCGACCGCGGCGGCGAGCACCACCTTCGCCGCCAGCAGCCGGGACCGCCGAGGCGTCGCCGTGAGCGATGTCTGGATCAGCCCGGTCGCGTATTCCGACGTGACGACCAGGACACCCAGCACCCCGATGATCAGCTGCGCGACGATGAAGGACTTCAAGCTGAGAGCCGTCGGATCCCAGGCCGCGCGTTCCGCGGCCGTCGCCTTGGCGTACTCGGCGCCCGCCGAAGCGGTCGCCAGCGCGGTGATGCCGAGCCCGGCGGCGAACAGGCTGGCCACGGTGTACCAGGTGGAACGCAGGCTGCGGAGCTTGATCCACTCCGACCTGAGCGTGCCGGAGACGATCACGCGGCAACCCCCTGGTACTCGATGCTGTCCTCGGTGAGCGCGAGGAACGCGTCCTCGAGCGAAACCCGCTGCGGCGTGAGCTCCCCGAGCGCGACCCCGTGGTACGCGGCCAGTTTTCCGATCTCGTCGCTGGTCAGGCCCGAAACGACCAGCGCGTCTCCAGCGCTGTCCCGCACGGTGGCTCCGGCGGCGAGCAGATGGCGGGCGAACCCGTCCGGATCGGCGGCGCGGACGAGCACCGAACCCGCCTGACCGGCCAGTTCGGCGGTGGCGGTGTCGGCGAGCAGCTTGCCCCTGCCGATGACGATCAGCCGGTCGGCGGTCTGCGCCATCTCGCTCATGAGATGGCTGGACACCAGCACCGCGCGGCCGTCGCGGGCGAGCGAGCGCATGAAGTCCCGGATCCAGCGGATGCCCTCGGGGTCGAGGCCGTTCACCGGTTCGTCGAAAATCAGCACCCGGGGGTCGCCGAGCAGCGCGGCCGCGATGCCGAGCCGCTGCCGCATCCCGAGCGAAAATCCGCCTGCCCTCCGCCCGGCCGCGCTCTCCAGACCGGTGCGCGCGAGCACGTCGTCGACCCGGCTCCGCGGCAGCCGGTTGCTCGCCGCGAGCGCGAGAAGGTGGCCGCGCGCCTTGCGGGCCCCGTGCACGGCACCCGCGTCGAGCAGCGCGCCGACCTCCGTGAGCGGCACTGCGAGGTCCCGGTAGCGCCGTCCGCCGATCGTCACCGACCCGCGCGTCGGGGCGGCGAGGCCGGTGATCATCTTCAGCGTCGTGGACTTGCCCGCCCCGTTCGGCCCGAGGAACCCGGTGACCTGCCCGGGCTCGACGCTGAACGACAGGTCGTCCACCACGGTGTCGGGCCCGTACCGTTTCGTGAGCCCGCGTACTTCGATCGCTGTCATGCTGGCGAGCGTTCCCGGCCGGTCCGGGCGAATCCGCAGAGCTTCTGGGAGAACCCTGTGCGTTCGCGGCCGTCCACGGGCTGGATTGGGTCCCGTTCACAGGAAAACCTCGGCGTAGGGTGGGGATCGTGACTGCTGCACCGGAGGGGCGGAAGTTGTTGCGGCTTGAGGTGCGCAACAGCGAGACGCCGATCGAGAAGAAGCCGTCGTGGATCAAGACGCGGGTGCGGATGGGTCCGGAGTTCACCGAACTCAAGGGGCTCGTGCGCCGCGAAGGCCTCCATACCGTCTGCGAAGAAGCGGGTTGTCCCAACATTTACGAATGCTGGGAAGACCGGGAGGCCACGTTCTTGATCGGCGGGGACCAGTGCACCCGGCGCTGTGACTTCTGTCAGATCGACACGGGCAAGCCTGCTGCGTTGGACCGGACGGAGCCGCGGAAGGTCGCGGAGTCGGTGCAGGCCATGGGGCTGCGGTACTCGACGATCACCGGGGTCGCCCGGGACGATCTCGAGGACGGTGGTGCGTGGCTGTACGCGGAGACGGTGCGTCAGATCCACGCGCTGAACCCGGGCACCGGTGTCGAGCTGCTGATCCCGGACTTCAACGCCGAACCCGACCAGCTGGCTGAGGTGTTCGGGTCGCGGCCGGAGGTTTTGGCGCACAACGTGGAGACGGTGCCGCGGATCTTCAAGCGGATCCGCCCCGGCTTCCGCTACGCGCGCTCCCTGGACGTCATCACCCAGGCCCGCGCGGCCGGTTTGGTGACGAAGTCGAACCTGATCCTCGGCATGGGCGAAACCCCCGAGGAGGTCAGCGTCGCGTTGCAGGACCTCTTCGACGCGGGCTGCGAGATCATCACCATCACCCAGTACCTGCGGCCTTCCCCACGGCACCACCCGGTCGACCGCTGGGTCAAGCCGGAGGAATTCGTCGAGCACGCCAAGACCGCCGAGGCGATCGGCTTCCCCGGCGTGATGGCCGGTCCCCTGGTCCGCTCGTCCTACCGCGCCGGACGGCTCTACGCCCAGACCAAGGCGCACCGCGGCGAGGCGCTCCCGGAGAACCTCGCCCACCTGACCGCCGAAGGACCGGCGGCGCAAGAAGCCAGCAGCCTGCTGTCCCGCTGAACCCGTACCGACGAGGGGCCCCGGTTACGCACCGGGGCCCCTTATTCGTCTCCGCGTCCCCTGAACGTGGCACGCTATTCCCAAGAATCAGTAAAGTGATGGTGTGGCTTTAGTAACGGACATCCTCGACTGGTTGCAAGCACTCCCCCAACCGGGTCTCGTCGCGGCGGCAGGCGGGCTCGTGCTGGCCGAGTGCACGATCGGCCTCGGCTTCATCGCCCCGGGCGAATCGGGCCTGCTGATCGCGGCGACCACGGCGACGTCCGTGCCCCGCTTCCTGACGCTGTGGGCGGTCGTCACCGTCTGCGCGGCGCTGGGCGATTCGATCGGGTACGCCCTCGGCCGGAAGTTCGGGCCGCGGCTGCGGGAGACGAAGCTCATCCGCAAATACGGGCTGGACGCCTGGGACAAGGCCACCGGCGTCCTCGAACGCCGGGGCGCGTGGGCGGTGTTCTTCGCGCGGTTCCTGCCGGTGCTGCGCACCCTGACGCCGGCCGCCGCGGGAGCGTCGAACCTGCCGTTCCGCAAGTTCCTCCCGGCGACCGCCGCCGGCGCGTTCTGCTGGTCGCTCGTGCACATCAGCCTCGGCGCGGCGCTGGGCGAGGCGGCGAAGCAGGTCGAGAGCGCGATGAACACCGGGTTCCTCGTGGTGGCCGCGCTGGTGATCGGGGTGCTGGTTTTCTTCTTGCTGCGCATGAAGAAACGCAAGGCACTGGGCATCACCGGTTCCGCCGCTTCGCCGGACGAGCAGCCGGAAGAGCCCGCCCGCACCGGCAATTGACCGAGGTCACTCGAAGTCACCCGCCCGGGAGCCGTCCGGCTGATTAGATTCGACCGTATGCAGGCACTTGACCTCCCGAAGCCGGTCGCGTTCGTCCTCGGCGGGGGCGGCAGCCTCGGCGCGCTGCAGGTGGGCATGCTGCAAGCCCTCGACGAAGCGGGCATCACGCCGGATCTGGCGGTCGGCACGTCCGTCGGCTCGCTGAACGCCGCGGTGCTCGCGTTGGCCGGCGACGACCGGCTCCGGCGGCTCCGCGACATCTGGGCGCACATGACGAAGGCCGAGGCTTTCCCCGGCGGCGTGCTCAGCCAGGTCCGGACGCTCCGGCACAGCAAAACCCACCTGTTCCCGAACACCGGTCTCGCCAGGATCATCGACGACCACCTCGGCGCCGGCCGCCGGTTCGAGGATCTGGCGATGCCGCTGGGCGTCGTCACCACCGACGTCGACACCGCCGAACCGGTTCTGCTCACCTCTGGTCCGCTGCAAGCACCGCTCCTGGCGAGCTGCGCGATCCCCGGCATCTACCCGCCGGTGCCGTACGAGGACCGTCTCCTCTACGACGGCGGCCTGGTCGCCAACGTCCCGATGCGGCAGGCGTTGCGCATGGGCGCGAAGTCGCTGGTCGTCCTGGACTGCGCGTTCCCCGGCAAAATGCCCGGCGCGCCCCGGACGTTCGCCGAGGTGATGATGTTCACCGCGATGATCAGCATGCGCAACCAGGCCGTGCTGGAAGCGCCGGTCGCCGCCCGGACGGTGCCGGTGGTCTACCTGCCGGGCCCGGCGCCGGTTCAGGTGAGCCCGCTGGACTTTTCGCGCACCGACGACCTGGCGTCGCAGGCCTATCACGCCGCGCGAGACCACTTGAAGGAACTGACCGTCGACGGCCCCGGCTTGTACGGCGCGCCCGGATTGCTGCGTCCCTGATCCGCGACGCGGAATTCGCGAACGTGATCCGCGTCACCCTAATGCACCGATCCGCCGGTCGGGGCGTCTTTCCGATCGCGTAGTTTTGCAGTTGAACCTGCCGGTCCTGGACCCTCACAAAAGAGACATAATGTTCCCGAAGAAGACATTTTTTCCGCTCGCCGGAATTCTCGCGGCGACCGTGCTGCTTTCCGCCTGTTCCTCCGGGGACGGCGGCAGCAACGCTGGCACGCCCGGTGCGCCGGGCGGGTCGAGCCAGACCGCGACACCGGCTTCGGTGTCGATCGAACCGGCCAACGCGTCCGGGATCAGCCCGAGCACGCCGATCGTCGTGAAGGCGGCGAACGGGAAGCTCACGGACGTCACGGTCACGAGCTCCAAGGGCAAAGCCGTCGCGGGCGAGTTCTCTCCGGACAAGCTCAGCTGGACGACCACCGAGGTCCTCGGCTACGGCGGCACGTACCAGGTGAAGGCGCATGCCCAAGGCGCGGACGGGAAATCCGTCGAACAGCAGGGCCAGGTGACCACGCTGTCGCCGAAGAAGCAGGCGAACGCGAACCTGATCCCGGCCCCGAACGCGGTGAAGAGCTCGGGCGTCGGCGTGGGCCAGCCGATCGTGTTCAGCTTCGGCGTCCCGGTGAAGAACAAGGCCGCGGTGGAGAAGGCGCTCACGGTCGAGTCGTCGCCGAAGCAGGACGGCAGCTGGTATTGGATGGACGACAAGAACGTCCACTACCGGCCGAAGGAATACTGGAAGCCGGGCACCACGCTGACGGTGACCGCGAAGATTTACGGCGTCGATTTCGGAAATGGCGTGTACGGAGCGGACGATCGCACCGAATCGTACAAGGTGCACGATTCGTGGATCGCGAAAGCCGACGGCAACAGCGAACAGATGCAGATCTTCCACAACGGTTCGATGGTGAAGTCGATGCCGATCTCGATGGGCAAGGACGCGACCCCCACCCACCTCGGCCCGCACGTCATCTCGGACAAGCAGGCGAACTACACGATGGACTCCTGCACGTACGGCGTGTGCCCGCCGGACCCGAAGGCGTACCGCTCGAACGAGAAGTTCTCCGAACGCATCTCGAACGACGGAGAGTTCGTCCACGAGAACCCGAACAGCGTCGGGCAACAGGGCAGCTCCAACGTCTCGCACGGCTGCATCAACCTGAACGCCGCGAACGCGGAGTGGTTCTTCAACAACTTCGGCCTGGGAGACGTCGTAGAAGTCACCAACTCAGGCGGCCCGCAACTCCCGGTGTGGGACCTGTACGGCGACTGGTCCAAGTCCTGGACCGACTGGCAGAAGGGCTCGGCCCTGAAGTAGCCCCTCACGGCCCGGCTTGGGTTGGGCAAGGTTGAGGCTGGTTCGGCTGAACGGTTCGACTGAGAAGGGTGCCGGAGCTTCTTGCTCCGGCACCCTTTTTGCTGCCCTGGGGTTGGAGGGGTTACCGGGGCTGGGCTGGGCTGCGTTGCTGCGAGGTAGTGATCGGGACCGGGCTGCGTTGCCGCGGAGCAGTTAGCGGCACCGAGTCGCGTTGCCGCGGAGCACTGATCGGGACCGGGCCGCGTTGCCGCGGAGTAGTGAGCAGCTCCGGGCCTTGTCGCCCCAGAACAGTTAGCCGCACCGAACCGCGTCGCCGCAGAGTAGTGAGCGGCACCGAGTCGCGTTGCCGCGGAGCAGTTAGCGGCACTGGGCTGTGTCGCTGCCGAGCAGTGACCGACACCGGGCCATGCCGCTGCGGAGCGGCTATCGGCACCGGGCCGCAGTGCCGTCAGATCGGCTGCGGAGACGAAGCCCGGCCCACCGTTGCCGGTCTTGCTGCCTCGATCTCATCGCCTAGTGCCGCCCATTGCTCCCTGGCGCGGACGCCTTCCCTCGCAGCGCCGCTTTGCCGGCGGTGCTGGACGTTTCTCTGCGTGTCGCATCGCTTCCCCGCCGCCGGTGCTGGGAGCCGCCACCTCCGTGGTGAGCGCACAAGGCAGGCGAAGCTCGCCCAGGACTAGTTGCTCCGTTGTCTGCCCTGCTGGCTGGATCTTGTTGCCTCGTGCCGCCACTGCCTGCACTGCTGAATGGGGCCAACCAGTTGCTCGCTTCCGCGGGATGCGTTCCCCTCTCACGCTCCTGGGGTCTTGAAGCCCAGTCCTGCGCACGCCGCGGCGCGATCCAGTTGCAGCTTTCGGGAGGCTCCGAAGAAATAGCTTGGGCATGACGAAGGCCCGAACTCGTTGCCGGGTTCGGGCCTTGTTCTGGTCCGGATACGAGTCTGGGCCCCGGGAGAACCACCAGGGGTTCTCGGACCGGGGCCCAGACCTATCAGGTTAAGTTCGGCGGTGTCCTACTCTCCCACAACCC
>NZ_SDLS01000013.1:0-234028 GCF_004522315.1 Amycolatopsis sp. CFH S0740 | reverse complement strand
CGAAGGGTTGTGGGAGAGTAGGACACCGCCGAACTTAACTTAAGAAAAAGGGGCGGGGCTCCGGTTGAGAACCTGAAAAGGTTTTCCCGGAGCTCCGCCCCTTTTTCATGCCCAAAAAACCGGCGGACCGTGAGAACGGCCCGCCGCCCTCACTCCGGCCGGCGCAGCAAATACGTGTCCATGATCCACCCGTGCTGCTCCCGAGCCGCGGCCCGCGTCTCCCGGATCTTCGCCGCCAAAGCGTCATCCAACGGCCCGGACAGCAGGATCTCGTCCGGGGTCCCGACGTACGCACCCCAGTAGATCCACAGCCCCTGATCCGCGTACTGATCGAACGTCGTGTGCGCGTCGAGCAGCACGAAGACGTCGTCGGCGTCACTCGGCCAGCCCTTGGCCAACCGGCGACCGGTCGTGAGCTGCACGGCGCGGCCGATCTGGTTCATCGTCGTGCGATGCCGGGCCACCAGTGCGGAGATGCTGCTGATCCCCGGCACGACCTCGTAGTCGAACGCCACGTTCCCGCGCGCCAGCACGGCCTCGATCAACGCGATGGTGCTGTCGTACAGCGCCGGGTCGCCCCAGACGAGGAACGCGCCGGTCTCGCCGTCGGCCAGTTCGTCGCGGATCAGCCGCTCGTAGACGTCGGTGCGGAGCTGATGCCAGTCAGCGACCGCGGTGCGGTAGTCGGCAGGCTTCCGGTCGCGATCGGGGTCCTTCGCGCTCACCACGCGATACCCCGGACGGCTCACGAACCGCTCCAGTATCTCCTGGCGCAGCTGCACCAGGTCGGCCTTCGCGCTGCCCTTGTCGAGCACGAAGAAGACGTCGACGCGATTGAGCCGGTCGACCGCCTGCACCGTGAGGTGTTCCGGGTCGCCGGCGCCGATCCCGATCGCGTAGATCTTCCGCATCCTTGCAGTCTCTCCCGGCGGGTAACCGGGTTCACGACAGGGTCCCCTGGCATGCCACTACCCCCTAGGGGTATAAAGGAGGAGCAAGCGGAGAGACGATAGGGAGTGTGGCGATGACCGAAACGACTTACACCGTCGAGGGCATGACGTGCGGGCACTGCGTCGGATCGGTGAAAGAGGAGGTAGGCGGCCTGGCCGGCGTGCAGACGGTCGACGTCGACCTCGCCACCGGCGCCGTGAAGGTCACCAGTGCGGAGCCGATCTCGCGCGAGGCCGTCGAGGCCGCCGTCGCTGAGGCCGGCTACCAGGTCGTCGCGTAAAAAGGAGTGACATGAGCACCACGACACCAGCCCCCGTGCAGTCGGTCGAACTCGCCATCGGCGGGATGACCTGCGCGTCGTGCGCTGCTCGGGTCGAACGGAAGCTCAACAAGGTCGACGGCGTCACCGCGAGCGTCAACTACGCGACCGAGAAGGCGCACGTCGAATACCCCTCCACCGTTTCGGTCGACGACCTGGTGGGCGTCGTCGAAGCGACCGGGTACACCGCGCAAGCGCCGCAACCGAAGAAGCCGGAAGAACCCGAACAGGACGAAACGCGGCCGCTGCGCGACCGGCTGCTGTACTCGGCGATCCTCACCGTGCCGGTGATCGTGCTGGCGATGGTCCCCGCGCTGCAGTTCACGAACTGGCAGTGGCTGTCGCTCACGCTCGCCGCGCCGGTCGTGGTCTGGGGTGCGTGGCCGTTCCACCGCGCCGCCTGGACCAACCTCCGGCACGGCGCGGCGACGATGGACACGCTGATCTCGCTCGGCGTCTCGGCCGCCACGCTGTGGTCGCTGTACGCGCTGTTCTTCGGCATGGCGGGCATGCCGGGCTTGCGGCACGGCTTCGAGTTCAGCGTGTCCGGGGGATCGGGAACCGACAACATCTACCTCGAGGTCGCGGCGGGCGTCACCACGTTCATCCTCGCCGGACGCTACTTCGAGGCGAGGTCCAAGCGGCGCTCCGGTGCCGCGCTGCGGGCCCTGCTCGAACTCGGCGCGAAGGACGTGACGGTCCTGCGCGACGGCCGCGAGCAGCGGATCCCGGTCGACCAGCTCCGGGTCGGGGACACGTTCGTGGTGCGGCCCGGCGAGAAGATCGCTACCGACGGTGTGGTTACCGACGGTGGTTCGGCGGTCGACGTCAGCATGATTACCGGGGAATCCGTGCCGGTCGAGGTCGCAGTGGGTGACGGCGTGACGGGCGCGACGGTGAACGTCGGCGGCCGGATCGCAGTGCGCGCGACGCGGGTCGGAGCGGACACGCAACTCGCGCAGATGGCCCGGCTCGTCGAGGAAGCACAGAACGGCAAGGCCGCGGTCCAGCGACTGGCCGACCGCGTCTCGGCGGTGTTCGTGCCGATCGTGCTGGTGCTGGCTGTGGGTACGCTGATCACCTGGTTGCTGACCAGCGGAAACGTGACCGAGGCGTTCACCGCCGCGGTAGCGGTGCTGATCATCGCCTGCCCGTGTGCACTGGGCCTCGCGACCCCGACCGCCCTGCTGGTCGGCACCGGCCGCGGCGCGCAGCTCGGGATCCTCATCAAGGGCCCGGAGGTGCTCGAATCCACTCGCCGGGTCGACACCGTGGTGCTCGACAAGACCGGAACCGTCACGACCGGGCGAATGAGCCTGGTGGACATCCACGTCGGCGAGGGCGTCACGGAACGTGAGCTGCTGCGCTACGCAGGGGCAGTCGAGCACGCCTCGGAGCACCCGATCGCGAAAGCAATCGCAGACGGCGCCCGCGAACGAGTCGGCGACCTTCCGGCGGCGACCGAGTTCCGCAACACCGAAGGCCTAGGTGTCTCCGGCCTCGTGGACGGCACACCCGTCCTCGCCGGCCGCGCAGCCTTCCTGGCCGACTGGAGCGTGAAGGTCGACGACCAGCTGTCCTCGGCGAAGACCGCAGCAGAAGAACGAGGCGCGACGGCAGTCTTCGTCGCATGGGACGGCGTAGCCCGGGGCGTGCTGGTGGTCGCGGACACGATCAAGCCGACGTCCGCCCAAGCCGTCGCCGAACTCCGCGCGCTGGGCCTTAAGCCGGTGCTGCTGACCGGCGACAACGCCGGTGCCGCGCGAGCGATCGCCGACGCCGCGGGCATCACCGAGGTGGTCGCCGAGGTAATGCCCGAGGAAAAGGTGGCCGTGGTGAAGCGCCTGCAAGCCGAAGGCCGAGTGGTGGCCATGGTCGGCGACGGCGTCAACGACGCAGCCGCCCTCGCCCAAGCCGACCTCGGCCTGGCAATGGGCACGGGAACGGACGCAGCAATCGAAGCCGGTGACCTGACGTTGGTCCGAGGAGACTTGCGCGCAGCAGTAGACGCGATCCGCCTGGCCCGGCGCACGCTGGGCACGATCAAGGGAAACCTGTTCTGGGCGTTCGCCTACAACGTCGCCGCACTGCCGCTGGCAGCGTTCGGCCTGCTCAACCCCATGATCGCAGGCGCGGCGATGGCCTTCTCGTCCGTGTTCGTGGTCTCGAACAGCCTGCGCTTGCGGCGGTTCCGGGCAGCGTGATGTGCCTGGACCAGTGAGTGGCTGCGTCGGGTCGAGCCGGGCCGTGATGGTGACTGTTTCGGTCGGCGTGGTTTGCCTGCGGACGGGCCAGCGACTGCGATGGCCCCGGTCGGCCTGACCTGGCCGGGACCATCGCAGCGGCCGCGGCGGTCTCAGTCGGCTTTGATGTGCCTTGAGACCGCCAGCGGCCGTGCCGGTTAGGGACGGCGTAATGTGGCTGGGACCGGCGAGCGGCCGTGTCGGTTCGGGCGGCGCGGTGCGCCTCGGACCAGCCAGCAGTTGTGACCGTTCGGCTTGGCCTGCTGTGCCTGGGATCGGTGAGCAGTTGTGACTGTTCGGATTGGCTTGCTGCGCCCGGGGTAGGCGAGCAGTCGCGACTGTTCGGATCGGCGTGGCGCGCCTGGGACCGGTGAGCCGTTGTGCCGGGTCGGCGTGGTGTGCCTGGGACCGGCGAGCGGTTGTGCCGGTTTCGGTCGGTGCGGTTGCGCCAGGAAACGGCCGACGGCGGTTCCGGGCGGCGCGGCGCAGCGAGGGACCGGCCATCTGCTGCGACGGTTCCGGTTCGGCTTGGCTTAACGGCGACGGGCCAGCGGCGGGAGTTTCCGCTGCTGGCCCGTTTTGCCGCCTGCCCCAGCTGCTGGACTGCATGGCTGTCCGCGCTGATCGGCCCGGTCGTGGCAGCAGCCTTGCTGGCTCGCCGTGCGCCACCAGCCGGGAACTACCTCAGAAACACCTCAGCCAGCCGGTAACCGCGGCGAGGGTTCGTTCGCGCCGACCCCAGCCCATGCTTCTGAGCACCCGAACTTGTTCTCTATCTGCGGCTGCGAAGAGCTTCGATGATCTCCCCGACTGGGAAGAAACACCGAGCGCGGGCCGCGTACTGGGGAAGCTACTTCAGGAACGCACCAACCGGGCGATCGCGTCCGAGGCCTCGCGCACCTTCAGGTCCGCTTCCTCCCCGCCCGCAGCCGCCGCTTGGACGACGCAAGTCGCCAGGTGCTCGTCGAGCAGCTCCAGCGAGAAGGACTGCAACGCCTTCGTCGCCGCGGACACCTGCGTCAGGATGTCGATGCAGTACTTGTCCTCCTCGACCATGCGCTGCAGGCCGCGGATCTGCCCTTCGATCCGGCGAAGGCGCTTGAGGTAGGCCTCTCGTTCACTGCCGTAGCCGGTCATCGCACATCGTCCCTTTTTCTCGGCATCCCCGTTGGTTCACCGTCAAGTATACCCACCCGGCGTATCCGGGGCGGGCGTTCAGCCAGTGGCGGCGACCTCAACGACTTCGCTCAGCGCAGAGGTTCGGCATCGGTGTGGCACGGGTTGACGGCATTCTCGGTCCATCATCGCGGGCCACCCGGACGCCGAGACTATTCCGGCCGCTGTCGAGAGGTCGGAGTTTCGCGGTGGTTGCCTGCCGTGCACGCCGCCGCGCGCGGGGCGTTCGGTCAATCGGGACGGCACCGGTGACGTCGGTGAGCGTGCCGGTCCCGGCGTCGGACCAGCTCGACGTCGGCGTTCGTGGGGGTTGACCGCAGAGATGCTGTGCCACTCGAGCCTGGTGTTTAGCCCGTCGGGGCGGCCTCGGCGACTTCAGTGAGTGCGGAGGTACGTCGCTGATTCGGCACGGGGGTGCCGTCCGGGGCGAGGTCGGCGTTCGCGGTCGCCAGTAGTTCGCGGGCTCCGCGCAGGGCGGCTTTCACCCGTTGCTGGACAGCGGCGAGTTCGGCGACCCGCTGTTCGGCGTCGGCGACGATGCGGGTCGCGTGGTCGGTGGCTTGGCGGACGTGCGAGTCGGCTTCGGCTCGGGCGGCGGCGGTGCGGTCGGCGATTTCGCGGAGTGCGTCGGTGCGGCGGTCGGCCAAGGTGCGCGTGAGGTGTTCTTCGAGCCGTTTGCGTTCCTTCGCCGCCGCTTCGTCTGCGGCTTGGCGTTCTTCGACTGCGCGGCGCAGGAGATCTTCGTGTTTTCGCCGCTGTTGCTCGCGATCCGCGGCGACAGCTTCGACGAGCGCGCGTTCCTTTTCGGTGAGACGGACGGCTTCTGCCTTGGCGTCAGCGATGATCCGCGCGGCGGTGTCCTCGGCGCGGGCGGTGATCTCTGCGGCTTCCTCGCGCGTCAACTCGACCATCCGGCGCGAGCGTTCCTGCAATGCGTCCGGCTCGATGGGGGTGCGGCTGATCCGGTCGACCGTCGCGCGCAGTTCGCGATTGCGCTCGGCGAGTTCGGCCGCCTGGTGTGCCGCGGCGTCGCGTTCCGCGGCGAGGCGCCGGAATTCCGCCTCGACCCACGTGACGAATTCTTCGACCTGGCCGCGCTGATAGCCGCGCCAAGCCGAGTCGAAGGACGGCCGGACGGCCATCAGGTCCTCGCCACCGCCGGGGGCCATGCTCTCACCTCCCATTTGGATGGTTTCTCCTCGGCGCTCGTTTTTCTTGCCGCACCGGGGTTTCCGCACTGCCTCCAGTGTGCCTGAAGTCCGGCGATCCGTGGGAGCCTGGGGCGGGTCAATCTTCGAGCGGGTCTTCGGTGCCCGTCGCAGTGCTTCGCACGCCGGGCAATTCGGCCAGTTCCGCGGTGAGGTCGGCGAGATCGCCGCGCCCCTGCAACAGCAATGTGACGACCGCGATCCGTTGCCCCTCTTCGGAAACTGTCTCGCGATCGACCGCCACCCGGTGGACTGCCCAGCCTCGATCGGTGCAAGCCGCGAGTACGGCCCGCAGCACGCCGTGCCCGTCGTTATAGCTCAACCGAAGGATCGGCGGCTGCCGCCGATGGCGCGCGACGAACCGGGAAAGCGGCGGGAATCCGCGAGTGATCACGACGAGCCCGGCGGTGGTCGCGACAGCAAGCACCGGCAGTCCGGCACCGCACGCGACCCCGACGGCCGCCGCGAGCCAGACGGTCGCCGCGGTCGTGAGGCCGCGCACCGCGTCGCGGCGCACGAAGATCAGCCCGCCGCCGACGAACCCGATGCCGGACACGATCTGCGCGGCGATCCGCGACGGGTCGAGCGCCACGTGCTCGATGCCGAGCAAATCGGCGAAACCGTATTTCGACACCAGCATGAAAACCGCCGACCCGACGCCGACCAGCGTGTGCGTGCGCAGGCCGGCCTGCTTGTTGCCGACCTCGCGCTCGATGCCGATCACCGTGCTCAGCAGCAGGGCGAGCAGCACCGGCGGCAGCAGTTCCCACTGTTCGCCGGTGGACCAGAGAGCATGCACGGACGTACCTCCTCGCCCGTCACAATGCCCGGCCCCCGGAGAGCCCGCGCGCCCGGCCCGGCCGGCACGCCTAAGCTCGGGCAATGGCCCGCTACTTCGACGTGCACCCGCAGAACCCGCAGCGCCGCGCGCTCTCCCAGGTGGTCGACCTGCTGCGCGACGACGGGCTCATCGCCTACCCGACCGACTCGTGCTTCGCGCTCGGCTGCCGCATCGGCAACCAGCAGGGGATGGAGCGGATCCGCACCATCCGCAAGCTCGACCACCGGCACCACTTCACGCTCGTGTGCCAGGACTTCGCCCAGCTCGGCCAGTTCGTCCACATCGACAACGCGGTGTTCCGGGCGATCAAGGCCAGCACCCCCGGCGCGTACACGTTCATCCTCCCGGCGACGAAGGAAGTCCCGCGGCGGCTGCTGCACGCCAAGAAGAAGACCGTCGGCGTGCGGATCCCCGACCACGTGGTGACCCAGGAACTGCTCGGCGAACTGGGCGAGCCGATCCTGTCGAGCACGCTGCTGCTGCCCGATTCCGGCGAGCCCCTCACCCAGGGCTGGGAGATCAAGGAAGAACTCGACCACGTACTGGACGCCGTCATCGACTCCGGCGACTGCGGCGTGGAACCCACCACGGTGATCGACTTCTCCTCCGGAGAGGCGGAGGTCGTGCGGCACGGGGCAGGTGACCCGTCCCGGTTCGAGTGAACGGGGTCGTCATCGGTTTTGTCTCCTCCTGACGGGGTTGTGTTCGATCCTGATGCGGGCGGCGGCTCCGGCCCGCTTGGCGCGACGGTTGTTGACGCGGTTTTGCTCGACTCGACGGTTGCTCCTGACAGCTTCTTGACGCGACGGTTCTTATCTGGGCGGCTACTGACACGGGCTGAATGAACCGACGCCTGTGGTGACGGCAGCTTGGAGCGACTGCCCCGCACGTGCAGCGACCGTTCCGCCCGCGCCGCTCGGCTCGGGATGCTCGCGGCGAGGCTGCCAGCGCAGGTCGCGTGGCGGGCGATTGCCGCTCCGGCCTGCTGCGGACACGAGCGCGCACGCCAGTGCATGCCGCTCGAAGTGCTGCCATTCCAAGTCGGTCCGCGCATGCCACGCGAAGTGCCGACCACATCGGGCCGGTCGGCGCAGGCTATGCGAAGTGCCGACTACGCCAGGTCGGTTGGCGCACGCCGCGCGACGTGCCGACTGCGCCAGGTCGGTTGGCGCACGCCGCGCGACGTGCCGACTGCGCCAGGTCGGCGGACGATCGCGCAGGTCGCTAGCGGGCCTCCACCTCATGCAGGCTGCGAAGGGTTCTCGTCGCCCGAGGCACCGAGCACCCTCGGCGGCGACCCTCACAATCTGCTTGCACATCCAGCGTTCACGCACAGCCGGTAGCTGCTCCAGCGTCTCCGTTGACCCTGGTCCTGGCTCTCTGGACTTCTCTCGCACGCAGGAGCATGCCGTTGGCGCGGGCCGCAGCGATCCTCGCTGTCATCGGCGGCAGCTGCTGCGGTCTCCTTCAGGCACGAGCCGCGGTAGGTGCGGGCTGGCACGGTGGCGCGGTTCGACCTGGTCAGGAGAAGCAGCGGCGGATCGCATCCGGTGGGGGTGCCGAAGCGGGCTGGCAAGGTACCGGCACCGAGGGTCCGCGCTCTCAGGTGTGTTCGATCAATGCTCCTTTCATACGTCGCAGGTGGGCAGCTTCAGTGCGCGGGGCGGGCGAACCCGAGCACCGTCGAAGGGATCACACGGTTGCCTCCGCAGGTGTGTTGAGCAGGCGCGACAGGGCGTCCGCGAGCGGGACCTCCGACGAGGAATGCCAGCCGACGATGGCGTCCGGCCGGAGCAGCAGCGCACCGTCTGAAGGCAGTTCCGTCTCGGCCAGCCACGCCTCGTCCGCGACCGGGACGAGGCGGAGGCCCAGCCGGTTCGCTTCGGCCGTCCACCGAGCACTGTCCGGGCCGCAGAGCAAGGTGAGGCCAGGTATCGCCAAGTCTACTGTGGACGTCGTGGCGTCGAGCCAGGCGTGCGGCACCCGGGTGCCTGGGCGACCGGCCGGGGCGTAGCGGTCTTCCGGTGCGGGACCGCGTTCGTCCGGGATGAAGGCACCCTGTTCGTATTGCACGCCGAACAGCGCAGCGAGCGGGTCGATGCGCGGCGCGTCCTCGCTGGTGATCGTGGCGAGCATGGTGCCGAGATGGCCGCTGGCCATGCTGGAGAACTCCGCCGTCGCGTACCCGATCGGGTACCGCTCGGTGTGGTAGGTGTCGAGCAGGGCAGGGGTCGCCGTGCCGGCCAGCACTGCGGCGAGCTTCCAGGCCAGGTTGGCTACGTCTGCGATCGCGGTATTCGCACCCGCGGCGGCCATCGGCGGCATCGCGTGCGCGGCGTCGCCAGCCAGGAAGACCCGCCCGGAGGAGAAGCGGTCGGCCACGTACATCCCGGATTCCCAATGCATCCGGCTGAGCACTTCCACATCGAGGTCCGGCACGCCGACGACAGTGCGCAGCAACTCCCGCCAGCCGTCCTCGCCCAGGGAGTCCGACCCGGGGAAGTCGGAGGTGGAGAAGAGCCAGCGGTCGGTGCCGTTGACCGACACGAACGCGCCGGAGGCAGCCGGGTTTTCGATCCGGCACAGGTTGAACGGTTTGTCCCGGACGAGTTCGGCGAGGTCGGCGCGGAAGCAAACGTCGAGGTTGTCGGCCAGGTGTCCGTGCCCGCTGCGCGTAATCCCGAGCGCGGTGCGGATCGGACTGCGCGCGCCGTCCGCCGCGATCAGATATTCGGCGCTGACCTGGTACGGCTCGCCGTCGGCCGGGCGCAGGTGGGCGGTGATCCCAGTGTCGTCCTGTTCGAACGACACCAGTTCGGTGCCGAAGCGAACCGACACGCCTCGCTCGACCGCGGCCTGCCTCAGCACCGGTTCCAGCACGTCTTGCGGACACAACACGCTTGGCGCGGGGCTGAGGTCGGGCATTTTCGAGTGCTGGACGAGCCGTTCGCGCAAGGTTTCGGTGACCTCCGGCCAGGTCGCGTCGGCCAGCGTGGTGCCGGAGAGCATTCCGGTGAACGACGCGAGCGGTGCGCTCGCTTGCTCGACCTGGTCCATGAGGCCGAGCCAGCGGAACACCTCGGTGCTGCGCGGGTTGAACCGGCGTGCTTTCGGCTGCGGGGACGTGCCAGCGTGCTTCTCGACCAGCACCGGCGCTACTCCCTCGCGGTGCAGCAGCAGCGCCGCGGTGAGTCCGGCGATCCCTCCGCCGCAGATCAGAACAGGAATTCGTGCAGTCATCTCATAACCCCCAGGGCCGTGTACGTCGTACATCTTGTGTACGTTGTACATGACGATGTACTGTGTACGCAAGCGGGCTGGAGACAGGGAGATGAATGGGAGATCAAGGGCCGACACCGCCGATTTGGCTGTTGCCTGAGCCGCCGGAACGCGGATGGGGCCTCGGACGAGTCGACATCGTCAACGCGGCCGTGCGCCTGGCCGACCACGGCGGCGCGGAGGCAATCACGATGCGAGCAGTGGCGAAGGAGCTGGGCGCGTCCACGCCGATGTCGCTGTACCGCTACGTGCACAGCAAAGACGGTCTGGTGGACCTGATGCTGGACTTGGCGAACGGCGAGGTGCGCACCCCAGAAGTCCCGGGCGAGGACTGGCGGAGCGAGCTGACGGCCGTCGCGGTCGACACGTGGGCGATGACGAAGCGGCATCCGTGGTACGCGCGGCTCGTGCACCAGCGACCTCCGGCGGGGCCGAATGCGAGCCGGCGGACCGAGTTCGTGCTGGCGACCTTCGACCGGCTGGGCCAGGACCTCGCGTCGGCGCTCGGGTACGCGCGGCTGCTCGACGGGTACGTCACCGGTCAGGCGCTGCAGTGGGCGGAAGAGCGGGCGATGTGGCAGCGCAACGCGTTCGTCGACGTGGTGGACGTGCAGCGGCAGGCGCGGGCTTGGTTCGGCGACGTCCCGTCGGAGGACGGGCCGTATCCGTTGCTCGTGCGGGTGCTGGAGAGCTTCCTGGCCGAGCGGCACGACGCGGCGGGTGAGACCAGTGCGGACGGTGCGGACGGTGCTGGATCGGACGCGGAACCGGACGCATCGAGCCGGGCGGTTGGTGTCGGTAGTCCGGGTGCCCGGCCGGGTGTGGACGAGGCTGGGGCTGGCCGGGGTGCTGAGGTGGACCGCGAGGTTGCCGGGGCCGGTCGGGCGGTCGAGTCGGGCCGCCGGGGCTCGGGCCAGCAGGGCGCGGGCCAGGACGACACGGGTCGGCAGGACACAGAGCGGCAGGGCTCAGGTCGGCAAGGCTCAGGTCGGCAAGGCTCGGGTCGGCCGGGCTCGGGTCAGGCGGGCTTGGGTCAGGCGGGCTCGGGTCAGGCGGGCTCGGGTCAGGCGGCGGAGGCGCATGCTTCCGCTGACGCGCGGAAGGTCGCCGCGGCGGCGGCCGAGGACGCGCAGTTCGAGCTTGGCCTCGAATGTTTGCTGGACGGCATCGCCGCGCGGCTCCGCTGATCGTCGAGAGCCCGGAGTTAGTGAGCCGGGTCGCTGTCGGGGCCGCTCACGCGCGGAGCGTGCGGCTCCCGGCTGCGGATCCAGCCGGGGAAGGTCGGCTGGGCGAGCCTTGGCGAAACGAAACGAAACGAAACGAAACGAAGCGGAGCAGGCGGGAGGACCGTCGAATCCGGAACGGAGCAAGTCCGTCAGGCGGCTGGGGTTGTGCGTTCCAGGAGGAAGACCCGGATTTCGCGGTGGGCGGCGCGTTCGGCATAGCGGTCGTAGGCGGGCCAGTAGGAGGCGACTGCGTTCCACATTTCCTGGCGTTCGGCGTCTTTCAGGAGACGGCCTCGGACGGGGACGGTGCGGCCGTGGACGGAGACTGTCGCGTCGGGGTGGGACAGGAGGTTTGCCGTCCAGGCGGGGTGGTGTTCGCCGCCCCAGTTGGAGCCGATTACTACGTATCCGCCGGGGCGTTCGACGTACAGCAGCGGGACCTGGCGTGGTTCGCCGGAGGTGCGGCCGATCGTGGTGAGCAGGAGGGTGCGCAATCCGACGGCCGCGCCTACGCCTACGCGGCCGCCGCTGATGCGGAGGAGCAGGCGGTCAGCGGGCATCATCGCTTGGCCGAACGCGGCGAATGCCTTGCTGCGGCCCAAACCGGCGAAGATCCTGCGCAATTCCATGGGCGCAGCCTACGGGGCGGTGCGGGGGAGGCTGGTGGGGCGGCGGATCGAGCGGACAGTGCGGCGGGTTGCAGTGGTGCGGGGCTGGGGGTTTGGGTGGTGAAGCGGCGAGTGGTGCTGGGCGGGCTGGTGCGGGGGCTGCAGTTGGGTGGTGAAGCGGCGAGTGGTGCTGGGCGGGCTGGTGCGGGGGCTGCAGTTGGGTGGCGAAGCGGCGAGTGGCGCCGGGCGGGCTGGTGCGGGGGCTGCGGTTGGGTGGCGAAGTAGGCAAGAGGCGCTGGGCGGTCCGGTGAAGGGGCGAGGTTCGGGGGGTGAAGTGGCCAGTGAAGCGGCGGAAGTGTGCCGACCGCCGGGTCGCGGGAGGTAGGTAGGGGGACCAGAGCTAGAACCCGCTCGTGGTCAGTTTCAGCAGGGCGTCGGTCAGCGCGGCCGCGTGTTCCACCAGGTAGAAATGGCCGCCTGGGTAGGTGGTCAGGGTGAAATCCCCGGTGGTGTGGGACGACCAAGCTTGCACGTCGTCTACGGGGGCGTGCGGGTCGGCGTCTCCGGTGTGGGCGTGGATGGGTGCGGCTAGCGGGCCTGGGCTTGGGCGGTAGGTCTCGACAGCTGTGTAGTCCGCGCGCAGGGCTGGCAGGAACAGTTCTCGCAGTTCGGGGTCTCGCAAGACCTTCGGGTCGGTGCCTGCCAGGCCTTCGATCTCGGACAGCAAACCGTCGTCGTCTTGGAGGTGGACTTGCTCGTTGACCAGGCGGGACGGGGCTCGGCGGCCGGAGATGACTACTGCTTCCGCTGGGGTGCCTCGCGATTCCAGGCGCAGCCCTACCTCGTACGCGAGCGTCGCGCCCATGCTGTGGCCGAACAGCACTACCGGGAGGTCCAGCCACGCCAGCAGGGCTTGGGTGACGCCGTCCGCCAGTTCTTCGATGGTGCGCAAAGCCGGTTCGGCCATTCGGTCCTGGCGGCCGGGGTATTGCACCGCCAGGACGTCGACAGTCGGGGACAGCGCCTTCGACATCGGATGGAAGAACGGGGCCGCGCCGCCTGCGTGCGGGAGGCACACCACGCGGGCGGGGGCGTCGTCGGCGGGGTGGAAGCGGCGTAGCCACGGGTCCGTCATGCGCGCCATTTTACCGGCGACCCCTGTCAGGAAAGGGGCAAGCGGCGGAATTCGATCTTTTCGTACGCGCTGGTGACGCCCGTTTCGAACAGCACTCCGACGGTGAAACGGTCTGGTTGGACCAGGTCGGAGTAGCCGGCGGGAGCGTCGGCGAGAACGGTCGACGGCTGCCAGGTTTTGCCGCGGTCTGAGCTGGTCCTGAGTTGCATTGTGCGACGGGACGCCGGATCCGACGGGCCGGAATAGAGGAGTACGCGGCGGTTCGTTGTTTGCAGGACGCTGCCTTCTACCTTCGGGCCGGACAAGGTTGGCTGCACTTGGTAGGGGCGGGTCAGGGTGGCGCCGCCGTCGGTGCTGTAGGCGTCCAGGCGGTGTTCCGGGGCCGAGCCTTGGTTGCGGCTCGAGAAATACACCGTGCCGTCGGGGAGTTCGGTGGCGGTGGTTTCGTTGGGGGCGAGGACGCCGTCAGTCGGGTCGTCGGTGAAGCCGATGTGCCAGGTGCGGCCGTTGTCGTCGCTGTAGAGGTCGTGGCCGCCGTAGTACTTGGCTTCGGTTCCCACATCCGCGGAACCTGCGGGCGGGGCGCTCGAGTGGTTGGCGGGGACCACGATCCGCCCGGCGTGGCGGCCGTGTTTGAGGACGGTGGCGTGGCCGGGCGCGGTGGCGTACCAGCGCCAGGACGGGAGTTTCGTCGTGGCGGTGATGTCGCGGGCTGGGGTCCAGGTGCGGCCGTTGTCGGGGCTGCGTTGGACGAAAACCCGGCGGGTGTCTTGTGCGGACACGGTGCCGGACATGATGGCTTTTTCGCTGACGGGTCCGTTGTGGACAGTCAGGAGCACCAGGTCGCCGTTGCGGGCTACTGCGGGGGTCGGGTTTCCGGCGGTGGCCTCGCCGTTGCTGTCGACTACCCGCAGGTCGCCCCAGGTGCAGCCGCCGTCGCGGGAGGTTTTGGCGACGGTTTGGATCGCGCCGGAGTCGCCGGGGGAGTCGCGGCGGCCTTCGGCGAAGGCGATCAGCGAGCCGTTCGCTGCGCGGACCACCGCGGGGATGCGGAAGGTGTGGTAGCCCTCGGCGCCTGAGACGAACGGGGTCGACGACGTGCAGCTGCCGCTCGCGTGGGCGGGCGGGGTCGGGGTGAGGCTCAAGAGGGTTGCGGCGAGCGCAAGCGTGACTGTTCTCGGGAGCACCGGGGGACCGCCTCTCGCTCCGGACATGGGATGTCCGACGTCCTATGTCCGGAGAACTTAGAGAGGTGGTCGCGCGGCGTCAAGGCTCCAGGTCGGTGGTGGTGGCGCGGGTGGGTTCTGGCTGAGGTGGTCGCGCGATGTCGAGGCTCGGGGTCGGTGGCGGTCGTGCGGATGGGTTCCGGTCGAGGTGGTCGTGCGGCGTCGAGGCTCCGGGTCGGTGGCGGTGGCGCGGGTGGGTTCCGGTCGAGGTGGTCGTGCGGTGTCACGGCTCCGGGTCGGTGGTGGTGGCGCGGATGGTGCCGGTCGAGGTGGTCGTGCGGTGTCACGGCTCCGGGTCGGTGGTGGTGGCGCGGATGGTGCCGGTCGAGGTGGTCGTGCGGTGTCACGGCTCCGGGTCGGTGGTGGTGGCGCGGATGGTGCCGGTCGAGGTGGTCGTGCGGTGTCACGGCTCCGGGTCGGTGGTGGTGGCGCGGGTGGGTTCCGGCTGAGGTGGTCGTGCGGTGTCACGGCTCCGGATCGGTGGCGGTCGCGCGGATGGATCCGGCCGAGGCGGTTGCGGTGATCCGCAGCGGGGTGGTGCCGGTCGGGCGTACGCGCATGATTTCGGCGGCTACCGGGGCGGCCAGGTGGGTGCGCAGGGTCCGGCGCAGGCCGCGGGCGCCGTATATCGGGTCGAAGCCTTGATCGGCGAGGAGGTGGACGGCGGAGTCGTCTACTTGGAGGTCGACGCCGCGGCGGCGGAGTCTCGTGCGCAGCAGGTCGGTTTCGAGGCGGGCGACTTGTTCGATGGTGGCGCGGTCCAGTTCGTCGAAGATCACCGTTTCGTCGATGCGGTTCAGGAATTCCGGGTCGAAGAACGATTGAAGAGCTTTGTCGACCACGGTGCGGCGGGTGTGGCCGCGGTTCAGGAGCGTGCGCCAGCGGGAACCGCGGCGGCGGGCGAGTTCTTTGGAGCCCAGGTTTGAGGTGAGGAAGACGAAGCTGTTGCGGAAGGAGATTTTCTCCTGGCCGTTCGCGAGACGCAGGATTCCGTTGTCCAGTACGCCCAGGAGGGCGCGCAGAACAGTAGGGTGGGCTTTCTCCACCTCGTCGAAAAGGACGATTCCTGGGGTGTACGGGTCACCTTCCACAGTGGACCGGTCGAAGACGGTGAAGGCTTCCTTGCTTCCCGCGTACCCGGGCGGAGCACCGTTGAAGGAGGCTGCGTAGTGCTCTTGGGCGAGGGAGTTCATGTCCACTCGGCACAGATCGTCCGGGCCGGAGCGCAGGGTGGCGGCGACCTGGCGGACCAGTTCGGTTTTGCCTACGCCGGTGGGGCCCAGAAGAAGAACTGTCGCGGGTGGACGGTCGGGTTCCGTCGCGCCTGCGCGGGCCAGGGTGATCGCGCGGACGACGGCGTCGATGGCTGGGTCTTGGCCCAGGACGCGACTGCGCAGGCGTTGCGCCAGCGCATCAGGAGTGTCCGGAGTGGATGGAGTGGACGGAGCGGGGGCGGCGGCCGGAGCGGCTGGCTGCCGGTTCCGGTTCTGGTCGTGGTACCTGTCGGTGATGAACGGCATGGTGTCCTTTCCCTGAACCGAAAAACCGGCAGCCAGCGGGGGATCAGGCCTGCTTGGTCTTTTCCGCGGGCAGCTGGCCGACCGGGCATTCGGCCACGCCGATCGTGCTGCGCGTGATGGCCTCGACGTTTTCCTGCGCCTTCTGCGCGTCGGTGACCCACGTGCGGTAGAACTCGAACGGGCAGTCCGCGACGCCCTTGTCGCCGTCGCCGGCCGCGTGCACGCCTGAGTAACCGCGGTGCAGCAGTTTGAACAGGTGGTTCTGCGACTGGTCGTACTCGCGGGCGTCCCGGATCGCCGAAAGCGACAGCTGGGCGAACTGGATTCCGTATTCTTCCTCGCCGGTTTCGCCGAGCGTCCGGCCGTCGAAACCGATGATCGAGGAGTGGCCGAAATACGAGTACACGCCGTCGAATCCGGCCGCGTTGGCGACCGCTACGTAGCAGTTGTTGGCCCACGCCATGGCTTTCGCCATCAGCACCTGCTGGTCCTTCGCCGGGTACATGTAGCCCTGGCAGCGGACGATCAGCTCGGCGCCCTTCATCGCGCAATCCCGCCAGATTTCCGGGTAATTGCCGTCGTCGCAGATGATCAGCGAGATCTTGAGCCCCTTCGGGCCGTCCGTGACGTACGTCTGGTCGCCCGGGTACCAGCCCTCGATCGGGCACCACGGCAGGATTTTCCGGTACTTCTGCACGATCTCGCCGTGGTTGTCGATCAGCACCAAGGTGTTGTACGGCGGTTTGTTCGGGTGGTCCTCGTGCTGTTCGCCGGTGATCGAGAAAACGCCCCAGGTGTCGGCTTCGCGGCAGGCGGCGGAGAAGATCGCGGTCTCCTCGCCGGGGACGGTCGCCGCGGTGTCGTACATTTCCTGCTCGTCGTACATGATCCCCTGCGTCGAGTATTCGGGGAACACGACGAGGTCCATTCCGGGCAGGCCGCTCTTCATGCCGACCACCATGTCGGCGATCTTGCGCGCGTTGTCGAGCACCTCGGCCTTCGAATGCAGCCGCGGCATCTTGTAGTTCACGACCGCGATGCCGACCGTGTCCGGGCTCGAGGAAATGTCACCGTGTCGCATGGGATTTCTCCTTCTGGGGGAGGGTCAGGCCGCGGCCGCGGCGCGGTCGGGGACGGAGCGGGACTGGCCGCGGAACCCGAGCACCGCGGCGAGGGCGACGAGCAGGATCGCGATCGCCGCCGCGATGAGAGCGGCGGTCGCGGTGGAGCGGTAGCCGCCGGTGAGCGCGAGGAACGCGGGCAGCGTGCAGGTCGGCTGGCTCAGCAGGACGGTCGTCCAGCCGGTGAACCGGGTCAGCTCCTCGCGGCCGAGCCCGAGCACGAGGAAGAACAGGCCCCACAGCAGGGCCCAGGACAGCCAGATGACGCCGAACACCGGATCGTCCTGCCGCCAGAACGCCAGGCCGGCGTACACGATCGCGGCGCCCGCGACGAACAGCGAGAACCAGCCGATGCCCTCGGGTTCGAGACCGGCGAGGTTCGCGATCCCGACGTACAGGTAGGTGAAGCCGAACAGGAACAGCCCGGACGCGCCGAGGATCGCTTCGGAATCCCCGTGCGCCTGGATGATCAGCACCGTCGGCGTCACGCACTGCAGCCCGCCCACGAACAGGTTCAGCGCGGCGGCCGACCGCGCGGGCACGCGCCCGAGCAGCATCAGCCCGTTGACCAGCAGTACCGCCCCGACGTAGAGCAGGCCGACGTTGTTCATCGCACGCTCCTCAGTTGGTACCAGATGAAATACTGTCAAGTGAAAATAAATGGGCGGACGGCGGCCGTCAAGAGCGGAGCGGGACGGGTCAGAGCCGGGTGATCGGATCGAAGTCGCAGCCTTGCGCGGCGGCGAGGTGCACGTGCTGAGCGGCTTGCTGGCCGTGGAATTCGACGGTGCCGCGCGGTCCGTCGTAGGCGACGCCGTCGATCGCGGCGTTGAAGGCGCGCATGTCCGGAGTGCCTGCCCGGCGGGCGAGTTCGGCGAGCGTATGCAAGCCCTCGTAACAGGATTCGGCCGCGTTGTTGAGCGGCGGCGCGGCCGGGCCGTGCAGGCGGACGTAGCGGCCGAGCAGGTCCATCGCGTCCGCGGTGACGAGGGAGCGGAAGTACGCGGCGGACGCGAAGAGGTTTCGGGTCGCTTCGGCTCCGCTGGCCAGCAGCATGTTTTCTTCCATCAGCGGACTGAACCGGAGCATCTGCTCGTGGAGGCCGCGCGCGGCGAACCGGCGGTTGAACCGGACCGCGTCCTGCCCGACGAACAGCATCAGAACGCCGTCGCACGCCGAGGTTTCGACGCGCCGGACGAGCCGGGCCATGTCGCCCGAGCCGAGTCCGACGAACGCTTCGCCGACGATCTGGAGATCGAGTTCCCTTGCGTAGCGCCGGATCGCGTCCGCGGAACCGCGCGGCCACACGTAATCGTCGCCCGCCACGAACCAGGTGCGCGCGCCGCAGTTGTCGCGCAGCCACCGCAGCGCGGGCTGGATCTGCACGCGCGGGATTTCGCCGGAACAGTAGATGCCGGAACGACTTTCGCCGCCTTCGTAGAGCGACGTGTACACGTACGGAACGCGGTCGGCGAGGACCGGCGCGAGGGCGTTGCGGACCGAGGAAATGTGCCAACCCGTGACCGCGTCGACCTCGCCCGCGTCGACCAGCCGGCGCACGGCCGAGGCGACCTGGGCCGGGGGAGCGCCGCCGTCGACGACTTCCAGTGCGACCTCGCGACCGAGGATCCCGCCCGCGTCGTTGAGTTCCCGGACCGCGAGTTCGCTGATCGCCTCGCACGAAGGCCCGAAAAGGCCCGCCGGTCCCTGCAGCGGGACGACCAGCGCGACGCGCAACGCGCTCGCGCGGCTGGCGACTCCGAGTCCCATGCCGGCTCCGGGCTTCTTTGCCGGTTGACTTGCTTCCATTTGAAAGTCTTACAATGCGGAGGCATTTGCGCAAGGGCGGAACGAGGGCGGGCGAGATGAGGCAGGCACAGGCGGCCGAGGCGTCGCTGATCCGCGCGCTCACCCGCACCGCACGCGCGGTCACCCTGCGGATCGAGCCGCTGCTCAAGCAGGAGGGGCTGTCGCTCGACGGCTGGCTGGTGCTGGACGCGCTCGCCGCCGGCGACGGGCTCACGATGACCGAACTCGCCGGGCACACGCTGGTCACCGGGCCGACGCTGACGCGGGTGGTCGACCGGCTGGTCACCACCGCGGCCGCGTACCGCGAGGTCGACGCGGAGGACCGGCGGCGGGTCCGGGTGTATCTCGCGCCGCGCGGACGCAGTGCGCATCAGCGGGCGACGGCCCGGCTGGCCGAGGTCGAACGCGAACTGGATCCGGACGGCGGCGTGCTGACGGCGATCGTGAGCGTTGAAACCGGTTAGAACCGGCTTTGCCACTCACGACGGTGCTGGGTAAGGACTTTGATCAGCTCGTCCTTGCGCTCGGCCACTTCGGCGTGGCTGCCCATGATCCCGACCGCGGCGACGGTCCGGCCGTCCTCCACCACGGCGACGGACACGCCGTCCGCCTCGGTCGATGCGCTCGGCGCGGCGACCAGGCCTTCGGTGCGGATCCGGGTCAGGTCCTGCACGAAGCGTTCGACCAGTTCGGCATCCGCGGGCGGCAGTGCGCCGATCTGCGGCCACAGGTCCCGGTTTTCCATGGCCGCCAGCAAGATCCAGCCGGTGGACGTGCGGATCGGCGAGCGGCGCACGAAACCTTCGGCGAGATACGCGTACCGCGGGTCGTGCGAGGCGTAGTCGACGTAATAAAGGTCGCTGCCCACCATGATCGCCAGCACCGCGGTCATCCCGGTTTCCTCGTGCAGCGCTTCGAGGTCCTCGTGCGACACCGTGGTGACGGTGGGGCGGCCGACCAGTCGGACGAGCAGGAACGGGGCCGGGCCGAGGGAGTAGCGGCGGTCGTGCTCGTCGAGGTAGCCGGTGGCGACGAGGCCGTTGACCAGGCCCTGGATCGAGCTCATCGGCGCGTCGAGCTCGCGCGCGAACTCGGTGAGCGTGACCCCGTTCCGGGAGCGCGCGGCCCGCTCCAGGATGGTCGACACCCGGTCGATCATCCGGTGGTGCGGCCTCGGGCGGCCGTCCGGCGTGGGGTGCGTCGGCATCGGTGCTTTCTCTCCTCGGGTGATCGGGAACTCTACCCGGACCTGCGGGTTGCGTAAATACGTATTTCGATGCCAGTATGCGTAGCGAGGAGGTGCGCTCGTGAGCATGCCACTGGACGGTGTCGTCGTCGCGGATTTCAGCCGGGTGCTGGCCGGTCCGCTGGCGTGCGTGAACCTGGCCGACCTCGGGGCGACGGTGATCAAGGTCGAACGACCCGGCTCCGGGGACGACACGCGCGGCTGGGGACCGCCGTGGACCGCGCACTCCAGCTCGTACTTCGAATGCGCCAACCGGTCCAAGCAGTCCGTCGTGCTCGACCTCGGCGATCCGGACGACCTGGTGCTGGCGCGCGAACTCGCCCAGCGCGCCGACGTGCTCGTGGAGAACTTCCGGTCCGGCGCGCTGCAAAGGCGCGGGCTCGACTACGAATCCGTCCGCGTGGGTAATCCCGGCATCGTGTACTGCTCGGTTTCCGGCTTCGGCGGCGACGCGGACCTGCCCGGCTACGACTTCCTCGTGCAGGCCATGGGCGGTCTGATGAGCGTCACCGGCACCGACGAACCGGCGAAGGTCGGCGTCGCGCTGGTCGACGTGCTCGCCGCGAAGGACGCCACCATCGGCATTCTCGCCGCGTTGCGGGCCCGAGAGCAGTCCGGGCGGGGGCAGCGGGTCGAGGTGAATCTGCTGTCCAGTCTGCTCGGTTCGATGGCCAACCAGGCTTCCTCGTATCTCACGACCGGACGCGCGCCGCAGCGGATGGGCAACGCGCATCCGTCGATCGCGCCGTACGAAACGTTGCGCTGCAAGGACGACGTACTCGCGTTGGCTTGTGGCAACGACGGGCAGTTCCGCCGCCTCGCCGAGGTGCTGGGCGCTCCGGAGCTGGCCGACGACGAGCGGTTCGCGACGAACGCCGAACGCGTGCGCCACCGTCCGGAGCTGCGCGCCGCGCTCGAACGGCAGCTCGGCACCGACACGGTGGCGGCGTGGGCCGCGCGGCTGACCGAGGTCGGCGTGCCCGCCGGTGCGGTCGGCGATCTCGCGGACGGGTTCAAGCTCGCGGAATCGCTCGGCCTCGCGCCCACCGTGCCGGTCGGCGACTCGCCGCCCCAGGTCCGTCACCCGATCGGCTATTCGGAGACGCCGGTCGCCCGCTACACCGCCCCGCCCCGGCTGGGGCAGCACAGCGACGAGATTCGCCGCTGGCTCGCAGAGGAGAAGAAATGAGCGCCACGAAGTCCCTGCCGCCGCTGGATCCGCGCGACCCCGCCGGGCTCGGCGACCTGTTCACCGAAGACGAGAAGGCGATCGCGGACGCGGTCCGCCGGGTCTGCGCCGACCGGATCGACCCGTACGTCGGCGACTGGTTCGAGCGCGGCGAACTGCCAGACGTCCGCGGTCTCGCCAAGGACCTCGGCTCGCTCGGGGTGCTGGGCATGCACCTGGAGGGCTACGGCTGCGCCGGGATGTCGGCGACCGAGTACGGCCTGGCCTGCCTGGAGCTGGAGGCGTCCGACTCGGGCATCCGCTCGCTGGTGTCGGTGCAGGGTTCGCTCGCGATGTTCGCGATCTGGAAGTGGGGTTCGGAGGAGCAGAAGCAGCAGTGGCTGCCGTCGATGGCGGCGGGCGAGGCGATCGGCTGCTTCGGGCTGACCGAACCGGACGCCGGCTCGGACCCGGCGAGCATGCGCACCCGCGCGCGGCGCGACGGCGACGACTGGATCCTCGACGGCCGGAAGATGTGGATTACCAACGGAAGCGTCGCCGACGTCGCCGTGGTGTGGGCGCAGACCGACAAGGGCGTGCGCGGCTTCGTGGTGCCCACGGACACTCCGGGCTTCTCGGCGCCGGAGATCAAGCACAAGCTGTCGCTGCGCGCTTCGATCACCAGCGAGCTTGTCCTCGACGGCGTGCGGCTGCCCGCGGATGCGGTGCTGCCGGAGGTCACCGGGCTGAAGGGGCCGTTGAGCTGCCTCAACGAAGCCCGCTTCGGCATCGTCTGGGGCTCGGTGGGCGCGGCGCGTTCCTGCTTGCAGGCGGCGATGTCCTACGCCGAGGAGCGCACGCAGTTCGGGAAGCCGATCTCCGCGTTCCAGCTGACGCAGCAGAAACTTGTCGACATGACGCTCGAGTACACGAAGGCGTTGCTGCTCGCGATCCACTTGGGACGGCGCAAGGACGCCGGGGTGCTGCGGCCGGAACAGGTGAGCCTCGGCAAGCTGAACAACGTCCGCGAGGCGATCGAGATCTGCCGCACCGCGCGCACGATCCTCGGCGCGAACGGGATTTCGCTGGAGTACCCGGTGATCCGGCACATGAACAACCTCGAATCGGTGCTCACCTACGAGGGCACCGTCGAGATGCACACGCTGGTGGTGGGTCAGGCGATCACCGGGCAGTCGGCTTTCCGCTGAGGGCTCCGCCGCGGCACGGCCATGGCCGCCAGTCCGGCGGCCGCGGCCAGCATCCCGAGCCCGGCGAGCGTCCAGCCGAGGAAGCCGAACGTCAGCACGAGCGGGACCAGTACGATCGGTCCGGTGATGCGCGCGAGCGCGGTGCTGGTGGCGAACAGCGCTTGGTACTGGCCCTGATGTCCTTCGGGGGCAAGGCTGAACGCGAGATGCCAGGCACCGGCGGAGGCGGTCGTTTCGGCGAGGGTGAGCAGGAGCGCGCCGACCAGGGCCAGGACTACCGGGTGTGCTGAAGCGCTGAGCGAGCCGAAGACGGAGCAGGCGGCGATCAGGAAGATCCCAGCCACGGCAAGGGATCGGCGTGCGGTGCGGGCGTCGCGGACCTGGCGGCTGATCGGCAGTTGGAGCAGGACGACGAGGACGGTGTTGGCCAGCAGCACCACCGCTGACGTCCATTGTGGAGCGGAACTGCGCGTGACTATCCACAGTGGAAGCGTCACGCTGAGGATCGGCATGGTCAGCTGCGTGATCGCGGCCAGCAGCGTCAGAGTGACGTAACGGCGGTCGCGCAAGGCTGGCCAGCCGGTCTGGCGTTCGGTGGGTGCGTCCGGTCCGGCGTGCAGGTACAGCGCGGTGGCGAAGACGAACAATCCGGCGTCGACGAGGAAAACGGTGACCGCGTTGGTGCCGGCGGCCAGGACGAGCGCGCCGACGCCGGAGCCCGCGCCGATGCCGATGTTGACGGCGGTGTGCAGCAGGGCGCGGGCCCGGACGCGGCCTTCGGGAGCCACCACCGTCGCGACGACGGCTTGGCGGCCCGCCGCGAGCGCGCTCTGCCCGCAGGCGAAGAGCGCGCACGCGGCGATGTACAGCGGAACAGTGTGCGCGACGGCGAACAGCAGCAGGCCCGCGACCGAGGCGACGGTCGCCGCGGCGAGTGCGCGGCGGGCACCGATCCGGTCCAGCAGCGTTCCGAACGGAACGGTGGTGGTCAGGCTCGTCGCCGCGCCGAGCGACAGCCCGAGCGCCACGATTCCGGCCGGCAGGCCGACCCTGGTGGTGAAGTGGACGGCGGACACGGCCAGTACCGCGCCGTCGCCCGCCGAGGTCAGGGCTTGGGCGGTGGCGAGCCGCCGGATCGCCGTGCGCGTGCTGGTCATGCCGGGCTGACCGACCAGCACCGGGTCGAGACGCCGACCGTGTTCCACATGTTGATGGCGGTGATGAGCGCGATCAGCGCGGCCGCGCCTTCCTCGCCGAATGCCGCGACGGCCTCGGAAACGGTCGACTCGGGCACGTGCGTTTCGGAGAGGCGCGTGACGTCCTCGGTGAGCGCGAACGCGGCCCGCTCGGCAGCGGTGAACAGGCCGGATTCCGCCCAGACCGCGAGAGCGTCGACCCGCTGAGCGGTGACGCCTTCCTTGCGCGCGGCCTGCGAGTGCATGTCGACGCAGTAGGCGCAGCCATTGATCTGGGACGCGCGGAGGCGGACCAACTCGCGCAGGCCCGGGTCGATCTCGGCGTGGTCGAGCTGCTGGGTCGCGGCGTCGTCCAAAGTGCTCATCGCACGGGAGAAAATCGGGGCCAGCGCGTCGAAATCGAGGCGCTGGGGGATCGGGATCGTCGTTGTCATGGACCTAGATTAGGTCTCGAATGGACCGGGTTCCCGGCCAATCTGAAGCTAAGAACTCAGACCATTTGCCAGCGCGTCGGCGGCCAAGGCGAGGGCGCGCGTGGCGCGGGCGGACGACACCGCGCCGTAGCCGATGACGACTCCGGCGCGGTCCGGGTTGCCGCCGGGGGCGCGGTAGTCGGCGAGTCCTTCGAGAGCGACGCCGAACTGGCGGGCGGCGGCGAGCGCGCGTTCTTCGGCGGCGGCGTCCGGGAGTTCGACCAGGCATTGCAGACCTGCGGCTAGACCGCCCGGCCGCAGGTCCGGAGTGCGTTCGGCGAGGAGGTGGGCGAACAGTTCGCGACGCGTCCGGAACGTGGCGCGGCGGCGGCGGACGGCGCGGTCGTACTCGTGGGAATCGAGGAAACGGGCGAGGACCTGCTGGTGCAGGCCGCTGGGCGTGACGCCGCTGAGGCTTCGCTGCCGGAGCAACTCGGGGAGGAGGCCGGGCGGGGTCACGGCCCAGGCTACGCCGACGGCCGGGGCGAGGGCTTTGCTCGACGTGCCCAGGTACACGACCCGATCCGGCGCGAGGGCTTGGAGCGCGCCGATGCTGCGGCGGTCGTAGCGGAATTCGCCGTCGTAGTCGTCTTCCAGGATCAGCGCGTCGCGGGCGTTCGCCCATTCGACGGCGGCTCGGCGGCGTTCCGGGGAAAGCGGGACGCCGGTCGGGAACTGGTGGGCCGGGGTGAGGAAGACCGCGTCGGCCTTCGTGCCGTCGAGGTCCGCGCCTTCCGCGTCCACGGGGATCGGGACGATGTCCAAACCGGACTCGGCGATGATGCGCCGGTGCCGCTCGTGCCCGTACTCCTCGACGGCGATCCGCTTGCCGCCGCGCGCGCGAATGCTGCGGCAGGTCAACGAAAGCAGGTCGCCGAAGCCGCTGCCGATCACGATGTCCCCCGCGGTGACGCCGCGCGTGCGGGCCAGGTATCCGGCGAGGGTGTCGCGGATTTCGGGCACTCCCTCGGGCGGTGCGTAGGCGAACGCGGAGACCGGCATTTCCGACAGCGCCCGCCGGGTTTGCGCGCTCCATTGGCTGCGCGGGAAGTCTCCGGCGTCGGCGAGGCCGCCGCGCAGTTCGTATTCGGGCGGCGATTGTTGTTGTGCGGCAGCCGGTTGCGCCTGCCGCGGGAAACCGGCGATCCACGTTCCGGCTCCGACGCGGCTTTCCAGCCAGCCTTCGGCGGCGAGTCGCGAGTAGACCTCGGAGACGGTGCTGCGGGCGATGCCGAGATCGGTGGCGAGTGCGCGCGAGGCGGGCAGCCGGGTGCCCACCGGGAGACGGCCGTCGACGACCGCGGCGCGCAACGCCGTTTCGAGCGCGTGCGCTGGGCGGGTGGTGGACACGGGCAGGTAGAGGTCGAGCCCGTCGGCCGCCGATGCGCGCTTCATGGTCGGACTTTAGCCGCTTCGTCAGCGGAGAGCCTGCGCGATCCGCCCGCGCCGGGCGTGGCCCGGCTCAAGCGACGAAGCGCTCGGCACGCGGAAACGCCCGGCCAGGACTGCCCGGCCGGGCGTTTCCGTTATGCGCGAACGTGTTCAGCGGTGATCATCGCCGCGGACCGGGGTCGCTGAAGCTCGGCCGGCCGGTCTCGTTGTGCCCGGCGAACCGGCGCAGGTAACCCGGCGCGGCGGGGTCGGTCAGCGAGATGTCGAACCAGCCGAACGCGGACGCGGTTTCGCACGGTACCCGGCGGGTTTCGCCCGGGCCGAGCACGATCGTGCGGGCGGCACCGCGGCTGTAATCGTTGCGCAACTTGAGTTTCCGGCGCTGACGGCCCGGGTTCGTGACGGTCAGGGTCAGCAGCGGGGCACCGTAATTGTTCGTGGACACCGACACCTCGGGTTCGGTGGTGTCCGCGGTAGTGCCGGTGAACTGCGCGAGGTAACCGTTCGCGCCGGTCACGCGCAGGTCGTAGTTGCCGTGCTCGTCGGTGCCCGGCGCGCCTTCCCAGGTGTCGGTGAGGGTGTCGTGCGCGGCGACCGTGTAGCGGCGGGGCGAGTCGCCGTGCGCGTAGACGTAGAAGTGCGCGCCCACGGTGCCGTCGTTGGTGAACCGCACCGAAACCGAGTGCCCGTCGCGCTTTCCGGCGAGCGCGGTGGTGAACCGGTACGGCAGCGCCCGTGCGGGACGGACGCCCGGCTCCTGCTTCGGCATCGCCTGCGGCAGCTTCACCGAGAACGGCTGGTTCTTGCTCGGCAGCGGGGCGGGCGTGGGCGTGACGACCGGTTTGGTCTGCGGGCGGGAGAAGTCGAACGCCGAGGTGAGGTCGCCGCAGACGGACCGGCGCCACGCGCTGATGTTCGGCTCCGCCACGCCGAACCGGGCTTCGAGGAAACGCAGCACCGACGTGTGGTCGAAGGTTTCGGAGCAGACCCAGCCGCCGCGCGACCACGGCGACACGACGAACATCGGCACCCGGGAACCGAGTCCGGCCGGGTGCTTTCCGGCCAGCCGGTGGCCGCTCGGGCCGGTTCCGGTGCTCGGGCGCAGCTTGTCGAAGTCGAGGAACTCGTCGGCGAGGCTGGCCGAGAGCGCCCGCGACACGAGGCCGTCCGTGCCCGGCTGGTTCAGCAGCGGCGGCATCGGCGGGACGACGTGGTCGAACAGGCCGTCGTTCTCGTCGTAGTTGACGAAGAAGACGGTCTTGCTCCACACCTCGGGGTTCGAGACCAGCGCGTCGAGGACGAGGTTCAGGTAGTACGCGCCGTCGCTGGCGGACGCGGCGGCGTGCTCGCTGTACTTGTACGGCGGGACGATCCAGGTGACCTGCGGCAGCTTCCCGGCCTGCACGTCGGCGCGGAACTCCTTGAGCGTGTGCGTCGAAACGCCCTGCTCGACCAGCGGGCCGGACGCGCCCTCCTGCGGGTGGTACTGCGCGAAGAACTCGAGAGAGTTGTCCGTGTAGTTGTCCGTCGGCTCGCCCGGGATGCCGCTGCCGCCCTGGTAAAGCTTCCAGGTGACGCCGGCCTTCTGCAGCCGCTCGGGGTAGGTGGTCCAGGTGTAGCCGTTGGTGTTCGCGCGCTCGTCCAGACCGGGGCCGTTCGGGTTGGTGCCGAGCCGGTTCTGCGTGTCGATGGTGCCCGACCAGAGCATGATCCGGTTCGGCGCGGTGTCGGCGGGAACCGAGCAGTGGTAGGCGTCGCAGATGGTGAACGCCTCGGCCAGCGCGTAGTGGTAGGGCAGTTCGGAACGCTGCTGGTAGCACATGGTGAACACGTCCTGCTTCTCGTTCACCCAGCCGTCATAGCGTCCGCCGTTCCAGAGCGGCTCGCCGCTGCCCCAGCTGTGGTCGGTGCCGGCGATGTGCTCGCTGGTGCGCAGGGCGTCGAGCGGGAACGGCAGCACGTACTCGGCGTCGTCGGGAAGGCCGCGGCCGTTGTAGCGGGAGGTGCGCGTCTTCGCCGGCGGCTGGTAGAACACCGGCCGCCCGTTGGGCAGCAGGTGCGGCCGCGGGTCGCCGTAGCCGCGCACGCCGCGCATGGTGCCGAAGTAGTGGTCGAAGGACCGGTTCTCCTGCATGAGGACGACGACGTGCTCGACGTCCTCGATGGTCCCCGACCGGCGGGCCGGTTCGACCGCGAGCGCCTTCCCGATGGACCCGGGCAGCAGCCCTCCGGCCGCCGCCCCGGCGAGCGAAGCGCCCGCCATGCCGAGAAAGTTCCGGCGACTCGTACCCGCCATGTCGTGTTCCTCCATGTGCTCGCGGCGAGACAGCGGTCGCCCGGATTTACCGGCCGCCGCTCGCCCGGGGGAGATCATGAACGAGCCGAGTGTCCCGGATCTGGCGCGCGGATGAATACTTCCGGTTCGCCGCGATCGCGCCGGATCCCGGCAATCCGGACGCCGCCCGCACGTCATGCCGATGAGACGGACTGCCGGGCATTCCGGGCAAACGGCGAGTTAACCGCTCATAACGGCTCGGCTATTCGAGCTAACTTGCCCTGCGCGAACCATGTGCCTCGAACGCCGGTGGTTTCCTCTGGTGGGTCCGAAAACCGGGGGAACGGGGGATGCGGGGATGAGCGATCCGCTGTCCGGTGACGCCGGCGACGCGGCGGCGCGCGTGGACCGGATGGTGGCCGAGGCGAAGCAGAAAGCCCAGCGGTACCAAGCGATGCAGGCCGCGGTCGGGCAGGTCTCGGTGACCGAGACGGGCAAGGACGGTCTGGTCACGGTGACGGTCGATTCCGCGGGGAACGTGACCGATCTGCGGATCACCGATCAGGTGCGGGAATGCTCCGGGGCGCAGGTGGCCGCCGCGGTGCTGACGACTTTGCGGCGGGCGCAGGCGCGGTTGCCGGACCGGCTCGGCGAGGTCATGGCGGAGACGATCGGCGACGACCGGCAGACGATGGACACGATCGTCGGCAACTACCGGGCCAAGTTTCCCGAGCCGGAGCCGGAGGAACCGGACCCCGGCGAGGACCGCAACGTCCGGAATCTCGGCGGCCTCGAAGAGGAATCCGCGCCGAAGCCGCCCCCGGTGCGCAGGCCTCCCGGCGACTCCGACGACGGCGACGACGGCTTCGGCCAGTCCTTCATGACACGGGGATGATCCGATGGCAGGTGACGGTTCCGGCGGCTACGAGGTCCATCCGGACGATCTCGCCAAGCACGCGCAAGCGGTGGAGCAGGTCGGCAAAACACTCGGGCAGGCGTTGGCCGCGGCGGAGCAGGTGACGGTGGGGGTGCAGGCGTACGGCCTGATCACCGGGCCGTTGTTCGTGCCGATCGTGCTCGCGGTGAGCGCGCCCGGGCTGGCGACGCTGGCGTTGGCGCAGCAAGCGATGGGCCAGGTGGCGCAAACGGTGAACCAGGCCGTGACGACGTATCAGACCGCTGAGCAGAACCACACGCAGACCATCAACGGCCTCGGGAAGAATCTCTCGTGAGCAACCCGTTGGTGGCGCAGCGGCAGGACTCGACCACCTGGCACAGCGGGATCAACGTCCTCGACGACGCCGCCGGGGTGTACGACGGGGTGCAGTCCGGTTCGTGGATCGAAGGCGGGATCGCCGCCCTCGGCACCGGCCTGGACATGCTGACCATGGCGATGAACCCGGTCGGCACGCTGATCTCCTACGGGCTGAACTGGCTGATCGAGCACGTCAAACCGTTGCAGGACGCGCTGAACCAGCTGGCGGGCGACGGCGACCAGATCTCGGCGTACTCGCAGACCTGGAAGAACGTCGGCCAGGCCACGCAGCAGGCGGCGAAGGATCTCGCGGCGACCGTGCAGAAGGACACCGCGAACTGGAAGGGCGCGGCGGCCGACGCGTACCGGGCCAATATCGGGAAGAAGATCGACCACATCAACGCCGCCGCGACGTGCGCGAACACGATCAGCACGGTGGTCGAGGTCGTCGGCGTGATCACCGCCGCGGTGCGCTGCCTGGTCCGCGACATGATCACCCAGGCGGTCGGCGACTTCATCCAGGACGCGCTGGAGGAGGTGTGCTCGCTCGGGCTCGGCACGCCGGTCGTGGTGGCGCAGGTCGTCGAGCAGGTGTCGGCGTGGCTGGAGAAGATCGGCGCGCTGATCAAGAAGCTGATCAACTCGGTCGAGAAGCTGCGGCCGCTGATGTCGAAGCTCGAAGAGATCTTCGCGTCGATCAAGAAGGTGCTGGCCGAACTCCACGGCGGACGGGGCGAAGCCGGCGACGCGACCCACGTGTCGTCGGCCGAGGATCCGCACACTTCCCCGCACGGCAAGGAACCCGGCGGCGACGGAACGCAGGCCGCGCACGCCGACGATCCCGCTGCCGCGCCGGACGGGCACACCTCGCCGAGCGAGGCGCGCACCGGCAATCCGGACGGCGAAGGCTCGGTGCACGAGAACGGCGAGCCGCGCAAGGACGGCCGCTCCAACGACGGGAAATGCGAGGGCGGCGACCCGATCGACCTGGCCACCGGCGACATGCTGATGGTGCAGACCGACGTCGAACTGCCCGGCGCGCTGCCGCTCGTGGTGACCAGGGCGCACCTGTCCTCCTACCGCGCCGGCCGGTTTTTCGGTCCCTCCTGGGCCTCGACGCTGGACGAGCGGCTCGAGTCGGACGGCACGCGGATCTGGTACGCCGCCCCGGACGGCGTGCTGCTGGCGTACCCGGTCCCGCCCGAGGACGGTTCGCCGGTGCTGCCGGAGGAAGGCGCGCGGTGGCCGCTGGCGCGCACGCCGGACGGCGGCTACGCGATCGACTGCCCGGAACTCCGCCGTACGCTGAGTTTCTCGCCCTCGCACCAAGCCGGCGCGATCACCGTGCTGCCGCTCGGGTCGATCGCCGACCGCAACGGCGACCGGATCGACGTCGACCGCGACGAAAACGGCGTCCCGACTCTGCTCCGGCATTCGGGCGGGTACCGGATCGCGGTGGACAGCGGCAACGGGCTGGTGACCGGGCTTCGCCTGCTCGGCCCGGACGCCGGGGCCGGGATCGACCTGGTGCGCTACCGCTACGACGACGCGGGCCGGCTGGCCGAGATCCTCAACTCCTCGGGTCTGCCGGTCCGGTTCGAGTACGACAGCCACGGGCGCGTGGTCAAGTGGACCGACCGCAACGACCGGTGGTACGCCTACGTTTTCGACGAACTCGGCCGCTGCGTCCGCACCGACGGCACCGGCGGCGCGCTGGCCTGTTCCATCGGCTACGACTCGGCGGCCCGGACGACGACCTACACCGATTCGCTGGGGCAGGTCACCACCTACCACTTCAACGACGCGTGGCAGCTCGTCCGCGCGGTCGATCCCTTGGGACACACCGTCGTCACCGAGCGGGACCGGTACGACCGGCTGCTGTCGCGCACCGATCCGCTCGGGCAGACGACGCGCTTCCGCTATGACGAGGACGGCAGGCTGATCGCCGTCACCGACCCGGACGGCCGGACCACGACCGCCGAGTACGACAGCGCCGGCCAGCCGGTCGTGCTGACCGGGCCGGACGGGACGGTGTGGCGCAACGAGTACGACGAACGCGGCAATCTCGCCGCCGTTACCGATCCCGCGGGAGCAGTCACCCGGTACCACCTCGACAGCCGCGGGCATCCGGCCGGGTTGACCGACGCGCTCGGCCAGACTCGCCGCGTCGAATCCGACGCGGCGGGCCAACCGGTCGCCGTCACGGATTTTCTCGGCGCGACCACCCGCTACACCCGGGACGTCTTCGGCCGGATCAGCACGGTCACCGATCCGCTCGGCGGGATCACCCGGTTCTCCTGGACGGTCGAGGGCAAGCTGCTGTCGTGCACGCAGCCGGACGGGACCACCGAACACTGGCGGTACGACGGCGAGGGCAACGAGATCGCTTACGTCGACGCGCTCGGCCAGACCATCCGCACCGAGTACACCTTTTTCGACTCGCCGTCCGCGAAGATCGACGTCGACGGGTCCCGGCTGGAATTCGCGTACGACACCGAACTGCGCCTCCTGTCGGTTACCGGTGCCCGCGGCCGGGTGTGGCGGTACGACTACGACGCGGCGGGCAACCTGGTTTCGGAAACCGACTTCGGCGGGCGGACGTCGTCCTATGCCTACGACCCGGCCCGCCAGCTGATCGCGCGGACGAACGGAGCGGGCGAAGTCATGACGTTCCGCCACGACGCGCGGGGGAACGTCATCGAGAAGAGCGTCGGCGGCCGGGTCACGACGTACGAGTTCGACGCGGCCGATCAGCTGGTCCGGGCGGCCGGGCCGGATGCCGAACTGGTCCTCGAGCGGGACGCGCTCGGCCGGGTGCTCAGGGAAAGCTGCAACGGCCGGGCCGTCGAATCGGGGTACGACCTGCTAGGCAGGCGGATCCTGCGTGTGACCCCGGCCGGGGTGCGGACCGGCTGCGAGTACAACGGGAACGACCAGCCGGTGGTGGTCCGCACCGACGGCCACACGGTCCGGCTCAGCTACGACGCGGCCGGTCGCGAGGTCCGCCGTCAGCTCGGCGGCGGCGCGATGGTGAACCAGAGCTGGGACGCGAACCACCGCCTCGTCGGGCAGCAGGTCACCGACGCCTCCGCCCGGTCGCGTCAGCGGCGCGCCTACCACTACCGCGCGGACAGCGTCGTCACCAGTATTCAGGACCAGCTCGCTGGCGCCCGGCAGTACGACCTGGACCGCTGGGGACGCGTCACCGCGGTGCACGGGGCCGGATGGACGGAACGCTACGCCTACAACGAATTCGGCGATGTCAGCAGCGCCGAGTGGCCGGATCAGGATCCTGCCCCGCAGGGCGGTCGGGAATACGCGGGCGTCGTCCTTCGCCGCGGCGGCGCCGTGCATTACCGGCACGACGCGCAGGGCCGGATCGTCGAACGTTCCAGCCGCACGCTGTCCGGGCAGCGGCGGGTCTGGAGCTACACCTGGGACTCCGACGACCGGCTGACCGGCGTGACGACCCCGGACGGGACCAGGTGGCGCTACCGGCACGACCCGCTCGGGCGGCGGATCGCCAAGGAGCGGCTCGGCCCGGACGGCGTGAGCGTGGCCGAAGAAACCGTTTTCGCCTGGGACGGCGTGCATCTCGTCGAACAGAGCACTCGTGCCGTCGACCGTCCGGACGTGACGACCACGACCTGGGACCGCGACGGGGTGCGTCCGGTGAGCCAGGTCGAACGCCGGACGGCGGCGGACGCTCCGCAACATGTGGTGGACGAACGGTTTTTCGCGATCGTCACCGACGTGCTCGGCACTCCCACCGAACTGGTCGACGAGAGCGGCGCCGTCGCGTGGCACGCGCGGCGCACCGTGTGGGGCGTCACCAGCCGGGCCCCGGACTCGACCACGGATACGCCGCTGCGGTTCCCCGGGCAGTACTTCGATCCCGAAACCGGCTGGCACTACAACTACTTCCGGCATTACGACCCGGCCACCGCGGAGTACGCCAGCGCCGACCCGCTCGGTCTCGCCGGCGGTCCGAACCAGCGTTCGTACGCGATCAATCCGATGGCGTGGCTGGACTATCTCGGGTTGCTGACGTGCAAGCAGAACGCCGCGATCCTGCGCAACAACATGGCGGCCGAGGGGCGCGCGCCCGCGCCGGGCGAGGCGGCGGCGCACATCGTCCCGTCGGGCGGGACCAAGAACCAGTGGGCGTGGGGCGCGAAGAGCCGGGATCTGCTGGACGCGCACAAGGTCGACATCAACGACCCGGCGAACGGCATTCCGCTGGGGCATCCGACGCCGCACAACTACACGCACCGCGGCGGGTTCCACGAGAAGGTCTACAACCGGCTGCAGGGCGTCGTCGCACAGGGCCAGGCGCGCGGTCTCAGCCAGACCGCGATCGGCGGGCTGCTGCGGAACGAGTTGCGCGGCATCGGGAAATCGGTGCTGGGCGAGCTTTCCAGCGGCGCGCCGGGGCCTGGGGCATACTGGACCGCGTGATGGCCGACATCCCACGTGGCCGGGCGGTGTGCCGCCTGCTGCCGAGCGTGAGCGAAGCCCGCGGGGAGTATCGCGCGCTGACCATCGGGGGCGAACTGACGAAGGTCGTCCGCTGGATGCTGTCGGGCTCTCCGGACGATTATCCGCGCGGGATCGTCGCGGAGTGGGTCGGCGACCCGGGCTGGCGGCCGGTCGAGTTCTCGCCGGGCGCGGACGAGGCCCCGATCGTCGGCCGCCGCGTCGCCGACGAGTTCCGCGCCGATTTCGAGGCTTCCGGAAGCTTGCTGCCGCTCGTTGTCGACGGCAAGGAAAGCGACGAGTGGTTCCTTTTTCTCGTCGAGCAGGTCGTCGACTGCCTGGATCTCGGCGAGTCGTCCGAGCCGGAATGGGACGGGGTGATCCGGAAATCGGTGTTCCGCCCCGACGCGGTGCCCTCCGGCCTCCCGGTTTTCCGGGTTCCGCAGTCGACCAAGCTCTACTGGAACGAATGGGCGGCCGACCGCCTGCGGACTCTGGCCGCTCCCGACGTGGAAACCCGCCTCATCTGGTCGGCGGACCCCACCAGAACCCCGCACCCCGACCCCTGGAGCTTCTGACCGGGCAGGCCGTGCTCGAAGGACGTACGAGGTGACGACGCTGCGAGCCGACCTGACCGCCTTGTTCGCGGCCGCCGAGCTGACCGACGTCGAAGTCGAGTCCGCGATCGCGGACGAGCACGTCCGTTCCGCCGCCTACCGCCGCGTCATCGCGGCAGACAGCACCGACCCTCGAGAGCTGGCCGCGGTGCTGGCACGGGACCCGGAACCGCTGACAGCCAAGACCGCAATAGTGAACCTGCTCGACCACATCGCAGAAAAAACCGCCGACCCGACCAAATTCCAGCAACAGGCGGCAGACATCGTCACCGAAGCAGACCGCCTAGCACCGCCAAACGTCCGCGCGTTCGTCCGCCAACGAGTACGAGACTGGCAACTATGGCTGGACATCGAAAACGGCCAGCCCCCGGACGCCGCCGCCCTGTCCGCCGCGAGCGACTGGATGCAGCGACGCCTAGCCGATTTCTCCGCGTCCCCGCAGACCCTCGCCCTGCTAGCCGAACACGCCCGCACGAAGAAAACCCGCCACACCGCCGCAACCAAAACAAACCCCCGCGCCTGACCCACACTGGCACCGGCACCGACAAGACCGACGGAACCACACGCGACGGGGGGTCCGGGGGGCGAAGCCCCTCCGGGCGGGGCCTGGGGGTTGCACCCCCAGAAAACACGACGAGACGAGCAGGCCCGCGCTTTGTGCGGGCCTGCTCGCCTCGAGTCGAGTGGGCGATACTGGGATCGAACCAGTGACCTCTTCGGTGTGAACGAAGCGCTCTCCCCCTGAGCTAATCGCCCGTTGTGCAACGCACCAGCCTGGGGTGGACTGGAGTGCGCGATACTGGGATTGAACCAGTGACCTCTTCCGTGTCAGGGAAGCGCTCTCCCGCTGAGCTAATCGCGCTTGCTGCTGTGCAACGTGTCGTAAACATTAGCGGATGCCTCGGCGACGTCGCACGGGGGGCCTGGTTTCGGGGACTTCGCTGGTCACTGTCCTGCGTGGACAGTCATGCGCACGCCTTCGGCCAGGCGGTAGGGGCGGGTGTCGACGATGGCGCCGAGCAGGCGGCGCAGGCGCGACACCTCGGCGCGGACGGTGACCAGGTGTTCGGCGTCTCCGTAGAGGGCGTGGCTGAGCGCGACCGCCGACAGGCCGTCGCGGCCGGCCTTTTCCAGGCGGACCAGGATTTCCGCGTGGCGTTTGGTGATCGGGCGGCGCCAGCCGGTGTCGCCTGCTTGGAGGCTCAGCAGGGGTGCGGGCGTGAGGTCGAGGTCGAGCCGGACGGTGCGCGCGGTGTCGGCGGGGCGGACGAGCCAGCCGTCGGCTACGGGTTCGGGGAGGCAGGCTCCGAGGCCGGGGACGGCGACGACCTGGCCCGCTTGGGGCGCGGCGATGCGTTCGCCCGCGGAGACGCCGACGCTGTGCGCGACCCAGCCGTCCTCGTCGACGACCAGGGCGGGGCCGGAGGAGAGGACAGGTTCAGCCATTTGGCGCAGTCGTTCGAGGCGCTGGCGGTGGGTGCGCCACAGTTGCGATTCGGCCAGCCGCTTGCCGGTTTCGACGAGGGCGCCGATGGCGGGGTGGAGGGTGAGCGCGGGGCCGCTGACGTCGATGACGCCGAGCAGTTCGCCGGTGCGCGGGTCGTGGATGGGCGAGGCGGTGCAGTACCACGGGTGCTGGTTCTGCTCGAAGTGTTCGCCGGCGAGCAGTTCGATCGGGGCGGCTTCGGCCAGGGCGGTGCCGATCGCGTTCGTGCCGACGCGGGATTCGGTCCATTCGGAGCCTTCGGTGAAGCCCAGCGTGTCCGCCTTGCGCCGGATGGCGGACGAGCCTTCGCGCCACAGGATGATGCCGTCGGCGTCGGTGACTACCAGGAGCATGTGCGCGGAATCGGAGGTCGCGCCGACGACCTGGCGGAGGTCTTCGATGACGTGCCGCAGCGGGGAGCCGTGCCTGCGGCGTTCGACCTCGTCGCCGGGCACCGAATCGCGGGCGTTCATCCCGTCGGCGGTGAGGCCGAGGCTCAGCACGCGGGACCAGGAACGCGAGACCAGCGGACGCGGCGGCACCGCGGGACGGCTGCCGCCGATGACCGCCTCGTGCATGCGGACCAGGTCGCGCGCGTGGGTGGGCAGGTTGCGGCCCGGAGGCACCGCACTGTGCACCACCACAGTCACCTCCCGCACCGTCGCGCTAGCCGCCCAGCATAGGTGACCTGCGCCGATGTTTCCACGTACCGGGCGCGTGCAACACGCTGCAACCCTTGCCGCGCCCTTCGCCGGAGGAGTGTGATCGGCGCTACACCCACGACAGCGACGTCCGAGGAGTAGCGATGACACAGACAGTCGACCGGATCGCGGAGGCGAGCACGCCGCAGGCCCGGGTCGAGGACTGGCTGGCCCGGTTCGAGGCCGCGCTGGCCGCTCGCGACATCGAGGCTGCCTCGGCGTTGTTCGCCGTCGATTCCTATTGGCGCGACTTGGTTTCGTTCACCTGGAACCTCAAGACCGTCGAGGGCCGCGACGGGATCGCCGGCCTCCTCGGCGGCTGTCTGGAGACGACCGATCCGAGCGGCTTCCGCACGAGCGAACCGGCCACCGAGGCCGGCGGGGTCACCGAGGCGTGGATCGAGTTCGAGACCGCCGCCGGACGCGCGAAAGGGCATCTGCGGCTGAAGGAAGAAGGCGCGTGGACGCTGCTCACCAGCCTGCGCGAGCTGAAGGGCTTCGAGGAGTCGCAGCGCGAACGGCGGCCCAAGGGCGTCGAGCACGGCGTGGTCCGCGGCCGCCGGTCGTGGGCGGAGAAGCGGGCCGAGGAGCAGGAGACGCTCGGCTACGGCCGGCAGCCCTACGTCGTGGTGATCGGCGGCGGGCAGGGCGGGATCGCGCTCGGCGCCCGGCTGCGCCAGCTCGGCGTGCCGTCGCTGGTGGTGGAGCGCAACGACCGGCCCGGCGATTCGTGGCGCAAGCGGTACAAGAACCTCTGCCTGCACGACCCGGTCTGGTACGACCACCTGCCTTACCTGCCGTTCCCGGAGAACTGGCCGGTGTTCGCGCCGAAGGACAAGATCGCCGACTGGCTCGAGATGTACACGAAGCTGATGGAGGTGCCGTACTGGACGCGTTCGGCGGTCACCTCCGCGGTGTGGGACGACGACGCGAAGCAGTGGCACGTCACGGTGGACCGCGACGGCGAGCAGGTGGTCCTCACGCCGCGGCACGTCGTGTTCGCGACCGGGATGTCCGGCAAGCCGAACCTGCCGTCGTTCCCCGGCATGGACGAGTTCGAGGGCGACCAGCACCACTCGTCGCAGCACCCCGGACCGGACGCGTACGCGGGCAAGAAGGCGGTCGTCGTCGGCTCGAACAACTCGGCGCACGACATCTGCGCGGCGCTGTGGGAGCACGGCGCGGACGTGACGATGGTGCAGCGTTCGTCCACGCACATCGTGAAGTCGGATTCGCTGATGGACCTCGGCCTCGGCGACCTGTACTCGGAGCGCGCGCTCGCCGCGGGCGTCACCACCGAGAAGGCCGACCTGATCTTCGCGTCGATCCCGTACCGGATCATGCCGGAGTTCCAGATCCCGGTGTACCAGGCGATCCACGAACGCGACAAGGACTTCTACGCCCGGCTCGAGGCGGCGGGCTTCAAGCACGACTGGGGCGACGACGGCTCCGGCCTGTTCATGAAGTACCTGCGCCGCGGTTCCGGCTACTACATCGACGTGGGCGCGTCGGAACTCGTCGCCAACGGCAGCATCAAACTCGCGCACGGCCAGGTCGACCACCTGACCGCGAACTCGGTGGTGCTTTCGGACGGCACGGAGCTGGAAGCCGACGTGGTCGTCTACGCGACCGGCTACGGCTCGATGAACGGCTGGGTCGCCGACCTGGTCGGCCAGGAGACCGCGGACAAGGTCGGCAAATGCTGGGGCCTGGGCTCGGAAACGACGAAGGACCCGGGCCCGTGGGAGGGCGAGCAGCGCAACATGTGGAAGCCCACCCAACAGGAGGGATTGTGGTTCCACGGCGGGAATCTGCACCAGTCGCGGCATTACTCGCTGTATCTGGCGCTGCAGTTGAAGGCGCGCTTCGAAGGGCTTGAGACGCCGGTGTACGGGCTGCAGGACGTGCATCACCTGTCTTGAGCCCGGGAGAAAACCCGGTGGCTGCCTCGGCGGTCACCGGGTTTTTTCGTGCAGGCCAGCCAAAAGCACGCGCATTCCGTCGGTGAACTCGGTTTCCGGATCGCTTCGCGCGGCGGCTTCGGCGATCTCCCGGAGCCCGGCGAACTCGTCGTGATCCAGTTCCGCGATCCGGTCGGCGGTCTCGGCGGAGTCCGCGTCGCGTGACAGGGGACCGGCCAGTTCGGCCTGGGCGAAGCCGGCCACGAAGGCGGACACCGTGCGGAACGCGACCAGCAGCTCGGCTCCGGATCGTCCGCTGCGGGCCAGCGCCCGGACCAGGGCCTCGGCGGGCCGCAGGGTCGGCAGGTCGAAGCTGCGGCGGGTCAGGATCAGCGGGATGGCGTGCGGATGCGCCCGCACCGCCCGCCACATTCCCTCGGCGACGGCGTGGACGTCGGCGCGCCAGTCGTCGGAGGGATCCGGCCAGGTCGCCGACGCCATCACCGCTTCCGTGACGAGGTGTTCCAGCCCGTCCCGGCCGTCGACGTAGTTGTAGATCGTCATCGGCCCGGTGCCGAGTTCGGTCGCGAGGCTGCGCATGGTCAGGCCGTCCAGCCCGGCGGCGTCGACCAGTGCGAGCGCGGCGGCCTGCAGCCGTTCGCGCGTGAACTTCCGCGGTGCGGGCATGCTTCTCCTTGATTAAGTACAAGGTACGTGTTTAAGGTAGGTTCACGTACAACGTACTTGATGGAGGGATCGTGCGCACTGCTTTCCGTTCCGGCCGCGACCAGTGCGCGGCCTGGCTGACCCTCCCGGACCGGGCGGGACCGCATCCGGCCGTCGTGCTCGTGCACGGCGGCGGCGCGACGCACGAAATGATGCTCGGCCAGTACGAAACCTGGTTCTCCGCGGCGGGTGTCGCCGTGCTGGCGTTCGATTTCCGGCACCTCGGCGAGTCCGGCGGCGAGCCCCGGCAGCTGGTCAGCCAGCGCCGGTACGCCGAGGACGTCGACGCGGCGCTGGCGTTCGCCCGCTCCCGGCCGGAGATCGACGCGAGCCGGATCGCGTTGTGGGGCACGTCGTTCGGGTCCAGCCACGTGCTCGCCGCGGCGGCGCGGCATCCGTCGCTGGCCGCGGCGGTCGTGCAGTGTCCGGTGTTCAGCGGCCGGGCTGTCGTCGCGCGAGCGGGGCTGCGGCACCTCGCGCGGTTCACCGGGCCGATCGTGTCGGACCTCGTGCGGTCCGCGTTGCGGCTGCCGCGCCGGTACGTTCCGCTGGTCGGCCGCCCGGGTGAGCTGGCGTTCGTGAATCAGCCCGGCGCGTTGGCGGGCTGGGAATCGGTGACGCCCGAAGGCTATGAGTTCGACAACCGGATCACCGCCGCGTCCGGGCTGGACATGGTGTTCTACAACGCCGCCGCGCAGGCCTCGCGGGTGCGGTGCCCGCTGCTGATCTGTGCTTGCGACCGCGAGAACCTCATCGATCCGTCGATCGCCGCCGCGGTGGCCGAGGACGCGCCGCGCGCCGTGCTGAAGCACTACGATGCGGATCACTTCACCGTCTACCATCCGCCTGTGGTCGAAAAGGTCGTCGCGGATCAGCTCGACTTCCTCGCCGTCCACCTGACCCAGTGAGGACGAGCGATGACGCGTATCCACGACCTGCTCCGCACCGCCCCGGCGGACGCCGTCGGCTGGACGGCCGGGTCCCGGGACCTCCGGTTCGGCGAGATGGACGCCTGGTCGGACCGGATCGCCGCCGATTTCCTGCGGCGGGGCGTGCGGCGCGGCGACCGGATCGCGGTCAACGGGCGCACTACGCCGGAATGGCTGGCGGTCTACTTCGCCGCCGCGAAGATCGGCGCCGTGGTCGTCGGATTGAGCCCCCGGTACCGGGAAACCGAATTCGCGCACATCCTGAACGATTCCGGCGCGCGTCTCGTGGTGACCGAACCTTCGGCGGGCGACGTCGATTTCCTTGCCCTGCTGGGGAAACTCGCGCTGCCGGGCGTTTCCGCGGCGACTTTCGCCGAAGTGGGCACGGCGGAGCCGGACGCCGACGCGCTGGCCGCAGCTTCGGCGGCAGTCGAGAAGGACGATCCGGTGATGATCATCTACACCTCCGGCACCACCGGTCGTCCCAAAGGCGCGACGTTGACGCATCGCGGCCAGCTGGCGTCCGCTGCCGCGGAAGCCGATCATCTGCAGTTGAGCGCCGACGACGTGTTGCCGGTAGCCGTCCCGCTGAACCACGTCAGCGGCATCACTTGCTGCATCCTGTCCGCGTTGGTCGCGCGCAGCCGGACGGTGCTGTTGCCGTCCTTCGACGCTGGTGCCGCCGCTGATCTGTTCCGGACGGCTGGCCTCACGATGTGGGTCGGCGTGCCGACGATGCACACGCTGCTGCTGAACCACGAGCGTTTCGCCGGTGTGGACACTTCGGCGATCCGCGTGGTCGTCACCGGTGGTGCGAACGCCGAACCTGCTTTGCTGCAACGTCTTACGGCTGCGTTCCCGAAGGCGACGGTGATGAATCTGTACGGGCTGAGCGAGGTATCCGGTGCCGTGGTGATGACGCCGTGGAATGCCAGCACAGAAGCGACTGAACGCTCGATCGGCGTCCCTTTCCCCGGCGTGGAAGCGAAAATCGCGTCCCCGTCCGGAGAAGCGCTGTCGACCGGCGAAACCGGCGAGTTGCTGTTCCGGACCCCGTCGATCATGGCTGGCTACCACAATCTGCCGGAGGAAACCGCCGCGGCGGTCGACGCGGACGGCTGGCTGCACACCGGCGACATGGCCCGTGCGGACGAGGACGGCTACCTGACGCTGCACGGCCGCGCCAAGGACATGTTCGTCCAAGGCGGATTCAACATTTATCCGGTCGAGGTGGAGAACGTCCTCGCCGCGCATCCCGGGGTGCTGCTGGCGGCCGGGGTCGGCGTTCCCGATCCGGTGCTGGGGGAGATCGGCCGGTATTACGTTGTCCCGGCGAAGGATTCGGCCGTGACCGAGGCGGAGCTTAAGGAGTACTGCGCGGCGCAGGTGGCGGATTACAAGGTCCCGCGCCAGATCGTGCTCCGCGACAGCCTGCCGCTGACACCGTCCGGGAAGGTGCAGAAAGCGGCGCTGCGCGCGGACGAAACGGGCCGCGAGCCTGACGAGCGTCGAAGTCCGTGAGGGCCACCCTGAGGGAATCAGATTCCCTCAGGGTGGCCCTCACGCACGTCCGGGCATCGCGCCGGGTCAGGCGTTCGCCTCGACCGCTTCTTGGATCACCCGCGCGGCGTCGGCGAACGCGTCCGGATTCGGCCCGGCGTAGTTGAGCCGGATGAACCGTCCGGTCGGCTCGGCGGGGAACCATTCGTCGCCAGGGCCGATCACCACACCGGCGGACTCGCAATCGCGGACCACGCGCGGCAGGTCGACCGTGCCGGGCAGTCGCGCCCAGAGGTTCAACCCGCCCTGCGGCACGGATTCCACCTGCACCGCGGGCGCGTGTTCGCGGAGACCGGCGAGCAGGAGGTCGCGGCGGGTCTTGAGCTGGTGCCGGACCCGGCGCAGGTGGGTGCGCCAGGCGGGCTGGGTCACGACGTCGAGTGCGACAGTCTGCAGCACCGTGCTGACGTACATCGATTCCGCCAGCGTGTCGACGAGAATCCGGTCGCGTGCCGGGCCGCGGGCGATCAGCGCGGCGACGCGGATCGCGGGGGAGACGCTCTTGGTGAGCGAGCGGAGGTAGACCACGTGGCCGTCGTCGTCGCGGCCCGCGAGCGGCTGCGGTTCCGCGGTGATGCCGAAATCGTGCGCGGAATCGTCCTCGATCAGGAAAGCGCCGTGCCGGCGGACGATGTCGAGGACGCGGTCGGCGAGATCGGGCTGCCACCGCGCGCCGGTCGGGCTGGCGAAGCTGGGCTGCGCGTAGAAGGCCCGCGCGCCGGTTTGCTCGAACGTCCGGTTCAGCGCGTCGGGATCCGGTCCGTTCGGGCCGCTCGGCACCGGCACCACCGCGACGCCCGCTTTCGTCGCCGCGAGGATCGCGCCCCAGTACGTCGGGGATTCCAGCAGCAGCGGCTGCCCCGGGCCGACCAGTGCGCGGAAGGCGGTGACCAGTCCGCTCTGGCTGCCCGGGGTGATCACGACGTCTCGCGGGTTCACCGGCGCGATCCCGGCCGGGGTCGCCGAGCGCAGTTCCGCGGCGAACCAGGCCTGCAGTTCGGGAACGCCCGCGGTCGGCGGCCGTCCGACCAGCGCCGCCGTCCGCGCGGCCCGGGAGAACGCGCTCCGGACGAGCCGCTCGGGCAGCAGCTCTGGGTCAGGGTAGCCAGAATGAAGCGCTACTGTCCCCGTGGAGACCGATTGCAGCGACGCGGGCTGTTTGAGCGGCCCGTGCCCGGGCGTGCCGAGCGCCGCGGTCTGCCAGCCGTAATCGCCCGACCCGGTGGCGGACGCGGCGCGGACGAACGTGCCGACTCCCGGCAAACTCTCCACCAGCCCCTGGGAAGACAGGCTGCGCAGTGCTTTCTGGACCGTCACCGGACTGGCCGAATACCGCGCGACCAGCTCCCGCGACGACGGCAGCTTCGCGCCCGCCGGGGCGGTGGCGATCCACTCGCGCAGTGTCGAAGCGATCCGGGAGCTGCTATCGTCGGACATGAAACTGAAGGATAGCGCTACTCTCCCGGCGGCACCGGCGCTACCCCGGGCCGGTCTCTGGTGGGGTCTGCTCGGCGTCGTGGCGTTCTCGTTCACCGTGCCGTTCACCCGGGTCGCGGTGGAAAACGGCGGCCTCTCGGCGATGTTCATCGGCTCCGGGCGGGCAGTGGTCGCCGCGGTGCTCGCGAGCGTCGCGCTGATCGCTGCCAAACAACGCTTCCCGCGCGGCACGCAATGGTTCCGCCTCGCCGTCGTCGCGGGCGGAGTGGTGATCGGCTTCCCGATGCTGACCTCGTATGCCCTCACCACAGCCTCCGCCAGTCACGGCGCCGTCGTCATCGCGCTGCTCCCCGCCGCGACGGCGGTAGTGGCGGTGCTCCGCACGCGCGAACGCCCGCCCGCGACTTTCTGGGCCCTGGCCGCCGTCGGCGCCGTCGCGGCGATCGGCTTCGCCGTCCTGCAAGGCGGCGGCCTCAGCGGACTCCAATGGTCGGACGCACTGTTCTTCGGCGCGGTACTGGCCGCCGCGGTGGGTTACGCAGAAGGCGGATTGCTCGCGCGGGAATTGGGTGCCTGGCAAACGGTTTCGTGGGCGCTGGTGGTCGCCTCGCCGTTGATGGTCGCGTTGACCGTCGTGTCGGTGGCGAACCACCCTCCACATGCGACAGTGGGCGAGTGGGCCGCTTTCGCCTATCTGGCGGTGGTGAGCATGTATCTGGGCTTCTTCGCGTGGTACCGGGGGCTGGGCCTCGGGCCGATGACCCGGGTCAGCCAGGTGCAGTTGGTGCAGCCAGTGCTGAATCTGGCGTGGGCAGCGGTCTTCCTCGGCGAGGAACTGACCTGGCAGACCATGCTGGGCGGGCTGGCGGTGATCGTCTGCGCGGGGAGCGCGGTGCGGGTGCGGACTGCTCGGGGTTAGGCCCAGCAGTCATCACCGTCCTGGTCGGGTCCGCCGCCGGGACACAAATCCCGGCCGATGATCTCGCCGCCGCGGATGTCCCTGCTGACAAAGCGCTGGTGGCGCCGGACATCTGCGGCGCGCGGGATCAGCCGGGTTGTCGAGCAACTCCTCGCAACCGCCGGCGAGGAGCTGAGACGATCGACATGACGCTAACCGTTGCAAAACACTAACCGTTGTTGTTAAGTTGGCGGCATGAAAGCAGTGCGCTTCGCCGCCTATGGCGGCCCCGAAGTCCTTGAGCTGGACGAAGTCCCCGAACCGCACGCCGGACCCGGCCAGATCCGCGTCGCCGTGCGGGCGGCCGGCGTGAACCCGCACGATTGGCGCACTCGCGAGGGCCAGTTCCAGCGGATCCGCCCGATCGAACTGCCCTCCGGCGTCGGCCAGGACGCCTCCGGCGTGGTCGACGAGATCGGCGAAGGCGTCACCGGCGTCGCGGTCGGGGACCCGGTGCTGGGCCGAGGCTCGAATACCTACGCCGAGTTCGCCGTGCTGAATTCTTGGGCGCCGTTGCCGTCCGGGCTGACCTTCGCCGAAGCGGCCGGATACCCGTCGGTGGTCGAGACGGCGCTCCGCGTCCTCCGGCTGGTGGGTGTCCAAACTGGACAGACGCTGCTGGTGAGCGGTGCCGCGGGCGGAGTCGGATCGGCGGTGTTGCAGGTCGCCCGGGACCGGGGAATCAAGGTGATCGGCACGGCCAGCGCCGCGAATCAGGATTACGTGCGCGGCCTGGACGCCATCGCGACCACCTACGGCGAGGGCTGGGTCGACCGGGTGCGCCAGCTCGGCCAGGTCGACGCCGCCCTCGACCTCAACGGCACCGGCGTGATCCGCGGCCTGCTCGACCTGACCGGGGATCCGGACAAGGTGATCACGATCGCCGACCTGGAGGCCCCGATGCTGGGCATCCGGTTCGCTGGGACAGGCGGGAACATGCAGGAAGCCCTCGCGGAGACCGTTGACCTGATCGAGCGCGGCAAACTCCACATCCCGGTCGACAAGTCCTACCCGCTGGCCGAAGCTTCGGCGGCGCACGCGGACAGCCAGGCGGGACACACCCGCGGACGGCGAGTCTTGCTGGTCTGACGATCGCTCAACCGGTGATGCGCCGCACCTCGGCCGCGATCACCTGGGCGAACCGTTCGTGCGAGGGCACGCTGAAGTGCGTCCCGTCAGCTCCCGTCTCCACCACAGTGGCCGCGTCGACAAACGTCGCGCCGTGCGCCGCCGCGAGTTCCGCGAGCAGTCCGGCCAGTTGTAGCGCTTTCGCAGCCGATGTCGCGTCGTAGAAAGCTCCGTTGACGTCCGCGAAGTCCGGCGCGGTCACGTCAATGTGCGGCGGCGACACCAGCACGACCTCCGGCGCGTGTCCGGCATCCGTCTTCCCGTGCGCGGCCACGTCGTCCAGCAGCCCGGCGATCGCGGCGACCACCTCCGTCGCCGTTCGCCCGAACTGGATCTTCAAGTCGTTGGTGCCGAGCATCAGCACGACGACGTCGATCGGGTTGTGGCTCAGCAACGCGGGCAGGAGGTAGGTGCGTCCGTTGCGGCCCGGCCGGTTCATCGATTCCGGGTAGTCGAGGTCGGTGGTCCGGCCGCCGAGGCCCTCCTCGAGCACGTGGTATCCGCTGCCGAGGAGGGCCGCCAGCTGGCCGGTCCACCGGATGTCCGCGGGCCACCGTCCCTTGTCCGTTTCCTCGGAACGCTGGCCGTAGGTGTTGGAATCGCCGTAGCAGAGCACGCTGATCATGCAGCTGCGCAACGCTATCGCCGCGCTGTTATTCCCGGGCGGAGCGCACCGAGCACCTGCTCCAGATCAGCCGCGACGCGAAGCAGGAGATCGTCGCGGTGATGCGGGGCGACGAGTTGGACCGCGCACGGCAGGCCGTCCGGGCTGAGACCGGTGGGGACGCTGATCGCGGGATTGCCGGTGTCGTTGAACGGCGCGGTGAAGGCGATCGGGATCGTCCGCCGCTGGACGTCAGGGCCTTCCGCGGGCCAGGCGGTGGTCGGGGTGGTTGGGGTGAGGAGCAGGTCGCAACGGTCGAAGAGCCCGGCGGCCCAGCGGTCGAGCTGCCCGCGGTATTCCCAGTAGCGCGAGAGTTCTGCTGTGGTGACGGAACTTCCGTGGTCGAGGAGGTCCGCGAACCAGGGCTCGAACCGGTCGCGGTGCGCGGCGAACTCCTCGGCGACCGCGGCGAACCGCTGGTAGGCAAGGACTTTCTGGCGCAGCTGGACGGCGGTCAGGAAGTCTTCAGCGTGCGGATGGGCGATTTCGTCCTCCACGACGGCATGGCCGAGTTCCCGCAGAACCTCGATCGTGCGGTCGACCGCGTGCAGCACCGCCAGTTCGGGCTCGGCGACACCGAAGGTGCGGTGGACGACAATCCGCAGCGCAGGCGGCCGCTGCTCAAGTCCGTCCACATAGGACTCAACCGGACGCGGAAGGGAGTACGGGTCTGCCGGGTCGAACCCCGCGGCGAGATCCAGGTGCAGCGCGGCGTCGCGCACCGTGCGGGTCATCGGCGTGAGACAGCTGTGCTGCGTCCAGGAGGGAATCGCGGCCGGGCCGTGGGGAATGCGGCCGCGGGTCGGCTTGAACCCGACGATGCCGCAGAGCGCGGCGGGGATCCGGGTGGAACCGCCGCCGTCGCCTGCCGTGGCGAGGGAAACCAGCCCGGCGGCGACGGCCGCGGCGGCCCCGCCGCTCGAACCGCCCGGCGACTTGTCGAGATTCCACGGGTTTCGAGTGATGCCAAAGGCTTCGTTGTGGGTCGCGATCGCGGCTCCCATCGGGGGAGCGTTGGTCTTGCCGATCACGATGGCCCCCGCCGCGCGAAGCCGGGCGACGTGGACGCTGTCGGAGGCGGCGGGCGGAGCGTCGCGGAAAGCTTTGGTCCCTCGGGTGGTGGGGAAACCTTCGGCGTCTTCGAGGTCTTTGACCGCGATCGGAATTCCGGCGAGCGGACCGGGATCGGCTCCGTGCGCGAGGCGGTCGGTCAGCGCCGTCGCCTCGTCGAGCGCGCGCTGGGGGTCGAGCGACACGACCGCGTTGAGATCGCCGTTGATCGACGCCACGCGGTCCAATGTGTGGCGCATGAGTTCGAGCGGCGAGAGTTCGCGAGTGCGGATCATCGCGGCGAGTTCGGTCGCGGTGGCGAAGGACAGGTCGGTCACGCGTGCTCCTGAGCCGGGCTGGTCGCTGGGTGGATGTTGGGCGCTGGGGAAAGGCCGATGCGCGCGGCGTCGCGTTGCGGCCGGATGGCGAAAGCGGCGTAAGCGCCGGTCAGCACCATGATGGCGGCGCCGACGGCGAAAGCGGCCGGATAGCCGTAGTGGTCGATGAGGCTGCCGGTGACCGCGGGCGCGATGATCCCGGGCAGCGTGCCGATCGCGACAGCCAGCCCGAAAACCGTTCCCCGCTGCCGGACGGGCACGAGTTCGCCTGCCGTCAGGTACCCAAGAGGATAGGCGAGGCTGCCCGCCGCGAACGCGATCATGATCAGCACGACGCGCAGGCCGTTCGACGTCGTGAGCGGGAACAACGCCATGCAGACACCGGCGAGAGCGACCGCGATCCCTTGCGTGGCACCGCGGGCCCACCGGCTCGAGACCCCGCGCCGGACGAGCCGGCCGGTCGCCGGGACGACGGTGAGGATGAGCACGATGCTCAGCGCGGCGTGCAGGCTGATCACCGTCGCCGAGGTCTTCGGGCCGAATCCGGCTTCGGTTTGCAGGTACGCGGGCAGCCAGGACGAGCCGAGCGCCAGCGACCAGTAAGCACCGAAAGCACTGGCGAACCCGCCGAAAACCGTGCCGTTGAGCAGTAATTTGCGATACGGGACACGTGCTGGTTCGGTCTTCGCCGCAGCAGCCGTCGGTGCCGTGTAGGGCCCGTCGTGCCCGACCGGCAGCCACACGAGCGCCCAAAGTCCGGCGACCACCGCGAGAACGACGAACGCGGCCCGCCATCCGTAATCGGTGATGATCCAGGTGAGCAGCGGCGCGGCGACGAAGATCCCGGCCGAGCCGCCGGTGAGCTGCAACGCGGTGGGCAAACTGCGGCGCTCGTCGGGAAACCATTTGTACAGCGCGTGCATGCTCATTCCGGACGCCGGGCCTTCGGCGGCGCCGAGCAGGACGCGGCTGGCGAACAGCGTCGGCACCGCGGCGAACGCGAGCACCGGCACCTGCGCGACGGCCCAGCACACCGCCAGCGCGAACAGGATCCAGCGGCTGGCGACCTTCGCGGAAAGCAGTCCGGCGGCGAGACTGGTGATGCTGAACAGCAGGTAGAAACTGCTCGCCAGCAGGCCGTAGGTGCTGTTGGACAGGTGCAATTCGCGCATGATCGGCACCGCGGCGAGCCCGAGCACCGCCTTGTCCGCGAAGTTGATGACCATGAAGACCGCGATGAGCGCGGTGACCGCCCAGGCCCTGCGGCGGATTGACCGGGGCGCGTCCGGGGACGGCGGCGCTGCGAAAGGCATGATCGGCTCCTTTGCCGGAATCAGATGACGCCGTCGCGGCGGAGGGTCGCGAGGTCGTCGTCGCGCAGGTCGAGCAGCTGGCGGAGAACGTCGTCGGTGTGCGCGCCGAGGCTGGGCCCGAGCGAGCTGATGCGTCCCGGGGTGGCGCTGAGCCGGGGGATCGGCGCGGCCATGGAAACCGTGCCGTGCTCCGGGTCTTCGACGTCGACGATGGTGCCGCGCTCGCGGTAGTGGACGTCCGCGGCGATGTCGGCGATCGTCATGATCGGCGAGGACGGGATGCCCGCGTCGTTGAACACCCGTGTCGCCTCGTCTGCCGGCTGCTCGGCGACCCAGCCGGCGATGATCGCGTACAGCTCGTCGGCGTGCTCGGTGCGAGCGGCGCGGGTGGCGAACCGCGGATCGGCGGCGAGTTCCGGCCGGCCGATCACCGCGGCGAGCCGGCGGAACAACGGGTCGGTGCCGGCATGGACGGAAATCCGCCGCCCGTCGGCGGTGTCGAAATCACTGGCGGGCACCACGTGCGGATTGCGGTTGCCCATGCGACGGCGCACCCGGCCGTTTGCCGAGAAGTCGAGCAACGCGTCCTCGACCGCGCGGAACCCGGCCTCGTACAGGCCCAGATCCACGACCTGGCCGTTGCCTCCGTTGACGTCCCGCTCGTACAAGGCGACCATCGTCGCGAAAGCGGAAAGGTACGCGCCCATGTAGTCGATCACCGCGTAGCCGGACCGGACCGGAGCCCGCCCGGGCTCGCCGCTGACGTCGGTCAACCCGGCGAAGGCGCTGGCGATCCGGTCGAACGCACCCCGGTCGCGGTAGGGGCCGGACAAGCCGTAGCCGGTCAGGTACACCAGCACCGCGCGAGGATTGAGCGCCTGCAGCGTTTCCGGGTCGAGGCCCCACTTCTCCAGCGTCGGCGGGCGGTAATTGGTGATCACGACGTCGAAGTGCGGCACCATCCGGCGCACCAGGTCCTGTCCGGCGGGCTGGCGCAGATCCACCGTGACCGACTTCTTGTTGCGGCCCTCCTGCAGCCACTGCAACGACCGGCCGCCCCGCTCGGCGGCCCGGCCGCGAGTGAAATCGCCGCGGCCCGGTTCCTCCACCTTCACCACCTCGGCGCCGAAATCGCCGAGGAACGTGGCCGTCACCGGCGCGGCCAGCACCGTCGCCACGTCCAGCACCCGCACGCCCCGCAACGGCAGCTCTGCTTCCACCACAACTCCCAACGAAGTGTTATTAACGAAACGTTGGTAACGAACCGTATAGAGTGGCCCGAGGCACAACAAGGCGTACTGACGAGTAACTTATGAGGGGACGGCGTGACCGAGCAGCCGAGCACCGCACCAACCCGACGCCGGCGGCGCAGCCGCGAGGAGACGAAGGCCGATCTGCTCGCCGCCGCCCTGCGACTTCTCCGCCGCGATGGCGTGCTCGCGGGAATCAACCTCCGCGAGGTAGCCAAGGAGGCGGGCGTCAACCACGGACAGATCTACGTGTACTTCGGCAGCCGCCAGGCACTGTTGCGCGCGGCGATCGCCCAGATGCTCGAACAAGACCGCCTCGACCCGAGCACACACTGGGAACAGCCCTTCGCCGAACGTCGGCGAGCGATGTGGCACTGGGCGCTCCGGCAGCCGGACCTGGTCAAACTCGAAGCGCTGCTCGCCCTCGACGAGGACCCCGAACTCACCCCGTTCCCGGCACTGGACCTCACCCGCCGCGCCCTGGAACGAGACAAGAGCGACGGCAGCCTCCCCGCCGACGCCGACGGAGAAGTCATGCACGCCATGACCGCCGCCGCCTACTTCGGCTACTGCATCTTCCGCACGGCGTTCGCCCGGGACCTCGATGTGCCGCCGGAAGAACTCGACGCCAGGGCAGCCCGGGTCTACGACCAGATGGTGGCGGCGCTGGCCGCTCAGAAACCGGAGGAGTGAGCGGAAAGCCAGTCGGCGTGCCGGCGTTTCAGCTCGTCGCGTTCGCCGGTCGTGGGCAGCAGGATGTCGGCACCTCCGTCGTACGGATGGTGCACGCGGTCAAACGACAGGCTGGCGATCATCACGTTGGCTGTGCCGTCGTCGGCAACGGTGCGGAGCAGGCGGTCCACCAGCCCGGTACGCCAACGTCGGCGGCCCGCGTAAAGATGGGTGTAGACGATGAATTCCGGGTCGGTTTCGCTCTCGTTCGCGCGCACAGTCGCCCAATGCTGGGCACTCGGATTCCAGAGCGCGTGTCGCCCGGACAACTCCGGGGGCTCAGGCGACCCTGACCAGTCGGCGGTGACGATCCAGACCTCCTGCCCGCCGAACAATTCGTCCAGAACCGTGTTGTAGCGGCCGAGCACGATTTCGTACTCGGCGTCGGTGCCGGGATAGCGCTGGGATTCAGGCAGGCTGTGGAAACGCACCCATCGGTCGGGGTAGGCGTGCTTCAGGCCGTCGGCCAGCGGACGGCACTGGGGCCACTGCTCCCGCCACAACGCGGACAGCTTCACGCGGGCTCGTCGACTTGAGGCTCGCTGGCCCCGATCAGGCCGAGAATCGGCGCGGGCACGGGATAAATCCGCTCGACCGGCAGTTCCTCCCGAGCGGCGTCGAGACGGCCATCGCTGACCTGGCGGTGGACCCGCTCCGCGAACGGGGTGATGTCCGTGATCTTGGTGATCCACTGGTCGAGATAGCGGTCGACAGCCTCGCCGGACAGCCCGATTTGGATAGCGCGCCGGTTGAGCGGAGCGAGAGTCACCGATCGGTCCGGATCCCACTGAATCCGCACCGGACTGGCATTTTTGCGCTCAGCCCACTGCTGCTGGCTCGCGTAGGTCCCGGATTCGTAGCTGCTCAGGGCTCGAAGCCGTCCCGGGTGAGCTGGATTTCCAGGATCCGTTCCTGCCCCGGCTTGGCCGCCCACGCGGCTCGGTACATCATCCACAGGAACGAAGGCTTGATCCAGGTCATCCGCTCGCGCTTGAACGGCGCCACGAACGTCTGCGCTTCGACGGCCGCGTCGGCGATTTGCGGTGAGTAGGCCTGATAGACGGTGATGGTCTGGTCGGTGAAACTGGCCCGCACGTCACGGCGAGGCATGCTTGGCGCGTCATGTTTGGTGGGTGATCGGTCGGGGATGAGCTGGCCGGACACGTGCTTGCCTCCGTGGTCGTCAAGTGAGGCTGATTGTGCCTGCTCGCAACGATTGTGTCGCTTGCATTTCGGCTCTCGCGCGGGCTGCTCCGTGTAACGGATTCGCCGCAGCGACGACCTGTTGTTGTCGGAGAGGAGGTTCGATGACGGACGCGGTGACTGACGAAGTCGCGGCGAGTGATGCTGCGGCGTTCCAAGTTCCCGGAACTGCGGTGCTCGCGATTGGCGGGGGAGACAACGGCGTGGCGTCGCTCGCCGTGTGGCACGTCAGCGCGGTGGGTGCGCTGACGGGAGCCTGGGTCTCGCCGGTCTCGGAGGTGTTCGGTGCTCGCTCGGCGGCACGGCGCGTTCTGTCGTTCCTCGAACGCCGCGCTGTCGCCGACGTGTATCCGGAGACAGTGCCGGGCTGGTTGGAGCAGTTGACCGCGGCGGCGGATCTTCCGGAGCGGAACGGCTGGTGGAAACGCCAGGAATTCTCGCCGGTCGAAGCGTTCGGGGAGATCGTCGAGCGTCGGCGGAGGTACGCGGGCACCGTCGAAGAGGAACGCGCGCGGAACAAGGCGATTACCGAACTGGAGTGGGTGCACGAACTTTCGGACGGCGTTGAGGTCGGCAGCTTCGAGGAGCTGCGGCGGATTGCCGGGGTGCGCGCCGCGGAGGGGAACCCTGTCGTGTCGGAGGCGCTGACGATCGCGCGGACGTTGAGGTGGGTGGTGTCGGTGTGGGCTGAGACCGAGAAGACGAAGAACCGCCGTCGCTATGTGCGGGAGGCGCACGGCGAGGCGGAACCCTTGCCGCCGAGCTGGCTGAGCGCGGTGCAGGTCGCGAGTGCGACGAGGTTGCCGCTGTGAAGGCCGTGCACGGTTACGCCGTCATCGACACCGAGACTACCGGAATCCTCACCGGCGGATGGCAGCACCGGATCGCGGAGATCGCCGTCGTCCACGTAAGCCCGGACGGCACGATCACCGGCGAATGGTCGACCTTGGTCAATCCGGAGCGTGATTTGGGCCCGCAGAACGTGCATGGCATCCGCGCCGTCGACGCGCGGCGCGCCCCGTTGTTCGGCGAGGTGGCCGGCGATCTCGTGGCGCGGTTGCGTGGACGAGTCGCGGTCGCGCACAACTGGTCGTTCGACGCCAGGCACCTTCGGTCCGAGTTCGAACGCCTCGGCATCGAGACGCCGTTCGAATCCTCGTCGGGCCTGTGCACAATGCGCGCGGCCGGCCGGATCCGCCTGGGTTCTCGGCGCTCTCTGGCCGACTGCTGCGCGGCGGCAGGCGTGCCCGAACGTTCCTGGCACAGCGCGCGTGACGACGCTCTGGCTGCGGCCGAGCTGCTGGGCTACTTCATCCGCTGTGCGCCGGACGCGGTGACGCTCACCGAAGCGCAGGTGGACGCCGCGTTCTGGGACTGGCCGCGGATTCCGGTTGGCACCGCGCTGCGGTGAGGCGCAGCGAACCAGGACACGTGGAACCGCATTTTCTCGCGCGGCTGGTCGAGCGGATGCCGCGCGACGAGGAACCTGTCGCTGACGCGTATCTGGCCATGCTCGACGCGGCGCTGCTCGACCGGGACATCTCCTCGACAGAGGGGGACATGCTCGTCGATCTCGCGCATGATCTCGGCCTGGGCCGCAACGAATTGGTCGCACTGCATTTGAGCTATATGCGCGATCTTGCCCGGGAAGCATGGGCCGACGAGGTGGTCACCGACGAGGAGCGACACGACCTGCTCACGGTCGCGACGCTTCTCGCGCTCGATCACGCGGTGGTGGACCAAATCCTGGACGAGGAACGCGATGCGGCCTCTTCCGCCGCGCCCTCCGGCGGCAGACTCGGCGGGCTGGCGCTGAGACCAGGAGACAAGGTGGTGTTGACCGGGAGCATGGCGCGGGGGCGCGAAGAGATCATCGCGCAGGCAGCAGCCGCAGGCGTGAGAGTGATCGGGAGCGTCAGCCGGCAGACTCGCGTGGTGGCGGCGGCGGACCCGGACTCGCTGTCGGGCAAGGCACGCAAGGCGCGTGAACTCGGCGTTCCGGTGGTGTCGGAAGAGGCGTTCCTGACAGTCCTCGACCGGTTGGCGGAGCCGGTTTCAGCACCGGTCGTGACGATTGACGATCTGCTCGATCGCTGAGGCGGAGGTCTTGCGCCCGGGAGACCCGGGCGCAAGCTGCGTTCCGCCCGAGGATCATCGTTGTGGACAGCGAAGTTTGTTGCCGCACTGCGCCGTCATCGGTCCAGCGCGATTTCGACGCCGAGCCCTTGGCTCACCACGCGCCGCAGCACCAGCGCCGCCGTAGCGATGTCCTGGACCGCCACCCCGACCGAGTTGAACAGGGTGATCTCACTTTCCCTCGTGCGCCCGGGACAGACTCCCGCCAGCACTTCCCCCAGTTCAGTCGCCAGGTGCTCCTTGCCGATCACGCCCTCGTGCAGCGCGGTGAGCGTGGCACCCGACTCGGTCAACGCGGTATGCCTGCTGTCCACGACGACGCGGGCGCGCCGCAGGCATTCCGCGTCGATTTCGCGGTGGCGGGGGCGGGGCGGCGCGCCGACCACGTTCAGATGCTGGCCCGCGCGCAGCCAGGTTCCGTGCACGATCGGGTCCACTGACGGGGTGAGCGTGCACACCACGTCGGCGGCCTGAACTGCTTCGGCAGGGGTGTTCGCCAAGTGGGTTTCGCACCCGGAACCGGCTGTCTCGTCCCGGAACGCCTGTGCGGTCGCGGGATTGCGGCTCCAGACCACCACTGTCCTGATCGGACGGACACAGGAGATGGCCGCCAGGTGGGCTCGTGCCAGTGCACCGGCCCCGATCAAGCCGAGCACTGAGCTGTCCGGATTGGACAGTGCCCTGGTCGCCACCGCTGAAGCCGCCGCGGTGCGGTAGCGGGTGATGACCGCACCGTCCAGCAGGGCTTCGGCGCGGCCGGTCGCGCTGTCGAGCAGAGTGATCGTCGACTGCTGGCGCGGCCTGCCTGCCGCCGGATTTCCCGGCAGGTCGGCCAGCAGTTTGACGCCCCCGGCACCGTCCACTGTGGCCGTCATCGGGACGAGAAGCCCGTCGTTGCCAGGGATCGGCGCGCACGAGCGGCCGGGCTGGGTGGCTCCGCCGAGCACGAGCTGGCGGTGCGCGTCCTCGACTGCGTCGATCACCTCGCGCAGGTCAAGCACTGCTTCGACATCCGAACGCGTCACGATGCGAACCATGTCTGCCTCACCGTTCGCCGGCCGCCGGAACCGGCTGGGCTGGTTTCCTCGCCGGCGAAAGGATTTCGCGCGCCCGGCGGACGATCGGGATCTCGTGGTCGACCGGTTTGCCCGCATACAGGGCCGACAAGCCCGCCGCGACCGCCGCGTTCACCGCGGCCGCGATCAGTCCGCTGTTGACGACTCCGCCGACCGGAGCCTTGCTGAAGTACAAGAACGCCACGGTGACACAGCCCGCGATCAGCCCGAAAGCCAACGGGACCGCGCGCAGCTTGCGGAAGAACAGCACGCCGAGCCAGGCCGGCACCAGTTGCGCGGTCAGCGACAGCGCCAGGTTGAGGAACGTCAGCATGATCGAGGACGCGAACGTCGTCAGCGCCGCGGTGCCGACCAGGAACGCCGCCATGATCGGCTTGAGCCTGCCCTGCGCGGCCGCTTGCGAGCGCTTCGGCAGGATGTTGCGGGTGAGCACGCCGCTGAACATCAGCGCGTTGCCCGCCAGCACCAGCACCCCGGCCAGCCCGGCGCCCGCCGCGACGAGGCCCACGATCCAGTCCGGCGCGAGTTCGCGGGTCACCTCGAGAAAGACTGAATCGGCGTTGTGCAGGCCGGGCCTGGTCTGCAGGCCGTAATAGGCGGCGAAGACCAGCAACGGGTACATCAGCATGTACAACGGCATCCAGATCACGGACTTCTTCACCCCGGCCTCGGACCGCGCGGAGAACAGGAACTGCGCGGGAAGCGTGAGGTAGAACTGCAAGGACTGCATGAGAATCGTGGTCATCGCGAAGACCAGCCCGGCGCCGCCGACGGTGGCCAGCCGCGGCGCCGTTTCGACCACGGCGAAAACTCCGGGCACGCCCTTCGCCGCGATCACCGCCGCGATGCCGGCGAGCATGATGCCCAGCAGCATGAACACGTCTTTGACGATCGCGACGAACGCGGTCGAGCGCATGCCCGACGCGGCGACGTAGACGAACGCGATGACCCCCGCTCCGACGATCGCCTCCAGGCGGGTGACCGGGATGCCCAGCCCGGTGAGGACCGTCTGCAGCCCGATGAACTGGAAAATCGCCCACGGCACCAGCGCCAGCACGAACGAGACCGCGGTGAGTCGTTCCAGCAACCGGTTGCGGTAGTGGCCGTACATGACGTCGGCGACGGTGACCGCGTCGTACGCCTTGCCGGCGCGCCACACGAGCGGCGCGAGGAAGTAGCCGAGGACGTAGCCCGCCAGGATGTAGCCGATGAACCAGATCCCGTAGGAGGCGCCTTTGGCGTAGATGCCGCCCGGGAAGCCGAGCATGGTGCCGATGCTGTAGATCTCGCCCACCGCGAGGAAAAAGATCAACCGGCTCGGCAACGCCCTCCCGGCGACCAGCGTGGCGACCGCGCCCTTGCCGGTCCCGCCCCGGCGAGCGGCCAGCGCCACCCCGATCGACAACGCCATGACGACGGCGAATACCGCTGCGATCATTCTTCTCCGCCTTCCACTCGCCGGTACTGGGCACGATCGAAGAACCGCCACGACGCCCACAGGCAGAGCGTCGTCAGCGGCAGCCAAGCGAACAGCCACGCGAACACCAGTGGTATGCCGAACACGGTGGCGGTGCTCTGACTGCAGAGCGGCACGCCGACGAAGATCGCGAGCCCGGGCAGGCCGAGGGCGATCACGAGAGACCAGCGACTTCCGAGCATGAGACCTCCTGAAGCCTGGGACGGCACCCGCCGGGACGACAGCGGCCGGGTCGGTTTCCCGGCTCCGGATGCGGTATCCCGGAGGCGATTTGGTATACCAGAACTACGGTAAGAGGGCGGCGAGGTCCAGCGACAGGTCCAGTTGTGAGCCAGATCTCAGTGCCAGATGGTAGGCCTGGCTGAGCGTCGCGGGTCTTCTGGACTCCGGCGGTCGTTCGAATATCGCGATTCCCCGAAATGCTGCCGCGAGCGTATGGTCCCTCGTCGTCCCAGCCCTCCAGGGGGCTTCTGATGCTCGAAGAAGATTTCGTGCGCGACCTGCGAAAGCTGGCGCACGAGACCGGACTGGAGGAGGGCTCGTTCGAAAGCGGCCATGCTCGCTGGCGCGTATATTCCGCTGCCCTGCGGATTCCTGGCAGAGCCGCCCAACTGATCTCAGTGCTCGGCCATGAGCCAGACGAGGCGATTGCTGTTTCGGTCGCCTTGAAGTGCAGCGAGGAGCTTACCGAGCCGCTTCGCGAGAAGATGGCAAGCGCATTTCCTGTTGGTAATTCATCAGAGTTCGTAAGAGCGCGCATGGCGGACCTGTCGGTTCTTGATGCGCTGGTTTCGCGGCCTGGCTATCCGGTGGAGCCAGCTTCGATGGAACGCTGGTCGCCGTGGCCTCAGTTGCGTGCCGCGACGTCTTCCTCTCGGCAGCAAGCGCTCGAGTACCTGGCTTCTTCGGGGTGCACGAAACGAATCAGGCGGGAGGCATTGGCTCGGGCGAAGGAATTGCGCGGTTGAGATCGGCACCGGTTGTGCTGAGACTTCAGTCTCCCGCGGCCCGGCGGTAGCCGACGAGACGCACTGCGTCGTCGTCGACCGCGTACGCCAATGCGTCCTCCGCGAGGTCGCCGTCCTCCCGGTATCAGACGGAGGGTATCCAGCGGCTACGCCTCCCGCTCGGCGGCGTCCGACTTCTGATTGACCCGATTCGCTGATTCGACCAGCCATCCGAACATCACGCCGTTCTCGCTGTTCGAGATGTTCTGCTCGCTGTTGAGTCGCGTTCGACGAAACACCGGCCCGATTGCCAATCCAGCCCTGTTACGCGCTTCCGCCGATGCGAATGAGCTGGGCGGCTTCGGGTACGAGGCGCGCGGATGCCCGCGTTCGCCTCCGCTGATGCGAGAGCGAGGAAGCTGGCTCTTGTCGTCGGAGCGGGCTAGCCCAATGTGGTTGGCGGCTAGGCGGCTTCGTCCATTGCGCGTGCGACGGCGTTACCGGCTGGCGGGCGAGATCGATGCCGAGGGTGAGTTGCCCGTGTGACCGGCGGACTCTGGTCGGTTGGGCCGGCACCTCGGAGGCGCGTTGGTTCTCGGCAGGTCGCGGTGTGCTCGCTGTCAGTGATCGTGGGTGACGGGCGAGGTAGTGGAGTTTGCGGAGATGCAGCTGGACGAGCCCGGCGCGGCGCGCTTCCTCGAAGAGAACTCGGGCTGCTCGATTCCGCGTTCTTCGGCTGGGACTGGGACGGTCGGACATAGGGTTCCTGGCGTGGGTGAGCTGGTTGAGGGCAAGATCACGAGCACGGTTCGGCCTGGTTGAGGCGTCGTGATGGCGAGTGGCGGCGGGGTGCTTCTCGACGGGCGCGAGTGCCGACTCGGGGCAATGCCTTGCCGGAGACGTCGGATGCGCTTCGACCGCGTCCGGCAAAGGTATGGGCCGGCTGATTTCCGGCCTTCGGCCGGGCCTGGCCAGGGATTCCCCTGACCAGGCCGTTTGTGCCCCCGGCAGGACTCGAACCTGCGACCTAGAGATTAGAAGGCTCTTGCTCTATCCAGCTGAGCTACGAGGGCCCGGGTGGCTGACAGCTGCTGACCTCCAGCATGGGCAGCTTAGTCATCGCCAATCTCTCGATCGTTCGACACCGTCGAATCGTTTCAGCTTCCGTTCGTCGGATTTGCGGGTCTTCGGGGGCGGAATGCCACAGCGTGCGACGGTTCCGGTACGCACTGCGCGGGGGAGCGGCCCGCTGCGGCGGCTGGACTGGGGTTTGTGCAGCTTGCGCACCTGGATCTCCTGAGCGGGGCGGCGGGGCGGGGTTCGGGGGCGGGCAGTGCGGCTGGGCAGACTGTGGCGATCTTGTGATGTGAGGCGTCTGACCCCGGTCAGGACGATTGGGCGGTTCGGCGGTTGCGGTCGGGCTCCAGGGTGTTCGAGCGGTGCTGGACCACCTCGGCCCGGCAGGTGGGGGCGCGCACGAACTCGGACATCACGTCCGCGCACTTCAGGTCGGTGTGCGAGCTCCTGCCGTCAGGTCGGAGCGCGAACGTCGCGGCCGCTAGGTCCGGGCGACAGGTGGGTCCTGCTGAGAGCAGCGGCAGCCGCAGAGCACAGCCGACCTGCACCCGAACGGGGCCGAACCGCCTGGGCCGCGGTGGAGTGCGAACAGGGAGCCTCGCCTCCCGCCCCCGGGTCGGGGGCCGGGAGCGGGAGGCGAGGGGCCCGTGGGCGCGATGGTTCCGGGCTGCGCGCCCACGGGCCTGGGGCCGCTCGGGGGTGCGGCCCCCGGGACAGGCGGCACTAAGGCTGCGAGTCGACTCGGCCTGGAGCGGCCTCGTTCGCCTGGCCCGGTCTCGGGAGGGCGGGGCTTATTCCCACACTTTCAGGGCACGCACCGCGAACGGGGACTGCGGGACGTACGTGCCACCGCCCGGATAGGTGATGAAATCGCCTTCGGTGGAACAGTCCGCTCCTTGGTAGATGGTGACGTCGCGGGTCATCCGGTTGACGAAGGAATGGCCTTGGAATCCCTCGGGCAGGGGAATGCAATCACCCGGATTTGCCGTGCGCAGGTCATAACTCTGCACGCCGCCGGAATAGGTTTCGGTGTCCCACAGGCAGAACTCGCCCGCACCGCAGGCGGGAGCGGGCGGAACGGCCGGGGCGGCCTGGGCCAGGCCGGAAGTGGTCAGGAGACCGGCGGTGACCAGCAGCAATACCCCGGGCAGGCGGGACGCGGCGGCGGGCCGGGAGCGGCGGCCGGGGAACGGCAGGGACGGCAGCAGACGGCGGAACATCGTGGGAACTCCCCCTCAATCGAAGCGATGCCGGGCGAAGGAGCCGGCGGGCATCCCGGGAAACCGGGCATGTCTCCACCTTGGCGGGTTCTCCGCGATTTGTCTGCCCGCATTCCTACGTCTGTGGACAAGTAGTTTCGCGTCACCCGGACGAGACCTAGTTGTCCACAGATCGCCGAACGGTCTTGCTAAATCGCCGCGGTGCTTTCGCGGACGGCCAGCGACACCGGGAGTTCGACCGGCGGCGGGACCGGTTCCCCCGCCAGCAGGTCCATCACCAGTTCCCCCGCGACGCGGCCCTTGCCCGCGAGGTCCTGCCGCACGGTGGTCAGGGGTGGTTCAGACCACGCGGCTTGCGGGGTGTCGTCGAAGCCGACGATCGAGACGTCGGCAGGCACTCGCAGGCCCAGCCGGTGGGCGGCGGCGATCGCGGCGAAGGCCAGCTGGTCGGACATGCACAGCAGGGCCGTCGGACGCAGCGAAGCGGTCAGCAGGTCCGTGGCGGCGGCGCGGGCGGTCGAGGCGGAGAGCCAGGGGGCTTCGGTGATGGTGACGTCGGTGATTCCGGCGGCGGTCAGCGTGTCGAGGTATCCGGCGAGGCGTTCGCGGGTGCCGTGGAAAGGGCTGGTCACCGCGGAAAGGCGCGGGGCGGCCAGGATTCCGAAGCGGCGATGCCCTAGCTCCACTAAATGGCGGGCGGCCAACGAAGCGCCGCCGCGGTCGTCGCAGCCGACTCGGGCCGTGTCGGGGAGGGGTGGCTGGTCGATGACTACCAGCGGCAATCCCCGGGTCCGCACGGCTTCCAGCGCGGGAGTGCCGTCGGCGAGGGAGTACGCGACGGCGATATCCGCTTGCGCGGCCAGCACTCGCGACGCGGGCGGGCCTTCCTGGGCCTCGCGGCCGGGCAGCAGCAACAGCGCGTTTCCGGTGGGTTCCACGGTTTTCGCGAGCGCGTCCAGGGTGATCGACAGCGCGGGGTCGGAGAAGGCCGCCGACAGCGACGAATCCAGCAGGAAAGCGATCGCGCCGGTGCGGCTCGTGGCGAGGCTGCGGGCGGTCGGGTTCGGGCCGGGGTAACCGAGTTCACCCGCCACCCGCAGAATCTGCTCCCGCAACTGCGCCGACAGCTGGTCAGGCCGGTTGTAGGCGTTCGACACAGTGGCGCGCGACACCCCGACCGCCTCCGCGACGTCGTCCAGCGTCGGGCGGCGGCGACGGCTGCTGGTCATCGGCGGAGCATAGAGGAAAGCGTTGCCGTGCACCGGATTCCGTCCGGCGACCCGCCTCGACCAGCGCAAACACCGCAAGCGAGCGTTCCGGCGCGAAACCCGGCGAGCGCCCCGCCCCGCGCACCGCCGCGCGCGCGACCGGCCTACTCTCGTACCGTGAGCTCGGAACCTGTGACGAAACCCGCCCCGAACCGCGGCCGCAAGACGAGCGTGCTCCCGCTGCTTTCGGTCGGAGTCGTGCTCGGCGCGGTCGTCGCGGTCGGGCTCGTCGCGCTCACCGGCGGCGCGGGCTACGTCATCGCCGGGCTGCCGGACCCGGGGCTCGTCACCCGTTATGGCGTCACGGTCGTCCGGGTGCTCGCCGAAGCGGCGTCGGTGGTGTGCGTCGGCGGGCTGTTGCTGGCCGCTTTCCTCGTGCCGCCACAGAAATCCGGCACGCTCGCGCCCGAGGGGTACGCCGCGGTCCGCACCGCGGGGATCGCCGCGTGGGTGTGGTTCGCCGCCTCGATCCTGTCCGTCGCCTTCACCGCCGCGGACAGCGCGGGCAAGCCGTTCGGCGACGTCCTCTCCCCGGACACCCTGCTGAGCCTCGTCGGCGCGATCGAACAGCCCAAGGCGTGGCTGTGGACGGCGCTGATCGCGATCCTGCTCGCCCTCGGCTGCCGTCTGGTGCTCAGCTGGGGCTGGACGGCGGTGCTGTTCTTCCTGTCCGTCGCCGGGCTCGTCCCGGTCGCGGTCACCGGGCACTCGGCCAGCGGCGGCTCGCACGACCTGGCCACCAACAGCCTCCTGTTCCACCTCGTCGCGGCCGCGCTGTGGGTCGGCGGCCTGCTGGCCGTGCTCGCACTCGGCTGGCGCCGCGGCAAGAACCTCAGCCTCGCCGCGCAGCGGTTCTCCAAGCTCGCGCTGGTCTGCTGGGTCGTGATGGCGGTGTCCGGCATCGTCAACGCGCTGGTCCGGATCAACCTCGGCGACCTCTTCACCACCGACTACGGCCTGCTCGTCGTCGCCAAGATCGTCGCGCTGCTGCTGCTCGGCGTCTTCGGCCAGCAGCAGCGCAGCCGCGGCGTGGCGAACCTCGTCGGCGAGCTGGGCGGCAGCCAGTTGCTGCGGCTCGCCGCCGTCGAGGTGCTGATCATGTTCGTCACCATCGGCATCGCCTCCGGCCTCGCCCGCACGCCGCCGCCGGCCGACGCGGTCACCCAGCCGGGCACTGTCGAACTCCTCATCGGCTACGACCTCCAGGGCCCGCCGACGTTCTGGCGGCTGCTCACCGACTGGCGGTTCGACCTGATCTACGGCACCCTCGCGATCGTTCTCGGCGGGCTCTACCTGGCCGGCGTGCGGCGGCTGCGCAAGCGCGGCGACACCTGGCCGGTGGGCCGGACCGTCGCGTGGCTCGCGGGTTGCCTGGTGATCCTGCTGGCCACCTCGTCGGGCATCGGCCGGTACGCGCCCGCGATGTTCAGCGTGCACATGGGCACCCACATGCTGATGTCGATGGTGGCGCCGGTCCTGCTGGTGCTCGGCGGCCCGGTCACGCTCGCCCTGCGCGCGCTCCCGCCGGCCGGCCGCGAAGCCCCTCCCGGTCCGCGCGAATGGCTGCTGGCCGCCGTGCATTCGCCGGTTTCGCGGTTCCTGACCAACCCGATCGTCGCGCTGCTGCTCTTCGTCGGGTCGTTCTACGCGCTGTACTTCTCCGGCCTCTTCGACAGCGCGCTCAACTACCACTGGGCGCACCTGGCGATGAACGCGCACTTCCTGCTCGTGGGTTACGTCTTCTACTGGCCGGTGATCGGCGTCGACCCTTCGCCGCGGCGGCTGCCGCCGATCGGGAAGCTCGGGATGATGTTCGGCGCCATGCCGTTCCACGCGTTCTTCGGCGTGATCCTGATGAACATGCAGACCGTGATCGGCCGCGAGTTCTACACGGCGCTGAAGCTGCCGTGGGTCGGCGACCTGCTGACCGACCAGCGTCTCGGCGGCGGCATCGCGTGGGCTTCGGGCGAGGTGCCGGTGCTGCTCGTGCTGATCGCGCTCCTGGTGCAGTGGGCCCGCCAGGACGAGCGCGAGGCGAAGCGGCGCGACCGGCGCGAGGAGACCACCGGCGGCGAAGAACTCGCCGCCTACAACGCGATGCTGAAGAACCTCGCCGAGGGCAAACGGGCGGAATGACTCCCCGGATTTGATATCGCCGGAGTGAGGACGACCTGACCCTCGGTAGCGCGGTGGTAACCGCCGTCAGGCCGCCGGAGGAGCCACTCTACGATCGGTGGCATGGCCGAGTTCATCTACACCATGAAGAAGGTGCGCAAGACCGTCGGGGACAAGGTGATCCTCGACGACGTGAGCACCGCGTTCTACCCCGGAGCCAAGATCGGCGTCGTGGGCCCGAACGGCGCCGGCAAGTCGACCGTTCTCAAGATCATGGCGGGGATCGAGCAGGCCAGCAACGGCGAGGCTTTCCTGCAGCCGGGCGCGAGCGTCGGCATCCTCATGCAGGAGCCGGAGCTGGACGAGGAGAAGACGGTCCGGCAGAACGTCGAGGAGGGCCTCGGCGACACCAAGAAGAAGCTCGACCGCTACAACGAGATCGCCGAGCTGATGGCGACCGACTACAGCGACGCGCTGATGGAGGAGATGGGCCAGCTCCAGGAGGAGCTGGACCACGCCGACGCGTGGGAGCTCGACTCGACCGTCGAGCAGGCGATGGACGCGCTGCGCTGCCCGCCGCCGGACGAGCCGGTCACCCACCTCTCCGGCGGCGAGCGCCGCCGCGTCGCGCTGTGCAAGCTGCTGCTCTCCGCGCCCGACCTGCTGCTGCTCGACGAGCCCACCAACCACCTGGACGCCGAAAGCGTGCTGTGGCTGGAGCAGTTCCTCGCCACCTACAAGGGCGCCGTGCTGGCCGTGACCCACGACCGGTACTTCCTGGACAACGTCGCCGAGTGGATCATGGAGCTCGACCGCGGCCGCGTCGTCGGCTACGAGGGCAACTACTCCACCTACCTGGAGAAGAAGCGCGAGCGGCTCGAGGTCCAGGGCAAGAAGGACGCCAAGCTGGCCAAGCGGCTCAAGAGCGAGCTGGAATGGGTGCGGTCCAACGCCAAGGCGCGCCAGACCAAGTCCCGTTCGCGGCTCGACCGCTACGAGGAGATGGCCGCGGAGGCGGACAAGCACCGCAAGCTCGACTTCGAGGAGATCCAGATCCCGCCGGGCCCGCGGCTGGGCAGCGTCGTGGTCGAGGTCGAGAAGCTGCGCAAGGGCTTCGACGACCGGGTGCTCATCGACGGGCTCTCGTTCGACCTGCCGCGCAACGGCATCGTCGGCGTGATCGGCCCGAACGGCGTCGGCAAGACCACGCTGTTCAAGACCATCGTCGGGCTCGAGGAGCCGGACGGCGGCTCGGTCAAGATCGGCGAGACGGTCAAACTGTCCTATGTGGACCAGAGTCGCGGCGGGATCGACCCGAAGAAGACCGTGTGGGAGGTCGTGTCGGACAAGCTCGACTACATCCACGTCGGGCAGACCGAAATGCCCTCGCGCGCCTACGTGAGCGCGTTCGGCTTCAAGGGCCCGGACCAGCAGAAGCCGGCCGGCGTGCTGTCCGGCGGCGAGCGCAACCGGCTCAACCTCGCGCTGACGCTCAAAGAGGGCGGGAACCTGATCCTGCTGGACGAGCCGACGAACGACCTGGACGTCGAAACGCTGGGCTCGCTGGAGAACGCGCTCGAGCAGTTCCCCGGCTGCGCCGTCGTGATCTCCCACGACCGGTGGTTCCTCGACCGGGTCGCGACGCACATCCTCGCCTGGGAAGGCACCGACGAGGACCCGGCGAAGTGGTTCTGGTTCGAGGGCAACTTCGAGGGCTACGAGAAGAACAAGGTCGAGCGCCTCGGCGCCGAAGCGGCTCGTCCGCACCGGGTCACCCACCGCAAGTTGAAGCGCGACTGACCGGCGCGGGGGTCCCGAGTGGAAACCAGCAGGCACAACCGGCCCAGCCCGTCCGCGACCGCGGACGGGCGGCCCGCCGTTGCCAGTGGCGGGACCCTCGCCGACCTCGGTCGGCTTATCGACCGCGCGGAATCACTGCGCTTCCGCGCGCCCGAGCTTTCGCTGGTCCTCGGCGAACGCTCGGCCGCGCTCGCGGAGGCGGCGGGCGCGGACGGGCACTGGATCCGGGCGGAAGCGCTCGTGGTGTCCGCTCGCGTGCGGACCGGGGCGCGGACGTCCACGGTCGGCCGCGCGGTCGCGGCTTTGCGCGCGGCCGAGCACGCCGGATACGCCACGACGGCGGCGCGGCTGCGCGTCGACCTCGCGGTGTGCTCGCGCAGCCTCGGCGTTCCGCTGATGGGGCTGGCCGCGTTGCGGCCGGTGCTGTCCGAGGACGTGCCGCCGTCGCTGCGCGCGGAAGCGCTGTGCCATCTCGTCGGGTGCCTCGCCCCCTTCGGCCGGAAGGCGGAACTGGACCGCGTGCTCGTCGAGGCGGACCGGCTGCTGGTGGCCGACGATTCGCTCGACGTGGACGACCGGCTGCTGATGCGGGCGTTGCTGCGCAACGGAACCGCGGCGCACCGGCGCCGGCACGGCGACCTCACCGCGGCCGCGGACGCCGCGCGGACCGGGCTCGGGTTCCTGGAGAAGATGGACCGTCCCGGCGACGACGGCGGTCTCGTCCGGATCCGGCTCGTGCTGCAGCTGGTCAGCACGCTGCTCGACCGCGGCGACGCGGACATGGCTTACGACATCGCCGAACCCGTGCTGCGGGAGCCGGTCCGGGCCGCCGGGGTCGCGCCCGCGGCGTGGCTGCGGCTGGCGGTGGCGACGCGCATTCACTTGCCTTCCGGTGCCGGTGACGCCGCTGCCGAGCTGGTGGGGGAGGCCGTCGCGGCCACCGACCGGCACGGGCTCGCGGCGGTCACCGCGCGGTTGTGGCTGGAACTGGCGCAGATCGAGGAACGGTTCGGCAGCGCGGAAGAGGCCATCGGATGCCTGCACCGCGCGCGGGCCGCAGAACACGTGCACGCGCGGGCCAGGCGCCAGGCGTGCGGGCTGATCGCGGGCGAGCTCGGCGCCGAGTCGGTCGCGTCGATGGACCTCGACGACGTCCTCGCCGCGTCCGCCCCGCGCGACGGCCGCCCGGTGTCGATGGAGGTCGAGCCGAGGGTCGCGGCCGAGGAGACCTCGGTGATGCCGGCGATCCGGGACGTCCCCGCCGAGCGGCCGGACCCGGTCGCGGCTCCGCTGCCGGTCGTTCCGGCGCAGGTCGAGGTGCCCGCGGCACCGGTTTCGGCGTCGGCGTGGGTCGAGGCGGCGGAGAAGAAGCCGGCGTGGTCGTTCCGGCGGGCCGCGGCGGAGACGGAGGTCGAGCAGACCTCGGTGCTCCCGGCGATCCGGGAAGAGGCCGAGGAGGCTCCGCGGACCGGCGGACGGCGGCGGGCCGAGGACCGCAAGTCGCCGGTGCTGCCGGGATGGGCGCGGCCGTTCGGGCGGAAGAGCGCCGACGCGCCCGCGCCGCGGAAGCGGGCGGCTGCGGAGCCGGTCAGCCGGACGGAGGCTTCGCGAGCGGCGTCGGGACGTCCGGCGCAGGTCGCCGAGAGCGCGGCGGAGAGCGCTGGGGCACGGGCTGCCGAGGTCGCTGAGGCCGCGCCGGGTCGTCGCCGGGCGGAGACGGCGCAGCCTGCCGAGGAAACGGCGGTGCGCTGGCCGGAGAAGCCGCCTGCCGCGCGTCGGTCGGCGGAGGACGCGCCCGCTCGTCGGGAAGAGAAGACGAAGTCCGAGGAGCCGGTGCGCGCGGCTGCTGAAACGCGGCCCGAGACTCCTCGTCGCGTGGCGGAAGCGCAGGCTCCGGCCGAGGAGGCACCGCGGTTCTCGCTGCGGATGCCGGATCTGTCGGACATCCTGCCGGAGCTACCGCTCGCCCCGGCTCCCGCGGACGAGCCGGCCGCGCCGTTGTGGGAAAGCGCCGAGTGGGCCAAGGAGGAAGCGGCCCGCCGCGACACCCGCGGCCGCAAGACCCGGCACGACGCCGAACACGGCTCGGTCGCCGCGAAGTCCGTGCTGGACCGGCTGGGCATCACCGCGAGCGGCGGAGGCGGCGGACGGCGCCGGGCCGACGAGCCCGGACGTCCCGAATCGGCCGCGGCGGAACCGGACACCGCGGCGAAGGACAAGCCGGAGCTGGCCCCCGCGCCGCGCCCGGAGGAGCCGGAGCCTGCCGAGGAGCCCTGGCTGCCGCGGCTGCGGATGCCGCCGGCGCTGGACCCGCTGTCCGACATCGACGCGTGGACGCCGTCGGAGCAGCCGTTCCCGGAGGGCTACGCGCGAGCCATCGCGGAGGACGAACCGCCGCCGGACGCCGGACTCGCCGAACTGCTCGCCCGCGCCCTCGCCGAACACCAGGCGGGCACCGCGAGCGCGGCCGCGCTGGTGAAACGCCTCGGCCCGAACGACGAGCCGAAGCCGATCAACGGCCGCGCGACCGCGGACCGCCACCGCAACAACGGCGACTGACGCGCGCCGAAAGTTCTTGCGCCGCAGGGAAATGCTGGTCCGGCCGGGCAGATTCCGCAGCGGGACAACGATTCACGCTGACGCGACCTCGAGTGGTCCGTGAAGGACTCCTTGAGGGAATCAGATTCCCCCCAAGGAGTCCTTCACGGACCGCTGTGGGGAGGGCGGCCTGCTGGCGGAAAACTTCGCCGACGCGGAGAATCCCGCGGCTTCGGCATCGAGNCGCGGAGAATCCCGCGGCTTCGGCATCGAGAGGTACGTGAGGGGAACCCTGAGGGAATCAGATTCCCTCAGGGTTCCCCTCACGTACCTCTGCGGGAGCGCACCGCGCCGGAGCGGAAGATCGTCCCGTTTTCCGCGCTGCGCCAAGCGGTTTTCCCACTCACTGGTTGAACGCGCCGCGATGATGCAGCACAAGCCGCCCCGTCCGCCGATCTGCGGACACCTCGCGGGCGCCCCATCCTGAAACCCCGGCTCCCTCTGCGGCAACGGAAGAATTAGCCCGTACGGGTGGGAATTCTCGCAGGGGAGGGACGCAACCTTTTCCGTTCCCGCCGCGGGCGATACGGGCACTGAACCGATCCCGAAGCGGCCGCCGCGCCCGCGAAACCGGCGCTCCGGCCTCGTGCCAAGCCTTTTGCCGGAAACCGCCCGTGCCGAACCCGCCGGTAGCTGAACCGATCCCGCGCGAGCGCGGCGCCGGGGACCCCTGAAACGAACCTTAAGTCTTTCCCTGCCGCGCACAGGGGCGTCTCCGGGCGGATTAGGGTGAGGGATGTCCGGCACGTTGTGGTGACGGACGCATCTCGGTCTCGCATACTGGAGAGTTGCTCAATGAGCTCGACGGGAGTTTCGTCCCCGCCCGATGTCGGCACCGAAGCCGGCGCCGCCCGCCGCACGACAGCCAGCCCGGAGCAGATCCGGGACGAGCTGATCGACACCGCCGCGGCGCAGGCGCCGGAGATCGCGGACCTGATCCGCTTGTACTACCGGCACATCCCGGCCGACGAGATCGTCGGCGACGATCCGGTAGCGCTCGTCGGCGCGGTGCGCTCGCACCTGCAGCTGGCGAAGCAGCGCATGCCCGGGCGCCCGGCGGTCCGGCTGCTGAACCCGACCACCGCCGAGGACGGCTGGACGCGCGACGCGACCGTCGTGCAGGTCGTCACCGACGACATGCCCTACCTCGTGGACAGCGTCACCGCGGAGTTCGCCCGCGACGGCGTACAGGTGCAGCGCATCGTGCACCCGATCGTCGTGGTGAGCCGCGGCCTGACCGGCGAGCTGGAGGGCCTGCACCTCGACGCCGACCCGGCCGATCCGCCGGCTGGCGCGTCCGCGGAATCGTGGATGCTGGTGGAGATCGACCTCGTCACCGACCCGCAGCGGGCGCGCGAGCTGGACAACCGGCTGACGTCGGTGCTCGGCGACGTGCGCGAGGTCGTCGAGGACGCCGAGAAGATGGCGCAGACGGCCTGCTCGCTCGCGGAAACGCTGGAGCAGCACCCGCCGAAGCTGCCCAGCGACGACGAGGTCACCGAGGGCGCGCGCCTGCTGCGCTGGCTCGCCGACGGCCACTTCACCTTCCTCGGCTACCGCAAGTACGAGCTGGTCGACAGCCCGCAGCCGGACAGCGACGAGCCCGCCCTGCGCGCGGTTCTCGCGTCCGGGCTGGGCGTGCTGCGCCAGGACAGCCTCGCCGCGCGCAGCCTCACCGCGGGCCCGGACAGCTCGGTCGACGCGCTCGCGCCGTCGCTGCTCGTGCTCACCCAGGCCAGCGCGCCGAGCACGGTGCATCGTCCGGTTTATCCGTATTACGTCGGCGTGAAGACGTTCGACGAGCACGGCAAGGTCACCGGCGAGCACCGGTTCCTCGGCATGTTCACCACGACCGCGCTGCACGAGAACGTGCTCGACATCCCGGTGGTCGGCCAGCGCGTGCGCGAGGTGATCCACCGCGCCGGGTTCCCGATGGAGTCGTTCTCCGGCCAGCGGATGCTGGAGGTCCTGCAGAACTGGCCGCGCGCGGACCTGTTCTCCGCGGACACCGATTCGCTCTTCTACACCACCACCGGCGCGATCACGCTGTCCGACCGCCGCCGGCTGCGGCTGTTCCTGCGCCGCGACCCGTACGGCCGCTTCTACTCCTGCCTCGTCTACCTCCCGCGCGACCGCTACACCACGCGCTCGCGGCTGGCGATGCAGGAAGTGCTGCTGGAAGAACTCGAAGGCACGCAGCTGGAGTACAGCGCGCGCGTCGGCGAAACGCTGCTGGCGCAGGTGCACTTCATGGTGCACACCGACCCGTCGAACGCCCTCGAGCCGGACACGCTGCGGATCCAGGAACGCCTGAACACCGTCGTCCGCAGCTGGGACGACCGGCTGGTCGAGGCGATCATCGCCGAACGCCGCGAGCGCGTCGGCGACGGTGGCCCGATCGGGATGATGGGCGAGGAGTCCGCGGTCGACCGGGGCCAGCGCTTCGGCGCGGTGTTCCCCGAGGCGTACAAGGAAGACTTCACTGCCGAGGACGCGCTGGCCGACCTGGCCAAGCTCGACACCCTCGCGGACGAGGGCGACCTCGCGCTGTCGTTCTACCTGCCCGCCGACGCCGAACCCGGCGAGCGGCGGTTCAAGCTCTACCTGCGCGGCGAGGGCGTCACCCTGTCCAAGGTGCTGCCGGTGCTGCAGGCGATGGGCGTCGAGGTGGTGGACGAGCGGCCGTACGAGCTGTTCCGCGAGGACGGCGGGGCCAGCTGGATCTACGACTTCGGCCTGCGCGTCGACAAGAAGGGCCTCGAAGAAGCCGACGAGGCGGCGGCGGTCGAGGTGCGCGAGCGGTTCCAGGACGCGTTCCACGCGGCGTGGCGCGGCGACGCCGAGGTCGACGGCCTCAACGGGCTCGTCCTGCGCGCCGGGCTCACCTGGCGCCAGGCCGCGGTGCTGCGGGCGTACTCGCGTTACCTGCAGCAGGCGCGCAGCCCGTTCTCCCAGTCCTACATCCAGAACACGGTCGTCAAGCACACCGAGGTCGCGACGAAACTGGTGCGGCTCTTCGAAACCCGCTGCGACCCGCAACTGTCCGATGTGGACCGGAAGACGCACGAGGAATCGCTGACCGCCGAGATCTCCTCGATGGTCGACGAGGTCACGAGTCTCGACGAGGACCGGATCCTGCGCCGGATGCTCGCGGTCATCAACGCGACCCTGCGCACGAACTACCACGTGCGCGACGCCGACGGGAACCCGCGGCCGTACCTGGCGCTCAAGCTCGACCCGAGCGGCGTGCCGGAGCTGCCCGAGCCGCACCCGAAGTACGAGATCTTCGTGTACTCGCCGCGCGTCGAGGGCGTGCACCTGCGGTTCGGCGAGGTCGCCCGCGGCGGCCTGCGCTGGTCGGACCGGCAGGAGGACTTCCGCACCGAGATCCTGGGCCTGGTGAAGGCGCAGGCGGTGAAGAACGCGGTGATCGTGCCGGTCGGCGCGAAGGGCGGCTTCGTGGTGAAGCGGCCGCCGCGGCCCACCGGCGACGCCGGGGTCGACCGCGACGCCCAGCTCGCCGAGGGCATCTCCTGCTACCGGATGTTCATCTCCGGCCTGCTGGACCTCACCGACAACCGCGTCGAGGGCGAGACTGTGCCGGCGCCGGACGTAGTGCGCCACGACGCCGACGACAGCTACCTGGTCGTCGCGGCGGACAAGGGCACCGCGAAGTTCTCCGACATCGCCAACGAAGTCTCGGCGCAGTACGGCTTCTGGCTGGGCGACGCGTTCGCCTCCGGCGGTTCGGTCGGTTACGACCACAAGGCCATGGGCATCACCGCCAAGGGCGCGTGGGAGAGCGTGAAGCGGCACTTCCGCGAGCTGGGCAAGGACACCCAGACCGAGGACTTCACCGTCGTCGGCATCGGCGACATGATGGGCGACGTCTTCGGCAACGGGATGCTGCTGTCCGAGCACATCCGGCTGGTCGCGGCGTTCAACCACATGCACGTCTTCCTCGACCCGAACCCGGACGCCGCGTCGTCGTACGCGGAGCGGCGGCGGCTGTTCGACCTGCCGCGCAGTTCGTGGGACGACTACGACCGTTCGCTGATCAGCGAGGGCGGCGGGATCTACCCGCGGTCGGCCAAGACCATCCCGATCACCCCGCAGGTCCGCGAGGCGCTCGGCCTCGACGAGGGCGTCACGAAGCTCGCGCCGATGGACCTGATCCAGGCGATCCTGCTGGCCCCGGTCGAACTGCTGTGGAACGGCGGCATCGGCACCTACGTCAAGGCCGAGAGCGAAAGCCAGGCCGCGGCGGGCGACAAGGCCAACGACGCGATCCGCGTCAACGGCAACCAGCTGCGCGTGAAGGTCGTCGGCGAGGGCGGCAACCTGGGCCTGACCCAGCTCGGCCGCATCGAATTCGCCCGCACCGGCGGCAAGATCAACACCGACGCGCTCGACAACTCGGCCGGCGTCGACTGCTCCGACCACGAAGTCAACATCAAGATCCTGCTGGACCACCTGGTGGCGGGCGGCGAGCTGGAGCACGCGCGGCGCAACGAGCTGCTCGGCGAGATGACCGACGAGGTCGGCTCGCTCGTGCTCGCGGACAACTACCGGCAGAACGCGGTGCTCGGCGTCAGCCGGGCGCACGCCGGGCCGATGGTGTCGGTGCACGCGCGGCAGGTGTCCGCGCTGGTCGCGAAGGGCGCGTTCGACCGCAAGCTGGAGGCGCTGCCGACCCCGTCGCAGTTCCGCGCGCTGGAGAAGGCGGGCGAGGGCCTGACCTCGCCGGAACTGGCGACGCTGCTCGCGCACGTGAAGCTCGACCTCAAGGACGAGCTGCTCGCCTCCGACCTGCCCGAGTCCGAGGTGTTCACTCGCAGGCTGCCGGAGTACTTCCCGGCCCCGCTGCGGGAGCGGTTCGCCGCGGCGATCGCGCAGCACCCGCTGCGCCGCCAGATCATCACCACGCTCATCACCAACGAGCTGGTCGACGGCGGCGGCATCTCGTTCGTCTACCGCCTGATGGAGGAGATGAACGCGACCGCCACCGACGCGGTGCGCGCGTACGCGGTGGTCACGCACGTCTACGACCTGCCGAAGCTGTGGGCCGAGATCGACGCGCTGGACAACGTGGTGCCGACCGAAGTCGCGGACGGGATGGTGCTGGAGACGCGGCGGCTGCTCGACCGGGCCGCGCGCTGGTTCCTCACCAACCGCCCGCAGCCGCTCGCGCCGCTGGCCGAGATCAACCGGTTCGGCCCGGTGCTCGCGGAACTCGGCCCGAAGCTGGGCGAGCTGCTGCGCGGGCGCGAGCTGGAGTCGGTGGAGCAGGACGCGGCCGCGCTGGTCGACCAGGGCGTGCCCGCCGATCTCGCCCGCCGGGTGGCGCTGCTGCTGCACAGCTACGGCCTGCTCGACGTGGTCGAGGTGGCGGAGCTGGCCGAGCAGCAGGTCGGGCTCGACGCGACGCACACCCCGGCGGACACCGCCGAGCTGTACTACGCGCTGTCGGACCACCTGGACATCGACAAGATGCTCACCGAGATCAGCGCGCTGGAACGCGGCAACCGCTGGCACGCCCTCGCCCGGCTCTCGCTGCGCGACGACGTGTACGGTTCCCTGCGCGCGATCGCGCTCGACGCACTGCGGCACAGCGACCAGGACCTGTCCGTCGACGAGCAGATCGAGCAATGGGAGAAGGCCAACGCGTCGCGGCTTTCGCGGGCGCGCGTGGCGCTGGACGAGATCACCCGTTCCGGGCGGCTCGACCTCGCGACGCTGTCCGTGGCCGCGCGCCAGATCCGGAGCACGGTGCGGTGACATTCGTTTCCCACGTCCAGCCGCGATGGTCGGACATGGACGTGTACGGGCACGTCAACCACGCGAACGTGGTGACGCTGCTCGAAGAGGCCCGGGTGCCCGTGCTGTTCGGCGAAGCCGAGCGCGCGGGGCTCACCGAACTGCCGAAGGGCGTCGTGGTCGTGAAGCTCGGGGTGCATTACCGCGCGCCGATCGTCGCGGCGCCCGGCCGCTCGGTGCGCGTGGAGATCACGCTCACCGAGCTGAAGGCCTCGACGGTGACGCTCGGGTACGTCGTGCGGACCGGTCCGGACGCGACCGATCCGGTCGCGGTCACCGCCGAGACCGTGCTGGCCCCGTACGACACGGCCAACCTCCGGCCGCGCCGGCTCAGCGACGAGGAATCCGAATTCCTCAAGCGGGTGCTGGCCGATGCCTGAGCTGCGGATTCCCGATCCGGGCGACCGGGAGACGCTCAGCGCGTTCGTGGCCCGCGCGGTGCGGCTGGACGGCACGACCGCCGTCCGGCTGCGCCGCCGGGGCGACGACGTCGTCGAGGCGTGGACGGCCACGCCGTTCGAGGTCCTCGCGACCCGCGCGGTGGCGGGGACGGTGACGCCCGCGGACGTCACGGTGTCCGGCAACGAACTGCTCGCGGCGCTCGCCGTCGCGGGCGGCGAGGTGATGGACCCGGGCCCGGCGCGCGACCTGCTGTGGCACGCGGAACTGCCGGTGTCCGACCGGTGGCAGAAGGTCGACGAGCTGCCGGTCGGCGTGGTGTCGGACCTGGCCGACCGCGGCGTCGCGCTCGCCCGCGACAACGCCGGGCCGCACGGCACGCCGCCCGCCTCGCTGATGGACCAGGCGGTGCTGACCGTCACCGGGGGAGACCTCGAGGTCAAGGTCCAGATGCGGTGCCTGTTCGCGCTGTCCGGGATGGGGTTGTTCGATTCGTCGATCGACGGCGACGTGGTCCGGGTGACCGCGACTGATTCGTGGCTGCGCCTCGACGCCCGTTACGGTGCGGTGCTGAAGCGGCGCCAAGCGTTGCTGCCGCTGCTGTTCTGACGATTCTGCTGGCGGGAGCCGTCCGGCGATGTCATCGTGAACCGCATGACCGAACCGGACGGCGACCCGACCGCGGACTTCCTCGCCGAGGTCCGGCCCGAGGAGACGCCGTGGCGCACCGACCGGCCCGCGGACGCCGATCCCGCGCCGGAAGCCGAACCCGCGCCAGGGCGTGCGCGGTCGGTGGTGCGCGCGGTCGGCGAGGCCGCGCCGTACGTCCAGGCGGGGTTGTTCGCCGCGTGGGTGGCGACGTCGATCGCGGAGTCGGCCGACGGCGGCGATTTCGGCGGCCAATCGGGCTGAACCCGGCTGTCCTCAGTGGACAGTGTGCCGGGCGGATCGCCACGTCGAGCAAGGATTTCGCCTGCGGACGCGGCCGATCGAGCGATTTCCGCGGCGGCCAGACGGGTTGATCTCGGCTGCGGGCTTGTCCCAGCGGGTAGAGTCGGAGTCCGGTCCAGCTGCCGGATGCCCGATCCGGTGCGACCCCGATCATCGCGACCGCCGGCCTTCGCGCGAGGCGAAACCCGGTTCGCTTGCTGCGCGAAGCGGAAGCGGCGGCGGAAGAGGAGACCCATGCTCCTGTCCGGTCCGGAACGCCCGATGTCCCTGCCCACCGCCGACGATCCGCAGGTCCTGCGGCAGGCGCTGGCCGCGTACGTGCGCGAGGTCGCCGCCGCGGTCGGAGTGTCGGTGGAGTGCACGTCGTGCGAGGTCACCGACACGATCACCGCGTACGTCGCGCTGAGCGGCCGGTCCCCGCGTTTCCCCGGCCGGGATCTGATGCTGTTGTGGACCATGCGGCAGGGCTGGTCGGTGGCGGTGGAGACGACGCCCGCCGAATCCCCGCAGCCGGTGGCCCAGCTGGGCGGCGACGTCACGCCCGCGCCGGAACGGGTGCGGCGGTTCGTCGCGGAGGTCGTGAGCTCGGCCGAAACGGCCGGGAAGCCGGGACCGGTGCTGGCGGTGTCCAGCCACGGCGACCTGCGGACCCGGCTCGAAGAGCGAGTCCGCAGGTCCTGACTGGCCCGCGACGCGAAGATCAGCGGTCCGTGAGGGAACCAGATTCCGTCCGGGTTCCCCTCACGGACCACAAGAGACCGGACGCTCAGGCGGCCTTGAGCTTGCGGGCGAGGCGTTCGGGCCGGGGCCAGCGCACGTGCGAGGCCCAGCGGAACTTCTCGAACATCCAGATCAGCCGCGCGGAGATGTCGAGCTGGCCGCGGCCGACGCCGTGCCGGGCCCCGGTCGGGTCGGCGTGGTGGGAGTTGTGCCAGGACTCGCCGAAGGACGCGATCGCCAGCGGCCAGAAGTTCGCCGACCGGTCGCGCGCCTCGAACGGGCGCTCGCCGATCAGGTGGCACAGCGAGTTGACCGACCAGGTCACGTGGTGCAGCGCGGCGACCCGGACCAGCCCGGCCCAGAAGAACGCCGTCAGCGCGCCCCACCAGGTCATCGTGATGAGCCCGCCCAGCAGCGCGGGACCCAGCAGCGTCGCGACGGTCAGCACCGGGAAGAGCCGGTCGATCCGCTTCAGGTCGGCGTCGTCGAGCAGGTCGGGGGCGAAGCGGCGCGGGTTGGTCCGGTCGCGGCCGAACAGCCAGCCCATGTGCGCGTGCCAGAAGCCCTTGGCGAGCGCGGCGGGCGACGTGCCGAAGCGCCACGGCGAATGCGGGTCGCCGTCGCGGTCGGAGTAGGCGTGGTGGCGGCGGTGGTCGGCGACCCAGTCGATCACCGGTCCCTGCATGGCCATGCTGCCCGCGACGGCGAGCGCGATCCGCAGCCCGCGGCGGGCGCGGAACGCGCCGTGGGTGAAGTACCGGTGGAAGCCGACGGTGATGCCGAGGCCGCTGACGCAGTAGAACGCGGCGGCGAGGCCGACGTCGAGCCAGCTCAGCCCCCAGCCCCAGGCGAGCGGGACCGCGACGGCGACGGCGAGAAGGGGGACGACCGCGAAGAGCTTCACCAGGAAGGCCTCGGTGCCGGTCTTGTGGCCGGCGAGCATGGGCTGCGGCGATTTCGGGGGACGCTGGACGGTGCTCTGGGTGTCGATGGGTAACGCTCCTACTCGAGCTGGTCCGGCCGCCGCGCTCTGCGGGGCCGAGGCCGATGCCGCGGCGCCGACCAGGCGGAAGGGGGCCGCCTCGGGGGTGCGCCGTGCGTTGCGTACTGGCCAGGCAGGGGAGGGCCTCGAGGCCAGTCGCGACCTGCCCTGGTCAACGGGTGATCTCGCGTCCGGGTTCCCGGAACGCGGAAGACCTTGTGCGGCCGGGAAAACTCACCGGGCCGCACCGGGGTGCCGAGCTGTTTCGGCTGCCGTGGGCGGAAAAGTCCGCTTCGGCGCGGGTCCCCTGGTGCGGAAAGCCTTCCGCACCAGGGGAAACACCGGGGAAACTCAGATGGCGCGAACGCCAGTGGCCTGCGGGCCCTTCTGGCCCTGGCCGACCTCGAACTCCACGCGCGCGTTCTCCTCAAGGCTGCGGAACCCGTTGCCCTGGATCTCGGAGTAGTGCACGAAGACGTCGGCGCTGCCGTCGTCCGGGCTGATGAACCCGAAGCCCTTTTCGGCGTTGAACCACTTCACGGTGCCTTGCGTCATAAAAACGATCTCCATCGGACTCACAACAGATGCCACCTCGGCATCCGGGCCTGGCAACCGACGGTGTGCCTTCCGAAAAGAGAAACACCACGCCCGCTACATCTTGCGAGCGTGGCTGCGGGACGTACCCACCGCACGAACACAAAACACGACCGTCTTCAGTAAAGCACGCCCGGGCCGGTCCCACCAGGGCCGTCGCCCGAAGGGTCCACTGTGGACGTCGCGACGCGCGCGGCGGGGACGGCTCGCGGGCAGGTCGGAGGCGGGGAGTAGCGTCAGCACCGTCGAGAAGTCTCATCGTGCGCCGGCGTTCGAGCCGGCGTCGTCCCCGGCGGGCCCGCCCCCGCGGTGCCGCCGGTGGCCCCTTCCACCTCGACGAGGAGCGACATGCGCTCGGAACGACGTCCGCTGTCCGCCGAAACCAGTGAATTCGCCCGTGCCCGGGTGTCCGCCGAACAGGACCTGCGCGTCCAGCAGGAGCACGCCGCCCGCACCGTCGCGGGGCACGCGCACGATGTCGATGACCTGCGGGGATTGCTCGCGATGCTCGGTCTGGAGGCGGGTGCTCGCGTCTGACCTGACCGGGGCGGCCGCCGGGCTCGGGCTACCCGAGCCAGGCGGCTGAATCCGGTGCGAGTCTGCCGTCGATCAGCGGGCTGCTGGTGAGCAGCACCTCTCCCGGCGGCAGGGCGATCGAGCTGGCCGAGGTGTTCAGCGCGCCGACCAGCCCGCCCCGCCTGAACAGGATCTGGGCGTCTAGCAGAAGAGTGTTGCCGAGCATGCGCACAATGCCGATGACCTGTGGGGATTTGCTCGACTTGCTCGGGCTGGAGGCGGGTGCGCGTCTGACCTGGGCTACCCGAGCCAGGCGGCTGAATCCGGTGCGAGTCTGCCGTCGATCAGCGGGCTGCTGGTGAGCAGCACCTCTCCCGGCGGCAGGGCGATCGAGCTGGCCGAGGTGTTCAGCGCGCCGACCAGCCCGCCCCGCCTGAACAGGATCTGGGCGTCTAGCAGAAGAGTGTTGCCGAGCATGCGCACAATGCCGATGACCTGTGGGGATTTGCTCGACTTGCTCGGGCTGGAGGCGGGTGCGCGTCTGACCTGGGCTACCCGAGCCAGGCGGCTGAATCCGGTGCGAGTCTGCCGTCGATCAGCGGGCTGCTGGTGAGCAGCACCTCTCCCGGCGGCAGGGCGATGGAACTGGCCGAGGTGTTCAGCGCGCAGATCAGCCCGCCCCGCCCGCGGCGGAAGGCGAAGCAGCCCGCGGGCGCGCCGAACCACTGCAGTTCGTCGCCGCCGCGGAACGCCGGGTGGTGTTTCCGCAGCTCCACCGCGCGCCGGTACAGCGACAGCGTCGATTCCGGATCCTCGAGCTGCCGTTCCACGGTCAGCGACGCCCAGTCCGCGGGCATCGGCAGCCAGGTTTGTGCGGTGCGCGAAAACCCGTACGGCGGGAGCGTGCCCTCCCAAGGCAGCGGCACGCGTTCGCCGTCGCGGCTGAATTCCGGGCCCTGTGAGCGGGCGCGCGGGTCGGTCATCGCTTCCAGCGGCAGGTCGGCGTTCGGCAGGCCCAGCTCTTCTCCCTGGTACAGGTAGACCGCGCCGGGCAGGGCGAGTTCTACCAGCGCCATCGCGCGCGCCCGGCGGACCCCGGCCGCGCCGCCGCCGTAACGGCTGGCCGCGCGCCAGACGTCGTGGTTGGACAGCGTCCAGGTCGCCGGTGCGCCCGCCGAACGCGGCACCGCCAGCGACCGCTCGATCGACGTGCGCACGGCGTCCGCGTCGAAGTGGGTGAGCACCAGGCGGAAGTTGAACGCCAGGTGAAGTTCGTCCGGCCGCAGGTAGCGGGCCAGCCGCTCCTCGTCCTGCACCCAGATCTCGCCGACCGCCATCGCGTCCGGGTACTCGTCGAGCACCTTGCGGATCAGCTGGTGCACCTCGTGCACGCCGTCGTCGTCGAAGCGCGGATCGCCCAGCACGCCGCCGCCGTGCGCGGGCGTGTCCGGGTCCATGTCGGGCAGCCCGGCGGGTTTGGCCATCCCGTGCGCGACGTCGATCCGGAAGCCGTCCACGCCCCGGTCGAGCCAGAACCGCAGGGTGCGCTCCAGATCGGCGCGGACGTCCGGATTGGCCCAGTTCAGGTCCGGCTGCTGCGGCGCGAACAGGTGCAGGTACCACTGCCCGTCCGGCACCCGCGTCCACGCCGGGCCGCCGAACACGCTGATCCAGTTGTTGGGCGGCTCCGCGCCGCCGGGACCGCGGCCGTCGCGGAAGTGGTAGCGCTCCCGCTCCGGGCTGCCCGGCCCGGCGGCCAGCGCGGACTTGAACCAGGCGTGCCGGTTGCTCGTGTGGTTCGGCACGACGTCCACGGTGACCCGGATGCCGCGCCGGTGCGCCTCGGTGAGCAGCACGTCGAAGTCGCCGAGGGTGCCGAACATCGGGTCGACGCCGCGCGGATCCGCGACGTCGTAGCCGTGGTCGGCCATCGGCGAGGGGTAGAACGGCGTCAGCCACAGCGCGTCGACGCCCAGCAGCTCCAGGTAGCCGAGCTTGCTGCGGATGCCCTCGAGGTCGCCGATGCCGTCCTCGCCCGAATCGGCGAACGACCGCACGTAGATCTCGTAGAACACCGCGTCCGACCACCACGACGGCCGCGGAAGGCGGTCCGGCCGCCGTCCCGCGACCTTGCGTCTCATCAGACGAAGCTGTTCATCATGCTGTGCGCGGCCATTTCCAGGTACGCCCACAGCTGGCTGAGGTACGGCTCGGGCAGGTTCTCCTCGTCGATCGCGATCCGGATGCAGCGCAGCCACGCGTCGCGCTCGATCGGGCCGATCTTGAACGGCGCGTGCCGCATCCGCAGCCGCGGGTGGCCGCGCTGGTCGGAGTAGGTGTGCGGACCGCCCCAGTACTGGATGAGGAACAGCCGGAACCGCTCCTCCGCCGGGCCGAGGTCCTCCTCCGGGTAGAGCGGGCGCAGCACCTCGTCGCGGGCCACTTCCTCGTAGAACCGCTTGATGATCCGGCGGAAGGTCGGTTCGCCGCCCACCGCCTCGTACAGGTTCGCCGGTTCCGGCTCGCTCACAGTCGACACACCTCCATCTTGCCCTGCCTCAGCTGCGCGGCGCGCCCGACTGCTTGTCCTGCATGGACGACAGCAACCGGCCGAGCGGCGGTTCGAAACCAGCCTCCTCCAGCGCGCCGAGCAACTGCCCGCGCAGCTTCCGCTGCACCGCCCACTGCTTGCCCGGTCGCACCTTGACCGTCAGGCGCAACACGATTCCCTCGGGCGTGACCTGTTCGACGCCGAGCATCTCCGGCGGCTCGAGCACGTTCGCCGAGAGCGCGTCGGATTCGACCGCCTTCGTGGCGGCGCCGCTGAGCACCTCGGTGGCCTTGTCGACGTCCGCGGAGTAGCTCAGCGGGACGTCCACCACGGCGTAGGCGAAGCCCTGGCTCGAGTTGCCGACGCGCAGCACCTCGCCGTTGCGGACGTACCAGACGGTGCCCTTCAGGTCGCGCAGCGTGGTGATGCGCAGGCCGACCGCCTCGACGGTCCCGGTCGCCTCGCCGATGTCCACGACGTCGCCGACGCCGTACTGGTCCTCGATCATCATGAACATCCCGGAAAGGAAGTCCTTGACCAGGTTCTGCGCGCCGAACCCGAGCGCGACGCCGACGATGCCGGCCGAGGCGATGATCGGGGCCAGGTCGATGCCCAGTTCGCCCAGCACGAGGATGAACGCGAGGCCGTAGATCAGGAACGTCGCCATCGACTTCAGCACCGAGCCGATGGTCTTGGCGCGCTGCCTGCGGCGTTCCACCACGGCGGTGCCGAGCATCTCCGGCGCCCGTTCGCGCAGCGGTCTCAACAGCGACGGGATCTTGCCGTTGCTGCCCGAGGCCGGGAGCGTGGTGACCCGTTCGATCAGCCGCTTGGTGAGATAGCGCACCACGAACGCGATGACGAGGATCATGATGATCTTCAGCGGCTTGGTGACGAGCCAGCCCGCCGACGCGGCGAGCCACTCGTTGTGCGTGACCGAATAGACCTGGGCGCACCACGACCCGGTCTCGGAGATGCAGCTGGGCGGAGCGCTGAGCACGGCATTCACTGGCTGAGCTAGTCCTTTCTCGTTGCTTGTCCCGGCGGCGCACAGGCGGCCGGCGAGTGGCCGCCGGGTCGCGGGTATGTGACACGTCACAGAACACGCGTGCGCCGGGGCCCTGATGTGTGGTCGACTATGCCTGCACCGGTGGAGGTGGTCGAGTGCCAGACCGACAACCCGTCCCCCTCGGCGGCGCCGGCCAAGCCATGGCCGAGCTGCCGCCGGAGGCGATCCTGCGTGCCTGCCCGGGAGGATCCGCATCCGGCGGCTCCGTCCCGTCCGGGCCGGGGACCCGTCCAGGGGGAGCATCCCGTCCGCCCGGACAGCGTAGAGCCCGCGATCCGGTCGCCCCGGCGTGGGGGCGGCGCCGGGTCCTCCTGCTCAACGCCACTTTCGAGCCGCTGACCGCGGTGCCCATGCGGCGCGCGGTGGTGCTCGTCATGTGCGGCAAGGCGGAGGTCGTCCACGGCGATCCGGGCGGCGTCGAACTGCACGCCGCGACGGTGTCGCTGCCCGTTCCCTCGGTGATCCGGCTCAGCACGTACGTGCGGGTGCCGTATCGGGCGCAGGTGCCGCTCACCCGGGCCGGGCTGATGCACCGCGACCGGCACCGCTGCGCCTACTGCGGCGGCCGCGCGGAGACTATCGACCACGTCGTCCCGCGCAGCAAGGGAGGTCCGCACAGCTGGACCAACTGCGTCGCCTGCTGCGCGAAGTGCAACCACCGCAAGGCCGACCGGCTCCTGTCGGAGATCGGCTGGCGGCTGCGCGTGGTGCCGCGCGCCCCGCACGGCCCGCACTGGCGGCTGCTGGCGCATTCCAAAGAGGCCGATCCGCTGTGGCGGCCGTATCTCGGGTCGGCGGCCTAGCCGCCCGTTCCCGGACACGCCGGCGCCCCGGCTGCCTGTGCGGCGGCCGGGGCGAGCCGATGGACCGTGCTCGACGTCCCTGTTCCGGTGCTGGCGGTGCTCAGGCGGCGAGGCTGTAGTCGGCCTGGCAGGTGACGCGCGTGCCCATCGTGACCCGGGTGCCGCGCGTGACGCGAGTGCCGCGGGTGACCCGCGTGCCCATGGTGACGCGGGTTCCGGCGGTGACCCGGGTGCCGCGGGTGACGCGCGTGCCCATCGTGACGCGCGTGCCGCAGGTGACGCGGGTGCCCGCCGTGACGCGAGTGCCCCGGGTGACGCGGGTCCCGCGCGTGACGCGGGTGCCCATCGTGACGCGAGTTCCGGCCGTGACTCGGGTCCCGCGCGTAACGCGGGTGCCCCTGGTGACTCGAGTTCCCATGGTGACCCGGGTACCCATTGTCACGCGAGTGCCCGCGGTGACCCGGGTTCCGCGGGTGACCCGAGTGCCGCGCGTAACCCTGGTGCCGGACGTGACCCGCGTTCCGGGCACGAATCCGGTCTCGCTGGGTGACGAAATGGTCTCGGTGATCGCCTGAGCGGGGGGCTGGACGCTCTGCATGAGGTGTCCTCCTGGGACCGGTGCGTGACGGGCTGGGGCTGGGGAGGCGGGCACAAGGCCCGTACAGGTGAAAAAGCTACGAGGATTTCAAGGTTCGGACAAGCCGCTATCGCCCGGTACGGCCGCCTGTACGGCGAGTTGCCATCTTTCGGCCCGCAGCCCTTCGCCCCAACGTTCCAGCGGACGCGGGCCAAGCGGCGGACGGCGCCTCGGCGGCGACGAACGGTCGCCCCCGGTCGCCGGTGTCGCGCGGTGGCTGCCGGAGGCATCCGATACGCTCACCGGCGTGAACGTTGTCGAGACGATCCTGGTCTACGCGGTCATCCCCGGGGCCATTTACTTCGTGGTCGGCGCCGCGACCTTGCGGAAGAAGTTCTCGGGGACGCCGCGGTACCGGCCGGGGCAGCCGTGGGAGTACCCCGCTATGTGGTGGACCGCCAACCCGGACGGCGTAGGAGCCGGCCACGGCCCGGCGGTTGACGTGAATGCGGCGCCCGCGGGCGCTTCGACGGCCGCAGGAGGCGCTCGTGGCAAGTGGTGAAGTGACCCAGACCGCGGTCGCGGAGAAGGACCTGGCCTTCGGCGAGGTCATCACCAACAGCGGCAGGCTGTCCGCGGCGAAAATGTACGAGCCCGCGGCCCCGACGAGCCCGTTCACGGTGCAGCAGCTCGCCCGCCTGGACGAGGCCCTCACCTTCGCGACGCGCGAAACGGGCCTCGACTTCAGCATCTACCTGGGAGACCTGGGCGAAGACACCCGGGCCGGCGCGGAAAAGCTGCACGCCGCCACCGACGACCCGACGAACGCGGTGCTGCTCGGCGTTTCCCCCGCCCAGCGCGCGATCGAAATCGTCACCGGCGAGCGCGCCCACTCCCGCCTGCCCGACCGAGGCGCGAACCTGGCCGTGGCGAGCATGGTGGCCTCCTTCAAGGAAGGCGACCTGACCGGCGGTCTGGTCAATGCCCTGCGCATGCTGAGCGACCAAGCTGGCCCCGCGCCGAAGCACTGATACATCCCACGCCAGAGCCGTCCCGCACTCAGCGGGACGGCTCTTTTACGTTCTGCCCCCGCCGCTGCCCGTTTCGTGAGGGCCACCCTCATTGACTCTGATTCCCTCAGGGTTCCCCTCACGACCCGCCCCCGTGTGTGAGGGGCTCCTTCACGGACTTGGATTCCCTCAAGGAGCCCTTCACGGCCCGCTCGCCCGCCTCGCAGCTGCCGGATGCCGCCCCAATGCGGCATTGGGTGCATGGGACGCAACGAACGCCACATTGGGTGCGTCAGACGCACCCAACGCCACTTTGGGGCGCAAGCCCCAATCCCCACCAGCTCAATCGCACCTGCCGCCGGAACGCACCCAACGCCACATTGGGCGCATCCCACGCACCGAACGCCACTTTGGGTGCATCTCACGCACCCAATGCCACATTGGGGCGCTAGCCGCACACCCCAAACCCCACCGCCACTAGCCCCAAACCGCGAACCCCAGCCGCACCGGTGCACCCAACCATCGACGCACCCAGCCCCTCTACCGCAGCCGATGCACCCAACGAGCGAGGCACCCAGCCCCTCCCGCGCACCCCGATACGAAGCCCATCTGCGGTTCGGGGGTGCTTGTCAAGGCATCTTTCCCGCCTTGACAAGCACCCCCGAACCGTCAGCACAATCAAGCTTCGGGGTGCCCCGCGCAACCAAAAGCCGATGTCGCCGCCAGGCGACGAGAAGTTAGACCTGACTGTCAAAATCCCGAGCAGCCAACGCCCGGACAATCCCAGCCCGCCCCTCGGAAACAAGCCGCCGCAACGCCGCCGGATGATCCCCTGCAAGCCACTCATCCGAAGCATTCACCGTCGCAGGCTCAACCGCCCAAGACGGATACAACCCAATCGCGGTCGGCTGAGCCCGCTCACTAGACCGCCGAGCCCAGACATCGTCAATAACCTCGAAATACCGCTCAATATAATCCCCGAGCAAATGCTTCTGCCCAGGATGCGAGAACCCGGAAATCAACGCGTCAGAAACCGCATTAGGAATCTCGTCGTCGTAAATAGCCCGCTGCCAAGTATCCGCCTTCGCCTCAGCAGTAGGCTGCAACGCCCGAGACCGCTCAGCATGCCGCCGCCCAGCCGCAGTGTCGTCCCGCGCCTGCTCGGCATTGATCTCGTCCGCACCAGCCTTGCCGTGCGCCACCAGCGCCTGCAGCAACCGCCACCGCAAATCGGTGTCGACAGTGAGACCCGGCAACGGCGCGGACCCGTCCAGCCACCCGGCGATCTCCGTCAGCATGTCCTCGCTCAACACCCCGCCGGCCAGCGAGTTCACAAACGCCAGCTGATGGTCCGACCCAGCCTCCGCGGTCCGGGCCAGCTCCAGCAACCGGCCGCTGAACGCAGGCCAGCCCTCCGCCGCGGCCCACTTCTGGTCCGCATAAGAGTTGAGCGCCGTCTGCGCCTGCAGCAGCAACCGCTGCACGACCCCGACCTCGCTCTCGGCGTGAATCCCGCGCGCCACGAGCGTCACGAAGTCGCGAGCCTTCAGTTCGGCCTCGCGCGTCATCTCCCACGCGGCCGACCAGCACAGCGTGCGCGGCAGCGATTCGGTGATGTCGCCGATCCGGTCGATCAGCGTGGTCAGCGACGCCGGGTCGAGCCGCATCCGGCAGTAGGTCAGGTCGTCGTCGTTGACCAGCACGAGCTTGCCCGCGGCCTGGCCGACCAGGTCCGGCACCTCGGTGCGCTCGCCGGTGACGTCCAGCTCGACGCGGCGGGTGCGGACGATCTTGCCGTCGCTGTCCTCGTCGTACACGCCGACTGCGACGCGGTGCGTGCGCAGTTCGCCGGCGCCCGGCTTCGCGCCGGTCTGCACGACGGCGAACGACGCGAAGGTGCCGTCGGGCGCGATCTCGTAGCGCGGGCTGAGCGAGTTGAGACCGGTGGTCTCCAGCCATTCCGCGCTCCACCACGACAGGTCGCGGCCGGACGCTTCCTCCAGCGCCGCCAGCAGGTCGGCGAGCGTGGCGTTGCCCCACGCGTGCTTGCCGAAGTACACCTTGAGGCCGTCGAGGAAGTGCTCGATGCCCACGTAGGACACCAGCTGCTTCAGCACGCTCGCGCCCTTGGCGTAGGTGATGCCGTCGAAGTTGACCTCGACCGCGTGCAGGTCGACGATGTCGGCCGCGATCGGGTGCGTCGAGGGCAGCTGGTCCTGGCGGTAGGCCCAGGACTTCTCGATGTTCGCGAAGCTGGTCCAGGCGTTCTTGTACTCGGTCGCCTCGGCCTGGGCGAACACGCTCGCGAAGGTCGCGAACGACTCGTTCAGCCACAGGTCGTCCCACCAGCGCATGGTGACCAGGTCGCCGAACCACATGTGCGCCATCTCGTGCAGCAGCGTCTCGGCGCGGCGCTCGTAGGCGTAGCGGGTGACGCGGCTGCGGAAGACGTAGTCCTCGAGGAAGGTGACCGCGCCGGCGTTTTCCATCGCGCCCGCGTTGAACTCCGGCACGAACAGCTGGTCGTACTTGGAGAACGGGTACGGGGTGCCGAATTTCTCGTGGTAGAAGGCGAAACCCTGTTTGGTTTCGACGAACAGCCGCTCGGCGTCCATGTGCTCGGCGAGCGACGCGCGGCAGTAGATGCCGAGCGGGATGGTGCGGTGCTCGTCGCGGAACTCGTCGGTCCACTCCGCGTACGGGCCGGCGACGAGCGCCACCAGATAGGTGGAAATGCGCTCGGATTCGGCGAACTGCGTGCGGCGCGCGCCGTCCTCGGTGTCCTCGGCGCTTTCGACGAGCGCGTTGGACACGACCTTCCAGTCGCGCGGGGCGTGCACCGCGAGCCGGTAGACGGACTTGAGGTCCGGCTGGTCGAAGCAGGCGAACATGCGCTTCGCGTCGGCGGTCTCGAACTGGGTGTAGAGGTAGACGCCGTCGTCGACCGGGTCGACGAACCGGTGCAGGCCCTCGCCGGTGTTCATGTAGCGGCAGTCCGCGGTGACGACGAGTTCGTTCTCCGCGGCAAGGCCGGGCAGCGCGATGCCCTTTTCCTCGGCGTAGCCGCTGACGTCGAGCTCAGTGCCGTTCAGCACGGCGGAGCGGACGCCTTCGGCGACGAGGTCGATCCACGACGCTTCGCCGGGACGGCTGCTGGAGAACCGCACCGTGGTGGTCGAGCGGAACGTCTTCTCCCCGGGACGGCCGCTGCCGTCAGTCAGGTCCAGCTCGATGTCGTAGGACGACACGTCCAGCAGGCCGGAGCGCTGCTTGGCTTCGTCACGCGTCAGGTTGGGGGCGGGCACGGGCACCTCTGGTCTTCGGATCCGGTGGGCACGACGTTCAGCATCCAATCATGACGGGCCAGGAAGGGGCGACCAGGGAACAATGCGGAGGGGCCGCCGCGTTGGCTCGCAGTGCGGGGGTTGGCCCCGTCCCCGGCGAGCGCCGGGGAGCAGCCTCGCCGAGGAGCCCGTGAAAAATGACTGACTCGTCCCAGCCCACCACGGTGGACTTCTACTTCGACCCGATCTGCCCGTTCGCGTGGATCTCGTCGCGGTGGATCCTGGAAGTCGAGAAGCACCGCGAGCTGGACCTGACCTTCCGGGTGATGAGCCTGTCGGTGCTGAACGAAGGCCGCGAAGACCTGCCCGAGCGGTACAAGGAGCTGCTGAGCGAGGGCTGGGCTCCGGTCCGCGTCGCGACCGCGCTGGCGCAGACCCAGGGTCAGGAAGCGGTGCGCAACTTCTACACCGAGTTCGGCACCCGCTACCACAATCAGCACAACGAGGACCGCAAGCTCGTCATCAAGGAGGCGCTCGCCGCGATCGGCGCGCCCGCCGAACTCGCCGAGGCGGGCGAATCGACCGAATACGACGAGGCGCTGCGCAAGAGCCACCACGAGGGCATGGACCCGGTCGGCATGGACGTCGGCACGCCGACCATCCACGTCAACGGGAGCGCGTTCTTCGGCCCGGTGCTGTCGTCGATCCCGCGCGGCGAGGACGCGCTGAAGGTGTTCGACGGCGCGGTCGCGCTGGCGAGCTACCCGGACTTCTTCGAGCTCAAGCGCACCCGGACCGGGGACCTGAACTTCGACTGACGCCCGTTCGCGGGTGCTGGTCGCGGTTTCTCACGCGATCAGCACCCCAGCGCGGCTCTGGTGACGTCTTCGGGATACGGCGAGGTTTTCACCGCTTCCTCGAGCGGCGTCTTGGCGGTCTTCAGCTCGTGCAGCCGCAGCAACCCGTCGCGATGCGTCCGGACGAACGCTTCGTCCACCGGGTCGCCGTGGCCGGGCACGACGACGCGCGGTTCGAGGGCGAGCAGCGCGTCCATTGCCGCGGCCCACGCGTCGAGGTGGTCGTCCGGGCCGAACGAGTACGCGGTGAAGCCGTGCGGACCGTGTTCCACGACGTCTCCGGCGAAGACGACATCCACGTCCGGCACGTGCACCAGCAGGTCGTGGTCGGTGTGCGCGACGCCGGGGTGCACGAGCGTGACGGTGCGGCCGCCGAGGTCGAGTTCGGCGCGGTCGGGAACCAGACGGTCCGGCGGCATGAGCCCGGTTCGCTCGATGGCGTCGGCGATCTCCGGCTTGCCCTCTTTGCGGTAGTGCGCGGCCCAGGTTTGCTTGTCAGCTTCGCCGTTTTTCAGCATGGCCTGCAGACAGCCGGGGTGGGCCCAGACGTCGCAGGGCAGGAACGGCGTGGTGCCGAAGGCGTGGTCGAAATGCGCGTGCGTGTAGACGACCGACCACGGCAGTTCGGTCAGCTCGCGGACCGCGGCGGCGAATTCGGCGCCCTGGTCGACGTCGCCGCGGGTGTCGATCACCAGGCACTTCTCCTGGCCGAGCACCAAGCCGGTCGTGAGGTCCAGTTCGTTGTACCGGCGGGCGAAAACCCGGTCGGCCACCTCGGTCCAGCTCATTGCCCCTCCAGGATTCCGCGCGACAGCCTCGCCACGCTAGCGCTGACGTCCTGCTGCGCGGCGAGAACGACGTCGTTTCCGTGGCCGGTCGCGGCGAGTTCCCGGCCGGAGGTGCAGGTGCGCAGCGCTGCCGGAACATCGGTGGCCGCGTAGGCAGCCGCGGCGAGCGCGGCTTCGGCGGACCACGAGCCGGGCAGCGCGCTGACGATCGCACCCGCGCCCAGCTGGTCCTCGACGCACGGCCGCAGCGGACCGAATTCCGCGCCTTCTCCGAACATGTCGACGCCCCAGCGTTCCCCGGCGGGAATGACGCCGATCGGCCGTCCGTCGGCGATTTCCCTGGCTTTCGCCGCGGTCGCCGACGCATTCCGCAGGCAACCGGCCAATACGTGCGCGCCGGTTTTCGCCGCGGCCGCGCAGAGCGTCGCACCATTGGGGGAGGGGAGGGCGAGCAGCGTGCCGGACGGGATCTCCGTCACAGAAGACGGCCGGAGCGTCCATTCCTCTTCGCCCGCGACCACCGCTCCCGCTCCGCGCGCCTCGGCGATCCCGCGTTCGTCGCGCCACCGCACCGGAAGCACGCGGCCGCCGCGGCCGACGACGAGATCCGTTGTGGTGCTGAAGGAAAGCACGTCGACGACGATCAGCACGGCGCATTCCGGGCCGAGGATTTCGACGCCTTCGCCGCCCCATTCGAGTCGCACGTCCGTGCCGTGCTGCGCTGCGATGTCCACCCCCGGAGCATGCCGGGTCGGCGGCGAGATGGCACACTCCCGCTGTGCGTGTCTACTTGGGATCCGACCATGCCGGTTTCGAGCTGAAGAACCACCTTGTCCGCCACCTCGGCGAACAGGGGCACGAGGTGACCGACATCGGTCCGTTCGTCTACGACGCGGCCGACGACTACCCGGCGTTCTGCGTCGAAACCGCGCGCCGCGTGGCCGCCGACGAGGGCAGCCTCGGGATCGTCATCGGCGGGTCCGGCAACGGCGAGCAGATCGCCGCGAACAAGGTGCCGGGCATCCGCGCCGGGCTCGGCTGGAGCGTCGAAACCGCGCAGCTGACCCGCCAGCACAACCACGCCCAGGTGCTGGGCGTCGGCGCCCGGATGCACACCGAGGAGCAGGCGACCGAGATCGTCGAGGCGTTCCTGGCCACGCCGGTGGACCCGGCCGAACGCCACGCGCGGCGCGTGCAGCAGCTGCTCGACTACGAGCGCACCGGCACCCCGCCCGCCCTGCCGGAGGCCTGATGCCCGAGGGGCACACGCTCCATCGGCTGGCCCGTCTCCACAAACGCCGCTACGCAGGCGGACCGGTCGCGGTCAGCAGTCCGCAGGGCCGGTTCGCCGCGGAGGCGGAGAAACTCGACGGGCAGGTGCTCGTTTCCGCTGAGGCGTACGGGAAACATCTGTTCCACGACTACGGTCCGGCGGGGACAGTCCATGTCCACTTAGGTCTGTACGGCACCTTCGGCGAAGCGCCGCTGCCGGAGACCGAGCCGGTTGGCCAGGTGCGGATGCGGCTCGCCGGCCGCACCCACTGGACCGATCTGCGCGGCCCGACCCGGTGCGAACTGCTGGATCCGGCGCAGGTCGACGCGATCAAGGCCCGCCTCGGCCCGGACCCGCTGCGCCGCGACGCGAAGCCGGATCGGGCGTGGGAACGGATTTCGCGCTCACGGACGACGATCGCCGCGTTGCTGATGGATCAGGCGGTGCTGGCCGGGGTCGGGAATGTTTATCGCGCGGAAGTGCTGTTCCGGCACGGGATTTCGCCGATGATCCCGGGCCGGTCGCTGGATCGCGCGCTGTGGGACGACATGTGGGCGGACCTGGTGACGCTGATGCGCGCCGGGGTCCGGGTCGGCCGGATCGACACGGTCGCGCCCGAGCATTTGCCCGCGGCGATGGGACGCGCTCCCCGCGAGGATCGGCACGGGGGCGAGGTTTACGTGTACCGGCGGGCCGGGATGCCGTGTTTGATTTGCGGGACGCCGGTGGCGCAGAAGGAATTGGCGGCGCGGAATCTTTATTGGTGTCCGACCTGTCAGCCTGCGTGAGTTCGGCGGTTCGAAGCGAGAGCAGCTCTCGTGTTTCTGCCCGCTTAGTGTTCGTCAACGCTCGATCGAGCGCAGGGCTTCCTGCGGTGTGCGGCCGGTCGCCTCTGCGAGGGCGGTGACCGCTCTCGCAGCCAGTGCGACCAGATACAGCGCCGCTCGCAACGCGTCCTGGCGGACGGCGGCGTCGGTGAGGTTGTAGGTATCCGCGTCCTCGTCGGCGAGGTAGGCCGCCACGGCGTCCACCGTGGTCCGGTGCAGGTTCGACTGCTTCTTCCGTTCGCTGTCGGGCATCCGGCCAGTTTCCTCCTGCGGGAACGACAAAGGCCCCGCGGCACGTCTGCCACGGGGCCTTTCACCGGAGTCACCGGTCAGAAGTCGAAGCCTCCGCCGTCAAACCCGCCGCCGTCGAAGCCGCCTCCGTCGAAACCTCCGCCGAAGTCCTGGCTTCCGTCGAATCCTCCGCCGTCGAATCCTCCGCCGTCGAAGCCGCCGTCCGCTCCGTCCATGCCGCCGGCGTCCAGGGCGTCCGCCTGGCCCGCGTCGTAGCCGGATTCCCAGGCCGACGCGCTGGCGATGCCGCTCATGCCGGAGAACATGGCGCTGAACAGGAACATCGAGCCGAGGCCCCACGCGCCCGCCACGAGCGCGGGCTTCCACCACGGCTCGCTGTACCAGCCTTGCGGCACCGGGCGTCCCGCGACGCGGCCGCCGGGGTAGTAGTACGGCGTGTCCTGGCCGGGGTCGGGCGAGGCGGCGTAGCGCTGGCCCTCGACGTCCACCTCGCGGTGTTCGGTGACCTTGCCCGCGCGTTCGCGTTCGGCCTCGTCCGGCAGCGCCGGGCCGGGGTCCATGCCCATCGCCACGCGCGCGGCGCGCACGTAATACAGGCCTTCGACGGCGGTTTCCTTCACCAGCCGGGCCTGTTCGACCGTCTTGGCCTGCTCCAGCTGCGAACCGGCGGCGTTGTAGCGCTCGCTCGCGTCGGCCATCGCCTGCTGGGAGGCGGTGTCGGTGCCGGTGATGTTGAGGACCTGGCCGCCGAGGCGTTCGACGAGGCGGCGCGCGTCGGCCTTGGCGTCCTCGAGCTGGCTCTGCTTGGCCGCGGCCTGCTTCCTGGCCAGGTACAACCCGCCTCCGACGATGACGACGACCAGCACGATCAGGAGGATCGCGGTGCCCATGGGTCACTCCGTGTCTCGATCTGACGCGACGGCCGGGCAGCCGTCTCTGAAACGGACAACGCGGACCGTGCGCGGAGAGTTCCCGGCGGCGCCGCCGATCGGGCGGTGGCCGACAAAACTAGAACACGTTATAGTCCGCGGCATGAAGTTCTCCTTGTCGATCGCGATGAGCCCGCTCGACCAGCTGACCGGGCTGGCCCGCGCCGCCGAGGAGGCCGGGTTCTCCTCGATCGTGCTGCCCGATTCGCTCTTCTACTCCGAGAAAGTGTCCGCCGACTATCCCTACACGCCCGACGGCAGCCGGTTCTGGGACGAGAACACGCCCTGGGCGGATCCGCTGGTCGCGACCGCCTCGATGGGCGCGGTGACCGAACGGATCCGGTTCTACACGTCGGTGCTGAAACTCGGCTCGCGCAATCCGGTGCTGCTCGCCCGGCAGGTCAACTCGGTCGCCGCGCTGACCGGCGGACGGTTCGGCCTCGGGCTGGGGATCGGCTGGTCGCCGGAGGAATTCGAATGGTGCGGCGCGCCGTATCAGCGGCGCGGCAAACGGTTCGACGAGGCCATCGAGGTGCTGCGGCTGATCCTCAGCGGCGACATGGTCGAGTTCCACGGCGAGTTCTTCGACTTCGACAAGCTCAAGATGAGCCCGGCGCCGCCGTCGCGCGTGCCGTTCTACATCGGCGGGCACACCGACGTCGCGCTGCGCCGGGCCGCGCGCGTGGCGGACGGCTGGTCGTCCGCGATGATGACGCTCGACCAGCTGCGCGACACCATCGGCAAGCTCAAGGGCCTGCTCGCCGAGCGCGGGCGCGCCGACGACCCGTTCGAGTTCCAGGCGGTGTGCGTCGACCGGTTCGGGCTCGACGGGTTCCGCGAACAGGCCGAGGCGGGCGTCACCGACGCGATCACCATGCCGTGGGTGTTCGAGGGCCACGGATTCGACGCGGACCTCGGCCCGAAGGTCGACGCGATCCGCAAGTTCGGCGACGAGATCATCGCGAAAATCGAGGAGTGACATGGGAGTCGAGGTCTGCTGGGACCCCGCGGCGAAGCAGCCGCCCGCGCGGGAAGCGGCGTTCAAGTCGATGACGGCGGCGACCGCCGGGGACAAGGACGGCTGGCTCGCGCTGTTCGCCCCGGACGCGGTCGTCGAGGACCCGGTCGGCCCGTCGATGTTCGACGAGGAGGGCAAGGGTCACCACGGCCCCGACGGTCTTTCCGCGTTCTGGGACAAGACGATCGGGAATGTCGAGAAGTTCGAGTTCGTGATCCGCGATTCGCACGCGGCGGGTTCGGAGGTCGCGAACGTCGGCACGATCACGACGTACCTGCCTGGCGGCTATCGCGTCGACACCGACGGGGTGTTCGTGTATCGGGTGAACGAGGACGGGTTGGTCGTTTCGATGCGGGCGTTCTGGGAGACGGAGCGGGCGATGGCGACGGCGCGGCAGGTTTGACGTCAGGCTGTGTCTGTTTCGGCGAAGTCGAGAACGTGTGTGGTGATGAGGTCGGGCTGCTGAAGCGTTAGCGCGTGCGTCGTTCTCGGCACGATTTCCGTGCTGATGCGGGGATTCAGCTTCGCGACCCGGGCGGCGACTTCGGACGCGCGGTGGATGTGGCTGCGTTCGCCGAGGACCAGGCGGACGGGGACTTCGATCGCGCGGAGTTCGTCGTCGGTGAAGACGTGCTGCGGCGGCAGGTGCGCCTTGTATTTCAGGCTGGCGAACAGCAGGGGCCGCAAGGTGCGCCGCACCGTCGGATCGCCGGCGACGATCCGGCGCTGGATCGCGGCGGGCAGCAGCCAGCGGAAGATCTCCCGGAAACTCCACAGGAGGAATTTCGGGACGCTGATCTCCGCGAAGCCGGCCGGTTCCAGGCCGATGACGCCCGCGATCCGGTCGGCGGAACGGGTCGCGAGGTTCAGCGCCAGGTACCCGCCGCGCGAAACCCCGGCCAGGCAAACCTTCTCGTGGCCGAGCGCGGCGAGGACCTCGGAAAGCCATGCGGCGAGGTCGTCGTCGGTGCTGACTGAGACGGTCTCGACCGAGTGACCCGGTTCGCCGATCGAATCGACGGCGTAGACCGGATGACGGGCGGCCAGTTCGGCGAGGTGCGGGTACCAGGACAGGGACGAGCCCATGATGCCGTGCAGCAGCACGATCGGCGTGCCGTGCCCGGGACCGCTGCGCCGGACGCGCGTGGGGCCGAACTTCGTCGGAATGTCCAGTTCCTCGGACGGAACCGGCCACTCTCGCAGGACTTGCGCGTAGACGGCGAAGTAGCGTTCTTGTGCTTTGCGGTCGGTGAAAGCTCCCGGCATCGTCCCTCCCCGAGACAGGTGCGCTTCCACCGTAGCAGCCCGGCAAGGGCCTCGGTCAGGAATTGTCCAGGCGCAGCAAGGTGTTCAGCAGGCTTCCGCCGGGCAGCCCCTCGTCGCCGAAGATCCGGTGCTGTACCTCGATCACGAGCGGCATCGCGGCGCGCAGGGCGGCTCCGCCGGAGTCGGTGACCTCGACGCGTTTGGCGCGGACGTCCTCGGCGCTGCGCGCGCGGGCGACGAATCCCTTGCGCTCCAGCGTTTTCAGGATCTGCGACACCTGCATCGGGTGGATGTCGCCGGACGTCGCGAGCCCGGACTGGGTCACCGGGCCGCCGGTGCGGTTGAGCCAGCCGGCGAGCGCGAGCGTCTGGAACTGCAGGTGCGTCAGGTCGAGCGGGGCGAGGGCCTGGTCGACCTCGCGGACGTAGCGGTGCACGACGCGCCACATGACGAATCCCACCGCGTTCTCGGGGGCGCCGAGCGAGGCGGTGGCGAAGAGTTCGGCGAGCGCGTCCTTGTCCATCGGGAGGCATCGTAGCGGTTGCCCGCAGATAGTAAACGCGTTTAGTATGAGACGGGACGGAGAGGAGCACGTGATGACCGACCTGCGGCTGGACTTCGGCCTGTACCGCTACGACAACACCCGCCCGCTGTTCGACGGCCGGGTCCGCTTCGAGGGCGTCGACGCGACCCTGCACACCGCCGATATCGTCTCGGACCTGTTCGAGCGGATGGTGCGGGGCAGGGAGTTCGCTGTCGCCGAACTGGGGCTCACGTTCTATCTGCGCACCCTGGACCTGCCGGATCCGCCGTTCGTTGCGCTGCCGGTGTTCCCGAACCGGCAGTTCCGGCATTCGGCGATCTACGTCAACGCGCGCAGCGGCATCCGGGAGCCGCGCGATTTGATCGGCAAGACGATCGGCGAGTTCGCGACGTACGGGCACGACGCGGGCGTCGTCGCGAAAGGCATGCTGTCCGACGAGTACGGCGTGCGGCCGGAACAGAGCCGGTGGGTGATCGGCGGATTCGACTGGCCGATGGAGTGGTTCGATTTCGTTCCGCGACTGCACCCCGCGGAAGTGGAGGTGCGGCAGGCTCCGGCGGGGAAAGCGCTCGGGCCGATGCTGGAGAGCGGGGAGATCGACGCGTTCATTACCGCGGATCCGCCGCGCGGCATCCGGGAGGATTCGCCGGAGGTGGCGCAGTTGTTCCCGGATTACGTGCCGGTGGAACGCGAGTATTACCGGCGGACCGGAATCCGGCCGATCATGCATGCGGTGGTCGTCCGGCGGGATCTGCTGGCGGAGAATCCGGGTCTGGCGGAGCGGCTGTATCGGGGGTTTGTCGACGCGAAGGAAGTCGCGATGGCGGATTACCGGCGGGGGCGCATTTTCAATCACATGGGCGATGCCGGGATGGTGCCGTGGTTCAGTGCGTTGTACGACGAGAACCGCCGGTTGTTCGGGGAGGATTGGTGGCCGTACGGAATTGAGAAGAACCGGCGGTCGGTGGAGGCTTTCCTGCGGTGGCACTTCGAACAGGGATTGTCGAAGAGGCTGATGAAGGTGGAGGAGATTTTCGTGCCGGAATTGCTGGATACCTAGTCGTTGCGCTGGCATGCTTCCGGATGTGGCGGACGAATGGTTCGAATACGACGGCGAGCTCGGCGAGACTGAGCGCCGCTTTGTCGAGGCGCTGCGGATTCGCGCGGCTCATTGGCGCGCGAGCCCGCTCGACAGCCGAGTGGATCCGCCCGACGCGGAGCTTCCGCTGATCGCTTCCCTGGACCTGTCCGATCCGGTCGCGCACTGCGTGCTCATGACCCTCGGGGTGCATCTGGACGGCCGGACCCTGCGCGGCGACGAGGTGCACAACCAGTTGTTCACCCTGCCGGACGAGCCGACCAAGCTGGCGTTCGCCGCGACCGGCGGGCCGGAAGACCTGGCGACGCGGGCGGCGAACTGGTTCGAAGCTGTCTTGCGTCGGCCGGTCGTGCGCTGCGAATGGACGCTCACGCGGCAGATCCACCTGTTCGCGGACACCGGGGAGATCGTCGGGGGCGGGGACGGCCGCAGGTTTTGCTCGCCCGGCCAGCTCGACCGGGTGGCCGCCACCGGTCGCCTCGACGGCGGACGCTGGGTCGACGCCGGAGGGTTCCGGCAGCCGGATCTCGTTGTCCGCGTCCGGTGATCAGGGCGGGTCGGTGAACGACGGCCGCTGGGTCAGGCGCCGCGGCGCTCCGCGGTCAGCAGGTCGACCGCGCCTGGCCGGATGCTCACTGTCCATCCGTCTAGGGGAAAGCCGCTCGCGACGTTCACCTTCCGCGGCGGGCGGGTGCCCGGCTACGACCGTGACCGGTGCGCAGACGCTGGCCGAAGCGCTCGCCGCGCATCCTGGCGATCATGCCCGGGCTTTTCAGGTCTACGAGGCGAAACACCGGCGGCAGGTGGACCCGAAGCATCGGCGCGTCAACCTTGTCGCCACGCTGCTCGTTCCGCGGACTCGGCACGGGCTGGCACTGCGCAATACCGTCGGCAGAGCGGTCGGCCTCATCACCCGAAACGCCGTGACTGCCAAGGAGAACAGCTGCCGGGACCTCGGTCAGGCGAGGCCCAGTTCCTCGCGCAATCCTTCCCACGCGATGACATCGTCCTCGTTCCCGGTGTGCGGCGCGGAAAACCAGTCCGCGTACTCGCGCAGTTCGGAGAGCCGCCAGTCGAGGGCGAACAGTTCCAGCATTTCCGGGTCCAGACCCGGGGTGCCGGGCAGGTCGGCGAAGTCGCGTTCGCGCGGGGCGACGGCGAGGGTTTCCCAGTCGACCAGGCGCAGGCCGTCGGGCGTGGCGACCTGGTTGTCGTGGTGGGGTTCGCCGTGGGTCGGGACCCAGGAGCCGCGCCGGGAGACGGCTAGCGCGGCCAGTTCGAGGTAGCGGTCGTTCCAGCGTTTGATCGCGTCGCCGCGGGAGGCGAGGGCGGTGCGGGCTTCTTCGGCCAGGGGGCCGGACGTCCAGGGTTCGGCCGTGCGGGCGCGCAGTTCGTCGGCGAAGCCGGGGCCGACCTTCGGTGCCCACTCGCGCAGTCCGGCGGGCGGCGGGGTGCGGTGCAGGGCGTCGAGCGCGGCGAGGATTGCCGGTTTGTCGACCTCGTCTTCCGCGGGACTGCGGCCGTCCAGCATCGGGGTGACGCTGAGCGCGCCGGCTCCGGTGTCGACGGTGAAGCGGCCGGACCGCGTCGGCGCCGGGGCGCAGACGAACTCAAGCCCGGCTGCGGCCAGTTCGGCGGCGCTCGCGTAGGTGCTTTCCAGCGACGCCGCGGTGTGCCGGGGTTCGAGCTGGTCCAGCGTGACGAACAGGGAGTCGGCGCGCCAGTGGTGCGCGCCGAAACCCCAAGGCAGGTAAGCGATCTCGGAGACGGGCTGCCACTGTTCGGCGAGTACGCGGGTGATGGTGTCGTCGGTGGGAAAGACCGGTCGGGATCGCACAAAACGGATACTAGGCAGCGCTTCGCGGTGGGAGCAACGGAGTTTCTAGAACAGCTCGGTCCGGTAGTTTTCGTCGACCACGTCGTACAGGCCGCCGTTCACGAGGTCGCCGAGGCTGTTGTTGATTTTCTGCGCCTGTTCGGCGATGGAGAGGGTGTAGAAATCGCCGCCGAGGGTCGCCGCCTCGGCGAGTCCGCGAGTGTCGCCCTCCCACAGTTTCGCCCGGATGACGGCTTTTCCGCACTGACCGAACACTTCGCGCACGCGGACGACCGTCGCGAGGACAGCGGGTTTGTTGTCCGCGCTGAGCATGCTCAGCAGTTCCGGATCGTCGGTGACGAAGGCGTCGCCGTTGACGCGGATCACCTCGCGCAGGCCCGGCACGAAGAACACGAGCCCGATCGACGAGGTGGCGGTGACGTTCTCGAAGGTGTCGGCGAGTTTGTTGCCGGGACGGTCGGGGATGGCGAGCGTCCACGGGTCGAGGACCCGCACGGAACCGGGCGGGTCGCCTTTCGGGCTGACGTCCATCAGGCCGTCCGCGCCGAAGGTGGCGGCGCAGAAGAACGGGCTGTGCGCGATGAACCGCATGGCGAATTCGCCGAGCTGCGGTTCCTTTTTCTCGGCGATGAACTGGTCCGGGAAACCGATGATCTCCCGGATGCGCGCCATGGTGATCGGCGCGTACGCGTCGGCTGCGGTGGTCATGGGCTCTCCCGTCACAGGTCGAGGACGAGGCGTGGGGTGCGGGCGCGGGACACGCAGACGAACATCCGGTCGCCTGCCGCTTGTTCGCTCGGGGAAAGGATGCCGTCGCGGTGGTCGGGGACGCCGTCGAGCACCTTGGTCTCGCACGAGCCGCAGATTCCGGACCGGCACGACGTCACCGGGCGGATGCCGGCCTTTTCCAGTGCGCTGACAATGCTTTCGTCAGCGGCGACGGACACGGTCTTCTTCGAGGCCGCGCATTCGACCTCGATCGGCTTGTTCTCCGCGGGAGGAGCCTGCGGGGCTTTGAAGCGTTCCAGGCGCAGTGCTTCGGCGGGCCAGTTCTCCGCCGCGGTGTCCAAATCGGACAGCAGCGAAGCCGGTCCGCAGGCGTAGACCTTCGCCCCGGCTTCGACGGGCTTTTCCAGCGCGGACAACGAAATCCGGCCGATGGTGTCCGACGGATGGCAGTGCACGCGCTCGCCGTAGCCGCGGAGTTCGTCGAGGAACGGCATCGACGTGCTGGTGCGGCCGCCGAAGTACAGCTGCCAGTCGGCGCCCTTGGCCGCCGCGGTGCGGACCATCGGCAGGATCGGGGTGATGCCGATGCCGCCCGCCACGAAGACGTACGACTGGGCGGCGTGGAAGCCGAAATTGTTCCGCGGGCCCTTGATCGCGACGCGCTGGCCGGGGCGGAGAAACGCGTGCACGTATTCCGATCCGCCGCGGCTCGCGCGTTCCCGGCGGACGCCGATCCGGTAGTACGCGCGTTCGCCGGGCGGACCGCAGAGCGAGTACTGCCGTTCGACGCCGTTCGGCAGCACGAGGTCGATGTGCGCGCCGGGCTCCCAGCTCGGCAGCGGTTTCCCGGTGGCGGCCGCCAGGTCCAGCGAGACGACGCCGTCGGCTTCCCAGCGCAGCTGCCGGACGAAGACGTCCAGCTGCCCGGCGGTTCCGGCGTTCGAGGTCATCGGCTTCCCTCCCTTTGTTAACGTTGTTACTCCGCGCCTCGCCGAGAGTATTGGTAACATCGTTAACATGTCAACTGACACGAAACGGGCGGGAATCGCCGCGACGCGCGCCGAGCGGGCGGTGGCCGAGGCGCTGGACCTGGTCGACGCGGGCGGGCTGGAGGCGCTCACCATGCGCCAGCTGGCCGACCGGATGGGGCTGCACCTGCCCGCGATCTACCGCCTGTTCGACGGCAAGGACGCGCTGATCGACGAGATGGCCGAGGCGATCCTCGCCGGCGCGGTGGCGAAGCTGCCCGCCGGCGACGGCGACTGGAAGAGCCGCGTGCGGAGCATGGCCGCCGGATTGCGCACGGCGCTGCTCGCGCATCGGGACGGGGCGCGGATCGTCGGCGGGAACTACGCGGCGAAGCGCAGCAATCTGACCTTTGTGGACAGTCTGCTCGGCGGCCTGCTGGCGTCCGGGCTGCCGCGCAAGCACGCGATCTGGGCGACGAGCGCGGTTTTCTGCTTCGTGCTCGGCGAAACGCTCGAGGAGCAGGGCGCGACCGGCGACGAGGTCGAGGTGCTGAAGAGCGTGCTGGGGGCGCGAAAGTACGTGCACCTGGAGGCGGGGCCGGTGGAATCGATGCTCGATTTCGAGGAGCGGTTCCAGTTCGGGCTGGAGCTGCTGCTCGCCGGGGTGGACGCGGTGGCGGGGCAGCCCTAGCTACCGGCGGATCCCGTCCAGCAGGTAAGCGGTGCGCCGGTCGTAGGAGTCCCGGGCAGGCCGTTCGCCGTGTTTGAGGGCGAGGGCGTTGTCGACGACGAGTGCGTGGAGATCGCCCGCGGTGAACTCCGGCCGCACCACGCCCGCGACCCGCGCCGCCGCGACCAGTTCTTCGTTCGCCTCGCTTCCGACCCGGCAGATCTCCATGAGCTGCGGCGAGTGCGGGTAGATCTGCAACAGGACGTCGTTGACGGCGGGCTGGCGGTACTGGAGGTCGCGCAGTTCGGTGAGGTAGGAGGCGATCCGCTCGCCGGCGTCGTCGATGGCCCGCGTGCGGTCGATGACGGCGAACAGTTCCGTCGCGACGACCTCTTCGATCACCGCCTCGATGAGCCCGATCCGGCCGCCGAACCGGTTGAAGATCGTGGCCTTGCTGACCCCCGCCGCTCGCGCGACCTCCTCCAGCGGGACCGTGAGGCCGCGGCCTTGGAAGGCGCCGATCGCGGCGGCGCGGATCTGCTCGGAATTGCGCCTGGCGTCGGCGCGCAGCCCGGACTCCGAAGGCACTTCGCCCTCCCTCTCGCTGTCGCCTCGCGGCGTAAGTTGACTCGCTTGGTCAGCTTACCTAAAGTCGGGAGAGGAGAAGTTGACCAGTGGGGTCAACTTAGATCTAGGGGCAGAAATGATCGTTGTCACCGGCGCTACCGGCGGGCTGGGCGGCACCACCGTCGAGCACCTCCTCAAGCGCGTACCCGCGGACCAGATCGTCGTCAGCGTCCGGGATCCCGCGAAAGCGCAGCACTTCGCTGACCGTGGGGTGCGCGTGCGACAGGGTTCCTACGAGGATCCGGCCGCGCTGCGTGACGCGTTCGCCGGTGCTGAGCAGGTCCTTCTGGTGTCCGGCAACGACCCAGCCGCCGACATGGTCAGCCTGCACCGAGGCGCCGTCGACGCGGCTGTGGCGGCCGGGGTCCGGCGGATCGTCTACACGAGCCAGCACGGAGCCGTCCCCGGAAACCCGTACAGGCCGTCGGACATCCACATCGCCACCGAAGCGATCCTCGCCGACTCCGGAGTCGCCTGGACCGCACTGCGCAACGGCGCCTACGGCCCGCTCGACCAGGTGCTTGGTCCGTGGCAGCGGACCGGGGAAATCGCGCAACCGGAAGACGGGCCCGTCCCGTACACCGACCGTGCCGACATCGCCGAGGCCACTGCGGTTGTCCTCGCTGGAGCCCGCGTCATCGACGGCCCCGTCACGCTCGCCGCTCCGGCCGCGGTCACCTTCGACGACTTCGCCGGGATCGCTTCGCGGCTCACCGGTCGTAGCGTCAAACGTGTTGTCGTGGAAGACGAACGGTGGGTCGCCGACCAGGTCGCGCTCGGCGTCCCGGAACAGCTAGCCCGGCTTATGCTGACCTGGTACCAGGCTTCCCGCGCTGGCTATTTCGCCGAGTCCGGCACCCTGCTGGCGGAGCTTCTCGGCCGCGAGCCGCGCACGGTCGCGGACCGGCTTTCCGTCAGCCTCGACCCGGCTGCGGGCTGATTCCGGCCACCGCGATCCGGAACAGCCGGCTGGCTTCGGCGGCCGGTTCCGGATGGCGTTCGGTCGTCAGCGTGATGCCGACGATCAGCGCGATCAGGTCGCCCACCGTCACCTCCGGCGAGACGGCCCCGTCGCGAGCGGCGCGGGCCACTAGCGGCGCCGCGGATTCCTCCAGCGTCATTGAGCAGGAGTTTCCGTGCGTCGGATCCGGCACGTCGTACGCGAGTGCGGCGGCGAGGCCGCGCGCGGTCACGCAGTAGCTGACCACGTCGTCCAGCCATTCCAGGAGTGCGCGGCGGCTGTCGGCTTCCCCGGCCAGTTCCTGAGCACGCGCGGCCAGCAGTGCGATCCGTTCCTGCGAAACGGCTTCCAGCAGCGCGTGCCGGGTGGGGAAGTGCCGTCGCACAGTCGCGGAGCCGACCCCGGCGGTGCGCGCGATCTGCTCCAGCGACGCGTTCGCCCCGTGTGCGGCGACCTCCGCCTCGGCCACCTCGAGAATCCGCGCGTAGTTGCGCCGCGCGTCCGCGCGCTGCTGGCCGGGCATGGCGTGACCTCCGGGTTTGCTAAGTGGCGGGCCCCGCCGTATCGTAGCGGACACGAAATGGCGGGCCCCGCCACTTAGCGTTCCCAGGGAGAATCATGAGAGAGGCAGCACCGGTACTGGTCGTCGGCGCGACGGGACGGCAGGGCGGCGCGACGGCGCGCGAGTTGCTGGCGGCGGGAGTTCCCGTCCGGGCGCTGGTCCGGGATCCGGCGGCGGACCGGGCGAAGGCGGTCGAGGCGGCGGGCGCGGATCTCGTCGTCGGGGATTTGCTCGATCGGGACGGGCTGGCCCGCGCAGTGAAGGGCGTGCGGGCGGTGTTCAGCGTGCAGATGCCGGACATGAGCGGGGCCGAGCCGGACTTCGCCGGGGAGGTGACCCAGGCGGTGAATCTTATCGAGGCGGCGAAAGACGCGGGCGTGCCGCAGTTCGTGCACACCTCGGTGAGCGGCGCGGGATCGCCGGAACTGGCCGACGAGCGCTGGGCGTTCCTGGCGCCGGCGATGGAGGCGAAGGCAGCGATCCAGGATCGGCTCCGGGCGGCGGAATTCCCTCGGTGGACGTTGCTCAAGCCGGGGTTCTTCATGGAGAACTTCCTGCCGTCCACGCAGTACGTCTTCCCGCGCGGCATCGAGGGCGGTCTGGTGACGATCCTGCGTCCGGAAACCCGGTTGTCGCTGGCCGCGACTCGCGACATCGGCCGGGCGGCCGCGGCGGCGATCGCGGAACCGGAGCGGTTCCACCGGGTCGAACTGGAACTGGCGAGCGACTACCGGTCGATGGCCGAGATCGCGCCGATCCTGTCCCGGGTGCTGGGCGTGCCGTTGTCGGTGCCGGACATGACCGTCGAGGAGGCGCTCGCCGCGGGGATGCCGCCGATGGGCTTCTCCCACGCGATGCTGAACGCGCTCGGGCAACCGGCGCGGCCCGAGTTCGCGCGGGAACTCGGGATTCCGCTGACCAGCTTCGAGGAATGGGCTGAGACGGCTATGCGGGCCTGAACGCTTGGTGCAGCAAGGCTTCCAGATCCGGACGGTGCACGGGTCGTCGGTGTTGAGTGCACAGGACCTCGTCGCCGTTCTGGCATGGCGGGCTGCTTTCCCGGTAGAAAGGAAAGATCATCGGGGAGGGAGTACCCAGTGAAGGTCCTTCTGCGTAAATTTGTCCCCATCGCGGCAGCCGCCGTCTTGGCAGTCACCTTGGCACCGTCAGCGGCGGCGAGTCCGGCAGCTTCGCCCGAATGGCGCGTCGCCGACGGCCAGCTTCTCTGGACCGCGCCGAAACCGCTGTTCGGCGACGGTGCGGTGGAGTTCTGGTCCGGCGGCAAGCTGCTCGGCCGCGCCCAGCCGCGGGCCGACCTGCGGACGTTTTCGCTGCCGGCCGGCGGGATCCGCGATCTGCGCGGGCTGGAGGTGCGCGTCGGCGGCCGTTCGCTGACCAATCCGCCTCGCGCGACGGCGAAGCAACCGGCCGCGGCGCCGTTGCCGGAGTTGCCCGCCAATGCGGTGGATCCCGGTAAACCCGGGCAGTTCTCGACGGTCAAGGGCGAGTACTCGCTCGACCCGGTGCGGCTGCCGGGGCTGGACGGGCCGATCGAGATGCAGGGCCTGGTCGTCGCGCCCCGGCACGCGCCGGGGAACCGGCCGCTGGTGGTGTTCCTGCACGGCCGTCACCAGCCCTGCTACAACCCGGCCGATCCGGGCGACTACTCGACGGCCTGGCCGTGCAAGACCGGGATGCTGCCGATCCCGAGCTACCGCGGCTACCTGCAGACCCAGGAATTGCTGGCGTCGCAGGGATTCGTGACAGTGTCCGTTTCGGCCGACGCGATCAACGCGCTCGACCACGCGGCGCAGGACGGCGGCGCGCAGGCCCGGTCGTCGCTGGTCCGGCTGCACCTGGCGCACTGGGCGGACTGGTCCGGCAGCGACCGGGCGACCGCACCGCAGATCGTCCGCGATTCGCCGGCCGCGGATCTGTCGAATGTGGTGCTGGTGGGGCATTCCCGCGGCGGCGAGGGCGTCAACCGAGCGGCGATGGACAGCCTGTATCCGCCGCCGGGCGACACCGGGTTCTCCGGGCCGGTCCGGTGGAAGATCCGCGGCGACGTGCTCATCGCGCCGACCGTGTTCGGGTTCAACCCAGTGCCGGACGTCCCGTCGGTCACCTTCCTGCCTTCCTGCGACGGCGACGTTTCGAGTCTTCAGGGGCAGCAATACGTCGACGGTACGCGCGGGGTCAGCCAGGGCACGGCTCTGCACAGCGCGCTATACATCTCGGGTGCCAACCACAACTACTTCAACTCGGAATGGACGCCCGGCGTCGCGGTGGCTCCGGCGCAGGACGATTTCTTTTCTCCGCAGCCGGATCCGTACTGCTCGCCCGGCATGCCCGCGCGGCTGACGGACGCGCAGCAGCGAGCGGTCGGCGCGACCTATGTCGCCGCTGCGGCGCACCTGTTCCAGAAGCACGATCTGCGCATGGAGCCGCTGCTGGACGGTTCCGGCGTGCGCGCGCCGTCCGCTGATCCGGCGCATGTGCTGGCGCACGCTCTCGGCGGTGCGCGGACCCCGGTGCTGGTCCCGGATTCGTCGACCAAGGTCACCGGGAGCGGCGACGTCTGCCAGCAAGTGGGTCCGGACCGGCGGTGCCTCGTCGACTCCGGCGCGTCCAAATCGCCGCACTTCGTCGGGCTGGACGACGCTCCCGATCCGTCGCGGACCGCCGTGCACGTGCGCTCCGCGGCGGCCGGGGTACCGGCGAAAATCCAGTTGCCGCAACCGGTTTCGCCGAACGGCGCGCGGGCGCTGGCGATGCGGCTCATCGCGCCGGAGAACGTCCCGGCCGAGTCGTTCGACGTCGCGGTCTTCGACACGCGGGGCAAACGCACGAAACTGGGTGCGGTGACGGTGGCCGGACTGGCCGGGAACGAACGCACGAAATCGTTCTGGGGCCAGGAAGTCCGGGTGCCGCTGCCGCCGCACCTGGAGGTGGCCAGCCTGGAGCTGACGCCGCGGACAGCGGGCGGCGAGGCGTGGCTGCTGGACGCGTACGCCTGGCGTCCCGGCCTGCCCGACCCGAATCCGGCCCCGCTGACCCGGATCGACCTCGGTGCGATGACGGTCAAGGAAGGCGATTCCGGCTCGAAGACGTACCAGATCCCGGTCACCGTGACCGGCGACGGCGGCGGTTCGCTGCGCGTCTTCCGGGCGGACACGGTCTCGCCGATGTCGGTGAAGTGGACCTATCAAGCGGTCGCGCTCGCGCCGGGACAGCACACGCTCGACCTGCCCGTGACGGTCGCCGGGAACACCCGGTGGAGCTGGCCGTACCGGATGCTGGCCGAGGTGCAGGCCACCCGCGGCACGGTGATCGGGTCGGCGGAGGGCTCGCTGAACGTCGAGAACGACGACCCGGCTCCGAAGATCAGCGTAGGGCAGTCCGAGGCGTCCGCGGTGGAGGGCAGTGCGCTGACGTGGCCGGTCCGGCTGTCCACAGTGGCCGATTCGGACGTCAGCGTGCTCGGGCAGGTGAAGGCGCCGAAGACCGGGCCGGAACTGATGACCTCGGACGTCGATCCGGAGTGGCTGATCGAGCACGGCCTCGATCCGGCGAAGAAGCAGCCGTTGTCGGAGACCGGATTGACGGCAGTAGTGCAGATCCCGGCGGGGAAGACGAGCGGTGAGCTGACGATCCCGACTGTGCGGCACGACGGGGCGGACCCGGCGAAGCACGTGCTGCTGCAGGTGACGGGCGAGCCGAAGGAATCCGGCCCGGACGTGGACGTCACGGGGACGGTGACGGACGCGGGCTGACGCCGGGCCGCTCGGTCAATCCTCCTGGTCCGGGCTTCGGGCCAGGAGGATTTTCGGTCCGCGCCTGCCGGTTTCGCGGAAACCGTGCCGCAGGTAGAACGCGAGTGCCCGGGGGTTGACCTCGAGGACTTCGAGCACCAGCGGCTGTTTCCGCTCCGCCGCGACGCCGATCAGCCAGCGGAGCAGCCGTCCGCCGATTCCTTGGCCTTGGTAGCGCGGGTCGAGTTCGATCCGGCCGAGCCAGATCTCCGTTGGCCGGTACTCGACCGCGAGCAGGCCCGCGTCTGCGCCGTCGACCGTGATCATCTGCCACGTGCGAGGAGAGAAGGCGCGGGCGTGGTGACGACGCAGGTTTTCGTCGTCCCAGCCCCAGATCGCGGCGACGTACTCGCCCAGCGCGGCCTGGTGCACGCGGAACAGAAATCGCTGTCCGCGGCCGGTCATCGGTCTTGGTTGCGGACCTTCGGCAGGATCCGCAGCATGGCTGTTCCCGCTGCCAGCAAAGCGAATCCCGCCAGCAGAAGCCACAGGACGTTCACTCCGGTGAAGGCGAGTCCGCCGGTCATTCCCGCGGCAGAGGCCGCGCCGATTTTCTGGTACATGAGGGTTCTCTCTCTTCCGTCCGGGTGTTCACCAGTTCTTGCGGGTGCGCAGGAGCGCGTCCGCGTATGCCTTGAGATGGCAGGCTTGCAGGAAATAGTCGAGCACCAGCTCGTACATCGACGCGGCGAGCAGCATCCGGCGCCAGCCGCGGTAGCGCACGGTCACTACCCGCTCCACCACGAAGATCGCCGAGATGCCGAGCCACCACGGGTTGAGGTGCAGGCCGCCGTGGAACAGGGCGATCGCGAGGGCGGTCAGGTAGATCCCGCTGACCAGCACGCCCGCGATCGTCATCAGCTGCCTGCCCCAGTACCGCCACGTGACGCGGGTCAGTCCATATTGGACACAGTTCTCCACCGCACCGCGCTTCCACCGCAGGCGTTGTGTCCACAGTGCACTCCAGCTGGTCATGACCTCGGTTTCCAGCGTGCACGCGCTGGGCGAGATCACCCGGTGGCCGAGGTGCAGCAGGGCGAAAGTGAGTTCGTTGTCCTCGGTGAGCACGGTGGTGTCGTAGATCCCGCCGCGGCCGTCGCCCGCGGGCAACCGTTCGGCGAGCCGGGCAGCGGAGACCTCGCGGAGGGTGCGGACCCGGAACATCGCCGCGGTTCCGGTCAGCACCAGGCATTTTCCGCGCAGCCGGTGCACGTCGCGGGCGTAGCGGGCGTATTCGTTGCGCTGGAGGTGGCCGACGAAACCGCCGCCTGGGCCGCCGCGGAAGACTCCGCCTACGCCGCCGTATCCGTGGTCGAGGTGGTGCAGTGCGGTGCTGACGAACTGCGGGTCCAAAGTGGAATCGGCGTCTTGGACGAGGATTACGTCGTCCTCGTCCAGGCGCGGCAGCAGCCAGGCGAGCAGCTGGTTGAGGGCACCGGCCTTCTTGTGCGTGTTGTTTGTGGACGGTCGCACCCGGGCGCCGGCGATCGAAGCCACTGCGGCGGTGTTGTCGGTGCAGTTGTCGGTGACGACGAAAACCTCGTCGACGCTCCGGTCCTGTCCGCGCAGTGCGGCGACGGTGTGCGCGATCTGGGCTTCTTCGTCGTGCGCGGGGATGACGGCGACGACGCGCACGCTGCCGGAACGGTGCCGTCCGGTTCGTGGTTCGGCGAGCGTGGGTGCGGACATGAGCGGGGGTCCTCTGCGCGGAACTGCGACGTGGTGCGTCGCGCTTGACCCTTACTCTGTCGGCGGTCACGGAACGCTACATGAATCGTCCAGAGACCACCCGCGCGGGGGAGAATTTCCGCGAAACCTGTGTATTGCCTAGGGATTCTCAGTCTGCCGACTGGTCACTGTGCGTACCTGCTACTGAGACTGACGGTGCGGCCGCGGGGTCATCAGGCGGGTGATGAGCGGCGTCGAGCCGAGCCCGTGCAGGGCCACGCTGCCGAGGACGCAGACCACCGTCAGGGTCAGGACGAGGTCGCTCTCCTCGCCGGTCAGGCCGTTGATCGCCAGCAGTCCGAACACGACCGACGTCGTGCCGCGCGGGCCGAGCGCGCCGACGAGGAACCGGTCCCGGTGCGGCATCCGGGTCCGGCTCAGCGACAGCATCACCGGGACGATCCGCAGGACGGTCAGCGCGAGCAGGCAGAACACGACCGGCTGCCACGCGATGCCGAAGGACACCACGACGACCGCAGCGCCGCCGACGACGAACCACATCGCCATGGTCAGGATCCCGGTGACCTCTTCGAGCAGTTGCAGGTCCTCCGACGGCCGGGCGAAGTGCTCGCGGGCGTGGCTGTCCGAAATGCGGAGGTGCCGCGCGGCGAAGGCGCGGTAGACGTAGCGGAAGGCGATCCCGCTGACGAAACAGGCGACGAATCCGTTGCCGTCGATGGCGACTGTCGCCGCGTAGGTCAGCAGGGGAGTCGTGAGGAGGGCGATGCGCCGTCCCTGTCCGGAAGTCCAGCCGGCGCGGACGGCGAGGAACAGCAGGATGCCGATCGCCGTGCCGACGACGGCTCCGGCGACAATGGCTTTGATCGCGAACGGCAAAGCGGTCGCGAGCGCTTTCCCGGCGGTATTGGCCGTATTGTCGCTGCGCGCGAGAATGAGCGCGAAAAGGAACAGCGGCGAGACCAATCCGTCGTTGTAACCGCTTTCGACATTCAGCACGCTGCGCACTTGCGGCGTGAGAGTTCGGTCCCGCACGACGCGTTCCGCGGCGGCGAAATCGCTCGGGATGACGATGCACGCGACGATCAGCAGCAACGGCCACGACAGACCCGGGAAGAACGCCCAGCCGGCCAGCATGGCCAGCCCGAGGCTCAGCGGCAGCGCGAAGAACAGCACCCGTGCGACGAGGCCCGGCGCGTGTCCCCACAGTCGTCCGCCGCGCACCTCGGTGGCATCGACGAAAAGCAGCATCGCGAGAATGAGTTCGGCGACGTGCTGCGCGATTTCGGTGTCGAAGACCTCGAGCAGTTTCGCCGGACTCGCGAACAACGCGGTCGCGGCCCCGCACAGCACCATCAGCACGGGCGCGGCGATGTTCCACCGGTCGAGTCGTTTGGCCGCGAGCGCGCGCAGCAGAACCGCGGTCGAGAGGACCAGCAGTGCGGTAATCATCGTTCGTGAGGCTCCACGGCTTTTGGTCGCGCCCAGCCGTCTTCGGCCGCTGACGCTCCACAGTGTACCGGCGGGGGCGGGCCGGGCCCGGCATTCCGGGTGTACGTCACGTCCACCCGGATTCGGTCGATGGTTGGACGATTCGGCGGGCTCCGCTCCCTAGCGTCGGGAACGCGGGTGTTCCGGCCCGCCTGACTCCGGAAGAAGGCCGTGATGACTGACGCTCTCATCATGGGCGGGATCCTGCTCGCCCTCGTTCTTTTCACCCAGGTGGGCCGCCATCGGCACAACCTGGTCATGGGCATCATGCCGTTCGTTTCGTGCACCGTCATCGGGGTCCTGTACTTCACCGGCGGGATCTCGCTCACCGCGCCGAACCTGACGGCCGGCCTGGCCGGGGCTGTCGTCGGCGGCGTCGCCGGCGCGGGGCTGATCGCGACCACGCTGGTGGAGCGCAGCCCGGACACCGGGCGCGTGCAGACCTGGGCGGGCTGGCCGTACCTGCTGATCTGGCTCGCCGTGCTGGGCGGGCGGCTGGTGTTCGTGTGGGCGGTGGAGAACGTGCGCCCGTTCGCGGTGAAGGTCGGCGAATTCCTGGTCAGCGCACATCTGGACAAGGACGGTGTTGGCCTGTTCTTCGTGCTGATGGCGCTGGCGATGGTCGCGGTGCGGGCCGGCGGGGTGCTGTGGCGGTCCCGGCAGCTCGAAGCCGTCCGCGATGGGCAGCCGGTGCGGGCCTGACTACGCTGAGCAGCGAAGAAGCCAAGGGGAGGGGACGCGATGACTCGGCTGCCGCTGGTTCTGATGCGGCTGCTCACGCCGGTCGCGTTCGTCGCGATTCTCGTCACCGCGCAGCCCCCGGCGGAGTGGGAGTGGGCGCCGCTGGCCGCTTCCGTCGCGAGCGGCCTGGCGTTCGGGGCGCTGGACCTTCGCTGGCCGCGGGCGGCGGTCGTGCTGCTTTCGCTGGCCGCGCTGTTCGGCACGGTCGTGGCGGTCGCGGACCCGAGTCTCACCGGACCGTCGCTGGTCTGCCTGTCCTTGCTCGTGTTGTCCTCGCTGGCGGCGATCACCCCGGCGGAGATCATCACGGTGGCTGCGGTCGTGGGGGTCGCAGCCGCCGTCGGCGGATACCTCGCCGGGCAGCCGGGCGAGCTCGTGGCGGGGAACGCGCTCGCGGTGGCCGTGGTGGTGCTGCTCGGTCTCAACCGGCGGCAGTACCGGGTGCAGGCTCGGCAGGCCAGGGACCTGCTGGACCAGACGCGGCTCACCCAGGAGGCCGTCGCCCGGGGTGCGACGCTGGAGGAACGCGCCCGGCTGGCCAGGGAGGTCCACGACATCCAGGCGCATTCGCTCTCGGCGCTTTCGCTGCATTTGCAGGCCGCGGCGCGGTTGGTGGCCGAGTTGCCGTCCCCGGACGAAAAACTCGCCGCGTGCGTGCGGAAGGCCGGGCAGCTGGCGCAGGAGGGACTGATCGAGACGCGGCGGGCGGTGCACGCGTTGCGCGGCGATCCGATGGCGTTGCCGGAGTTGTTCGGCTCGCTGCCGGACAACGCGTCGATCCAGGTGACCGGCGAACCGCGCGAACTCCCGGCGGACGTCACCCTGCTGCTGTACCGCACTGTCCAAGAAGGACTGTCCAATGCGCGCAAGCACGCGGCGGGTGCGCCGGTGTCGGTCGAACTGTCCTATCTGGACGGCGAGGTGACGATGACGGTGGTCAACCGGACAGGTTCCGGCAGCGGGCTGCCCGGTGCCGGGTATGGGCTGACCGGTCTGCGCGAGCGAGCGGAGCTGGTCGGCGGCGAGGTGACCGCGGGCCCGGATGGCGCGGGCTGGCGGTTGTCGGTGAGGATCCCGGCATGACGATCGTGCGCGTGCTCGTGGCCGAGGACCAGCCCGCGGTGCGGGAGGGTTTGGTGCTGCTGGTCGGGTTGCTGCCGGAGATCGAGGTCGTCGGACAGGCGGGCGACGGGATCGCGGCGATCGAGGAGACCCTGCGGCTGCAGCCGGACGTCGTGCTGATGGACCTGGACCTCCCGCGCTGCGACGGGGCGGCGGCGACCCGGCGGATCGTCGCGGACCTGCCGGGCACCCGGGTCGTGGTGCTCACGACCTACGCGGACAGCGCGTCGATCGTGCGCGCACTGGACGCGGGCGCGGTCGGCTACGTGACGAAGGCGGCGAACGGCGACGAGATCGGCCGCGCGATCCACGCGGCGGCGGCCGGGCAGACCGTGATGGACCTGTCGGTGCAGCGGACGTTGCTGGCCGCGGCCCGGCACCCGGCCGCACCGCCGGAGGACGGGCTGACGGCGCGCGAGGTGGACGTGCTGAAACTGGTCGCGGCGGGCCGGGGGAACCGGGAGATCGCGCGGGAACTGCAGGTCAGCGAGGCGACGGTGAAGACACATGTGAACCGGATCTTCGCGAAGACCGGCTGCGGGACCCGGGCGCAGGCGGTGCGTTACGCGCATCAGCACGGCTACGCGGACTGAGCGACGACCTGGGTTCGCGGACAGTCAGCGGGCGAACCAGCCGGAGCGAAAGACCGGAGCCTCGCCCGCCACGGCGCGGCGGCACCAGTCCGCGACCGCCTCGCCGACCTCCGCCGGGCCGAGGGAGGACGTGTCGATCACGGTCATCGCCCAGTCCGGACCCGGAACGCGCCCGACCCAGCGGTCCCAGCGCATCTCCGGCCAAGCGTCCGTCGTGACAGCTTCCGGGAGATGACCCGGGTTGTGAGCGTGCGCGCGCAGCCACGCCGCGAATGCTTGGTTCGCGGGGCTCGGCTCGCCGCGGCGGGCGAGCCGAGCCAGGTGGGCCTCGTCGCTGAGGTCGAGCAGGCAGCCGGCGATGTCGATCCGGTCCGCGCTCGGCGCCGCCAGTGCTTCGCCGACCGGTATCGGATCGCCGGCCAGCAGCAGGTGCCTGCCTTCGGCTTCGAGCGCGATCGCGCGCTGCACCGCGATTTCCACCTGCTCCTGCCGCCACGCGACGGTCGGCACGGCCGGGATCGGGCCCAGCGTGCTCAGTTCGGCGGTCTCGTACGTTTCGCCGAGCAGAGGCCGCGCGTGCACGCGAGCGGTGGTTTTGCCGACGCAGGACGCGCCCGAGACAACCAGCAACATTGCCCTGACGCTAGGGCCTACTGCTCGGAACCTTCCACCGAATTTTCGCGCACGTACCGCGAAAGCGTCGCAGCGCCAACGCGTTCCACCGACACGCATTCCAGGTGCGCGGGTCCGGTGCCGTCCGGGAAAAGGCGGGTGCCGTGACCCAAAATGGTCGGGAAGGTCAGCAGCCGGTACTCGTCGACGAGGTCCGCCGCCATCAGCGTGTGCACCACGCTCAGGCTGCCGGTGACGACGACGTCCCGCTCTTCCCGTTTCACCGCGTCGACCAGGTCGCCGTCGAGGACCGACGAGTTCTGCCACGCGCTGGTGTCGGCCAGCGTGCTGGTGGCGACCAGCTTGGGCACGGCGTTCATCCGCTGCGAGAACGGGTCGTCGCGGTGCGGCCACAGGTGCGAGAACAGCTCCCAGGTCTTGCGCCCGAGCAGCAGGACCCCGTCGTCCAGCGTGGCGCCGAGGCGGAATTTGTCGCCCGCGACGGACTCCGGGCCGTGCCGGAAAGCCCAGCCGGCGTCCGGGGCGCCGGAGGAGGCGTCCGGGTCGGACGAGATGCCGTCGAGGGTGGTGAAGGCGATGACGATGACGCTCATGGCGGAGATCCCTTCAATCGGTGTCGCCAGTACTTACCGGCGGCCCCGGCCGAACTCATCGGCGAATCTCAAAAAATCTTCGCCGGCAGGTCGAATGCCTGGAAAACGCGCGGATCGGCGAACACGGCGTTGTGCGAAATCCGCCCGCCGGCCACGGTGAAGACCTGGAGAGTGTGCAACTGGCCGTCGGGGGTGTAGGCGGCGAGCGCGGGCTGCCCGTTGGCGGTGAGGCCGCGGACGGTCCAGCCGACGCCGCGCATTTCGAAGACCCGGTGCATGAACCGGCCGTAGTCGCCGCTGCCTCGGAACCAGAGCGGGACCGGCGGCATTTCCAGGATCGCGTCGTCGGTGAGCAGCCGGACGAGCGCCTCGACGTCGGCGGCCTCGAAAGCTCGCGCGTACCGGTCGATCACGGCCTGGGTTTCCGCGTCGTCCGGTTCGGCGATCTCGTCCATCGCGCCCGCGTCGGCGAGCGCGGCGCGGGCTCGTTGCAGTGCGCTGTTGACCGCCGGAACGGTTGTCTCCAGCTGGGTGGCGACCTCGGCGGCGCTGAACTCGAGCACCGACCGGAGCACGACGACCGCCCGTTGCCGCGCCGGGAGGACCTGGGTCGCGGCGACCCACGCCAGCCGCAGTCCGGCGCGGGTGTCGGCATCGCAGCGGGCGTCGGGGAACGGCTGCAGCCACGGGATGTCCGTCGCCGGTTGCAGCGGCGCGCCCGGATCGTCGCTGGCGGCGCCGAGACCGGACGGCAACGGGCGCCGGGCCCGGCCTTCCAACGCGGTCAGGCAGACGTTCGTCGCGATCCGGTACAGCCAGGTCCGGACCGAGGCGCGGGCCGGGTCGTACCGGTCGCGGGCTTTCCACGCGCGCAGCAGCGTTTCCTGCACCAGATCCTCGGCCTCGTGGAACGAGCCGGCCATCCGGTAGCAGTAGGCGGTCAGTTCGCCGCGGTGCGATTCGAAGTCCACCGCGTCATCATCCGGCACGTGCGACGCTGAGGAAACGGTCGACCACGGGGTTGTTCTCGTGGTCGGTGCGCGAGATCGCTGAGACGGTGGAGAACGCGCCGGGGTCGGTGAGGGTGAGGTAGCGCAGTCCGGGCAGTTGCAAGGCGCGCAAGGCGTTCGGCACGATCGCGATGCCGGTGTCGGCGGCGACGAGGCCGAGCATGGTCGGGAATTGGACGGCTTCCTGGACCACGCGCATCCGGAATCCGGCGCGCAGGCACAGCGTCTCGATGTGGTCGTGCAGCCGTGAGACGCGCGTGCGCGGGAAGGCGAGGAAAGGCTCGTCGGCCAGTTCCGCCATCTCGACGGTTTCCTTGTCCGCCAACGGATGCGTCTCGGACACGGCCACGATCAGCCGTTCGCGGCCCAGTGGGTGCACGGTCAGTCCGGCGGCTTCGCCGACCTCGCGGGCGATGCCGACGTCGAGCTGACCGTCCCCGAGCGCGGCGATTTGCGCGTCCGTAGTCGATTCGGTCAGTTCAAATCGGACGTTCGGCCATTGCCGGCGCATTTCCAGCACCGTGGCGGGCACGATTTCGAGCGCCGCTGAGCTGACGAACCCGATCCGCAGCAGTCCGAGTTCGCCTCGCGCGGCATGCGCGACCGCGGTGAGGGCGTGCTGGCTGTCCGCGAGCACCCGACGGCCTTCGGTCAGCAGCACGCGGCCGGGTTCGGTCAGCTCGACGCTGCGGGTCGTCCGCAGGAGCAGCCGCACGGACAGCTCCTTCTCCAGCTTCGCGATCTGCTGGCTGAGCGCGGGCTGGGCGAGGTGCAGCCGTTCGGCGGCGCGGCGGAAGCTGCGTTCCTCGGCGACCGCGACGAAGTAGCGAAGCTGGCGGAGTTCCACGCCGCTGATAATGGTTCCTTATCAGTGAGTAGGCAATAGATACTTCACTCTGTGTTCCGCGCGACTTAGCGTCATGGACGACAAGCACCGTCGCGAACGTCGAGGAGCACCCGTGGATCACGCATTGTCGTTGCAGCACTTCGTAGCGGGACGGTGGGTTCCCGGCGACGGACCGGTCGCGCGGAGTATCGACCCGGCGGATCCCGCGCAGATCGTGGCCGAGTACCGGACGGCCGGTCCGGAACTGCTGGACGAGGCGGTGCGCGCGGCGGTGGCGGCGCAGCCGGAGTGGGATCACCAGGGCACCATCGCGCGCGGTCTCGTGCTGCGGCGGGCGGCGGAACTGCTCGCCCAGCGCGCCGAATCGGTGGCCGCGTTGATGACCCGCGAACAGGGCAAGACGCTGGCGGAATCGCGCGGCGAGGTGGCTGCCTCGGTCGAGACGCTGCACTATCACGCGGGCCGGGCGCGCAGTGCCGACGGCGTGCTCTACCCCTCCGGCAACCCGGACGAGGTCGTGCGGACCGTACGCCGTCCGCTGGGTGTCGTCGGCGTGATCACGCCGTGGAACTTCCCGGTGCAGATCCCGGCGTGGAAGCTCGCGCCCGCGCTGCTGTGGGGCAACTCCGTGGTGTGGAAGCCGGCCAGCGACACGGTCGCGCTGGCGGTCGCGTTCGCCGAGATCCTGATCGAGGCCGGGGTGCCGGACGGCGTGCTCAACCTGCTGCTCGCGCCCGGATCGCTCGGCGCTGAGCTGGTGGAACGGCCGGAGCTGTCCGGCGTCACCTTCACCGGGTCGGTGCCGGTGGGCCGGGCGATCCAGGCCGCGGTCGTGCCGCGCGGGGCGAAGGTGCAGCTCGAACTCGGCGGGCACAGCGCGGCGATCGTCCTGCCCGACGCCGACCCGGCCCAGGCCGCCGCGGCGCTGGTCACCGCGTCGATGAGCGGGACCGGGCAGAAGTGCACGGCCGCCCGCCGGATCATCGCGGTCGGGGACGCCTACGACCGGCTGGTCGCCGAGCTGTCCGCGCGGGTCAAGGGGCTCGTTGTCGGCAAGGGCACGACGCCGGGAGTCGAGATCGGGCCGTTGGTGTCCGCCCGGGCGGCGGAAGAGGTCGAGGGCGCGATCCAGCAGGCGGTCGACGAGGGCGCGACGGTGCTGGCCCGCGCGGACTGTCCGCAGGGCGGGGCGTTCGTCGCGCCGACGCTGCTGGCCGGGACGCCCGAACTGACGATCAGCCAAGAGGAAGTGTTCGGCCCGGTCGCCACCGTGCTGCGCGCCGCCGACCTGGACGAGGCGATCCGGCTCGCGAACGGCACCCGGTTCGGGCTCACCGCGGCGGTGTTCACCGACGACGAGCGCGCGGTGCGGCAGTGCCTGCGCGACCTGGACGCGGGCATCGTGAAGGTCAACGCGCCGAACACCGGGTCCGAGGTGCACGCGCCGTTCGGCGGTCTCAAGGACTCGTCGTTCCCCGCGCCCCGCGAGCAGAACGGCGAATCCGCCGCGGAGTTCTTCACCTGGACCAAAACCGCGTACCTGCGGACGTCCGCGCCCCGGGAACAATCGTGACCCGGCCCGCGGACACCGCGCTCGCCCCGGCGGAACTGGGCGCTGCCCGTTACACCCGGCACAGCTTCGCGCGGTCGTTCCTGCGTCAGGCGGCTCGGGAACGCTGGGCAGTGTCCCGCACGCGGTGGGAGTTCGACGACAGCGGTCACGGCGAGGCGGTGTACCGGATCGATGCGGGCGACACTCTGCTGCACTTCACGGTGTTTTCCACGGTACTGCAGGAAAACGAGCGCACTGACCGCGTGATCGCGAAGCGGTGGGATGTCACTGCCGCACTGGTGGAAGGCCCAGTTTCGGACACGCGGATGGCAGAGCTGCGCCGTGAAGTACCACGGCAGGAAGCTGGCCGAGCCGACGCCGCGACGCTGGTGTGGACTCGGGCGAACCGGAGCGAACGGTTCTTCGAGTACGTCGCAGCTCAACTGGCCGCCGGTGAACAGCCAGACTGCGCCACGATGGGCGACAACTGCTACATCCTGCGCAGCACCGCCTTCTACAGCAACGGAAAGTTCGGTCTCGCCGACTTCGACCGGCTTGCCGAAATCCCGCCGCTGCAGGTGCCGTACCGCGCGCAAATGCTGGCCGCGTGGCTGCTGCGCGAGTTCAGCTACGACCTGGTCGAGCATTGCGCCGTCCGGCGAAACCCTGCCGCGGCAAAGCTTTCCGGCGACTGGCGGCGGTATCTCGGCCTCGGGAACGCGACCGGACTCGGCATGGTCCCGTTCGTGGTGAACCATCCGCACATCCTCGACGCCTGGTGCTCGGCGAGGGAACTCCCGCTGGCCCATGCCCTCGACGCCGAGGCGGACGCCAGTGCGGTCCGGCGGGCGAGCGAACTGCTCGACCGCGCCCGCCGGTACTTCGCCGAACGCGACACCCTGACGACCGCGCCGTACCTGACCGGCCCCGAACTGGCTGAACGACTCGCCGGAATCGCCTCGCTGCTCGGCGAATTCCCCGCGGGCGGCTTCCGGTGGCGGGACCTCGACGACCGAGCCGCGGAGTTCGGCGCCGAGGCCCGGGCCGTGCTGCACACCGTCCTGGTCGAACTGGACGACTCGCTCGACTCGGAGATCGAGCACCTGCTGACCTGCGACCAACGGCGGCGCGTCGACCTCGCCCAGTCCTGCGGCGAGCTGCGCGACCTGCTCGCCGACCGGTACGACTGGACCCGCGAGTTCGACTTCACCGACCCGGACGAACAGGCGAGGTTCTGGTTCTCCGCCGAGGACAACGAGGAACCCCGGCGCGGCAACCGCGGCCAGGACCCGGGCGAATCGATGGAACACCCGATCGACATCGCCCGCGCCGTGCACGCCCTCCGGCACGACCTGGCCGGTGCCGACGCGGGCCGTTCGGTCGCGGAGTTCCTGCTGGAATTCCCGTGGCACCGGGGCATCGTCGCGCGCGTGCAGTCGGTCGCCGGGCTCCGCTACGGCGAGGTCCGCGCGAACCTGCTCGCCGACGATTTCCTCCCGCTGCACCTGCAGCGATTCCAGCTCGCCCTCTACGGCATGGAGAACTACAGCCCGCAGTCGACCGACTGGTTGCGCGTCACGCTGTTCTCCGGCGCGCCCCGGGCGCGCGACGTCGAGTCCGGAGTGGACGACGACTGGCTGTTCACCCGCAAGCCCGGAAAGGAGTCCTGAGTGGACCCCCTGGAGCACGGCGACCTCACTGTCGTCGACGGACTGCAGATCAACAACTGGGACCGCAAAGTCCTGGAGGAACTGAAAGCCGGCGGCGTCACCGGGGTGAACGCGACCTGCGCGGTCTGGGAAGGCCCGCAGGAAACGCTGCGCGCGGTCGCGGACTGGTACGAACTCGCGCGGGACAACGCCGATCTGGTCGTCCTCGCCGGGAACGCCGACGACATCCGGCAGGCGAAGCGCGACGGCAGGCTCGCCGTGCTGCTCGGCTTCCAGAACACCTCGCCGTTCGGCGACGACTACCGGATGGTCGAGGTCTTCCACCGGCTCGGCGTGCGCATCGCGCAGCTGACCTACAACATCCAGAACCTCGTCGGCGGCGCCTGCTACGACGAGCACGATTCCGGGCTCACCGCGTACGGCCGGTTCATCGTCGCGGAAATGAACCGCGTCGGGATGCTGGTCGACCTGTCGCACGTCGGGAACCGCACGAGCCGCGACGCGATCGACGCCTCGGCCGGGCCGGTCGCGATCACGCACGCGAACCCGCTGTCCTTCGCGGATTCGCCGCGCAACAAGCCGGACGACGTCATCGACGCGCTCGCCGCGCGCGGCGGAGTGCTCGGCTGTTGCCTGTACCCCAACGTGATCGGCGGCGAGAAGACGACCCGGCGGCAGTTCTGCGAGATGGTCGCGGGGCTGGTCGAGCGGATCGGGCCGGACCACGTCGCGCTCGGCAGCGACTGCACGCGGAACTGGTCGCAGGACTACGTCGCCTGGCTGCGCAACGGCCGGTGGCGGCCCGCGTCCGCGGTGCCGGTGGAGCCGCAGTGGCCGGTGTGGCCGAACTGGTTCGGCGGACCGGCCGATTTCCCGGTCCTCACCGAAGGATTGCTGGAAGTGGGCCTGGACGAAACCGTCGTGGCGCAGGTGCTGGGCGGCAACTGGCTCCGGCTGTTCGACACGGTCTTCCCCGGAGCCGGGCAATGACCGCGGCGAAGGCCGAGCGCGTCTCGGCGGCCGAAACCGTGCAGACCAGGGTTTCGGTCCGGGAGATCCACGAGGTTTCGCTGCGTGCCTTGCGGGCTTCGGGGCTGAGCAGCGGCGAGGCGGAGCACCTGGCCGAGGTCATCGCGACCGCGGAAATCCACGAGGCCGCCGGGCTCGACGCCTTGACCATCGAGACGGCCCGGATCCCGGCCGGACGGGTCGGTCTCCGGCTGGAACATTGCGACGGGTACGCCGTGGCGCACGACCCGGCTTCGCGCGGTCCGCTACAGGCTTTCGTGCCCGCCTGCGAAACGGCCGCCGTGGTGGGCACGTTGGTCGTGCCGGGAATGGCGAGCAGTCCGGTACTGGACTGGGCTGCTTTGGACATCGCCGAACGCGCCGGGCGGATACTGTCCCTTTCGGACGGTGGGCACCGCACAGTCGTTACGCCGGGCGGGGATCTGCTGCGGCTTCCCGCCGCTGCCGAACCACGTCCGCCGGTCGCGGGATTGGTGATCCGCCCGCTGTCCGATGTGCCGGACGCGCAGGTGATTTCCACTGCGGCGGAACGGAAACAGCGGCATCGCGAAGCGGTCACCCATGGCGTGTCCGTGAAAACTCCATTGTGGACTCTCGCGTACTCGATCGCGCGCGGGTTCCTGATTCCGGACCACCGGGAGGGCCGATGACCTCGCGCGAGCTAGTGGCGCATCCGCACGGACCGCGGCCCTACGCCGGCGCCGCCGTGTTCGGCGGAGTGATCTGGGCGTGCGGGCAGGTCCCGGCACGGCGGGACGGCAGCGTCCCGGAAGGAATCGACGAGCAGGTGCGGGTCGCCCTCGACAACCTCGAGGACACCCTGCGGGCCGCGGGAGGGAGCCTGCGCACGCTGCTCAAACTGACGGTGTTCCTCGCCGACCTCGGCGAGTTCGACGCCTACCACCAGGCCTACCTCGACCGTTTCGCCGGCATCGACCTGCCGCCGCGGACCACGGTCCAGGTCGCCGGGTTCCGGGGGACGAAACGCATCGAGATCGACGCCGTGGCGGCGGTCGGCAGCGAGGAGACCAACCGACATGAAGACTGACCGCGCACCGGACAACGCTGTTCGGGCGACCCTGGATTCGGCCCGGCTCAACGGGTTCCACCGCAAGCTCGCGCTGTACTCGTCCGGCGGGCCGTTCCTGGACGGCTACATCCTCAGCATCATCGGCATCGCGCTGGTGCAGATCGGCCCGCAGTGGCAGATGGACTCGCTGTGGTCCGGCCTGATCGGCGCGTCCGCGCTGGTCGGCGTGTTCATCGGGGGAGCGGTGTTCGGCCCGCTCACCGACCGGATCGGCCGGAAGCTGATGTACACGATCGACCTGATCGCGATCATCGTGTGCTCGGTCCTGCAGTTCTTCGTCGCCGACGCCGCGCAACTGTTCGTGCTGCGGCTGCTGATCGGCATCGCGGTGGGCGCGGACTATCCGATCGCGACCGCGCTGGTCACCGAATTCGCGCCGAAAGCGTGGCGGGCGCGGCTGGTCGGCGGGCTGAACGCGATGTGGTTCGTCGGGGCCACCGTCGCCGCGTTCGTCGGGTTCTTCCTGCTGAACGTGGACCAGGGCTGGAAGTGGATGCTGCTGTCGTCGGCGGTGCCCGCGCTGCTGATCGTGATCGCCCGCACCAGCATTCCGGAATCGCCGCGCTGGCTGCACAGCAAGGGCCGCGACGCGGAAGCGCTGGAGGTGCTGCGCACGACGATCGGCGAGCACGCGACGCTGGACGATCTCCCGGAAGCCGAAACGAAAACCCCGATGTCCGCGTTGTGGCGCGGCGGATATCTCAAGCGGGTCGTGTTCATCTCGATTTTCTGGACGTGCACGGTCGTCCCGTTGTTCGCGATCTACGCCTTCGGGCCGCAGATCCTCGAACTGTTCAACCTCGGCGGCGGCAACCTGTCGCACCTCGGCTACGGCCTGATCAATTTCTTCTTCTTCGTCGGCAATATCGCCGCGCTGCTGCTGGTGGACCGGCTCGGCCGCCGTCCCGTCCTGATCTGGGGCTTCGCGATTTCCGCGGCCGGACTGTTCTACCTCGGTCTGCAACCGGGCGCCGCGCTGTGGCTGATCGCGCTCGCCTTCGCGGTGTACGCGGTGTTCAACGGCGGACCGTCCATTTTGGAATGGATCTATCCGAACGAGCTGTTCCCGACCGAGGTCCGCGCGTCGGCGGTGGGACTGTGCACCGGGATCAGCCGGATCGGCGCGGCAGTCGGCACCTTCGCGACGCCGTGGGCGCTCACCAATCTCGGATTGTCGGCGACGATGTACATCGCCGCCGGGATCGCCGCGCTGGGCGCGATCGTGAGCGCGTTCATGGCCCCGGAGACCAAGAACGTCGATCTGCACGTGGCTTCTTCGCTCAGCTAGAGGTGGAAACCGGGCCCGGCGCCGGGGAGGCGCGCCGGGCCCGGTGGCTTCAGTTCTTGTTGGTGCCCGGGGTGAGGACCTTGTCGATGACGAAGACGGTCGCGTTCTTGGTCGGGATGTTCCCGCACAGGATCTTCGCGCCGTTGACGGTCATGTTGTCGCCCGAGCCCTCGATTTTCAGCGGGCCGCCCGCGGTGTTGAGCGAGGTCACGGTGCCCGCAGCGGCGAGGCCCTTGGCGTCGTAGCGCTTGCCGACGACGTGGTACTGCAGGATCGGCGCGAGCTGGTTCGGGTTGGCCGCCAGTTCCTTGAACTTCGCGTCGCCGAGCGCGTCGAACGCCGGGTCGGCCGGGGCGAAGACGGTGATGGCCTGCTGGCTGTTGAGGGTGTCGACCAGGTTGGTGGCCTTGACCGCGGCGACCAGCTTCGTGAGCAGCGGGTTCGTCGAGGCGGCGGACGCGACCGGCTGCGGGCCCATCGAGTCGAGCGAACCCGGCGCGTTGCCCTGCGGCAGCTTCGAGCAGGCCGGGCCGAACACGTCGGCGTTGGTGGTGACACCGGAGTCGCTGCTGGACATCGGCGCCGAGGACGGCATCGACGAGGGCATCGCCGACGGGGAGCTTCCCGAGGCGTTGTTGTCGGTGCTGGTGCCGCACGCGGTGAGGGCGAGGGCGGCAGCGGCGCCGATACCGGCGAGGCGAAGGGTCTTCACGGCAATTCTCCGTTCACAGTGGATTGTTCGACAGGGATTCGGCGCCGGACCGGCACCGGATTGGTCAGGAAGCGATAAAAGTCGTGGAATGCCATCCGGTCGCCCCGTCGGGCACGGTTCCGGCGCGGGCTTCGGTCTGGGTGTAGCCGGATTTGTCGGTCGCACGCACGAAAACCTGGTGCGTGCCGGGCTTGACGGAAATCTGGGTCCACCACATCCGCCAGGTGTTCCGGTTCACCTCGGCGGACAAGGTGGCCGGCTGCCAGGGCCCGCCGTCCACTTTGGTCTCCACCTTGGCGATCCCGGTGTGCTGGGCCCAGGCGACGCCGGCGATCCGCACCGCCCCGGCCGGAACGGTGGCGAATCCCTTGGGCGTGTCGATCCGGGATTCGGTCTTGATCGGCGCCTGCTCGCCCCAGCCCCGGCGAAGCCAGTACGCCTGCCGGGCCTTCCACGTGGTGACCTCGATGTCGACCACCCATTTGACCGCCGAGACGTACCCGTAGAGCCCGGGAGTGACCAGCCGCGCGGGAAAACCGTGCTCCAGCGGCAGCGGTTCGCGGTTCATCCCGATCGCCAGCATCGCGCCGCGCGAACGGTCCAGCGCGGCCGCGACCGGGGTGCCGGACGTCCAACCGTCCACACTGGAGCAGAACAGCTGCTCCGCGCCGGACTGGACCCCGGCTTCGGCCAGCAGATCCGCGAGATCGACGCCGACGAAGTTCGAAGTGGACACATAGTCGCCGCCGACCTCATTGGACACGCACGTCATCGTCACCGTGCGCTCGACCAGCGGCCGGTCGCGGAGATCGCGGTAGCGGTACCGGATTTCCCGGTCGACCATCCCGTGGATCCGCAGGCTCCAGTCCTCGGTGCGCACCTGCGGAACCGACAACGCGGTGTCGACGCGGTAGAAGTTCCGGTTGGGCGTGAGGAACGCCGGGGTGCCGAGTTTGGCGAAATCCGCGTCGGCGGGAATGGGCGGAGCCGAAACCGCGGGCACGAGCGGCCCGACCGCCTCCCGGGACGCCGCGGCATCTCTCGTTCCGCTGATGGCCTGCCCGGCACCGCCGAGAACTCCGGCCCCGACGACCGTGCCGACGCTGCCGAGCAAGAACGACCGGCGCGACGAGTCCGTCGCCTGCTGTCGCGCCGCGATTCGGTGCAGCAGCAGGAAAACCGCGACCCCGACGACGAGACTGGCCAGCGGAGCCAGCAACGCGACCGCGGTCAGATCCGGCCGCGCGGCGACTGCGACCCCGCCGATCAGTCCAAACGCGACAATGATCGCGACACCCGGCCACGGCTTCCGCCGGGACAGCAGCCCCGCCGCCGCGGAGACGACCACCAGCACCGCCGCCATGCCGCCGAGCAAGACGGCTTTGTCGTAAGTGCCGAAGGTCCGCACCGCGAAGTCTTTCAGCGGCAGCGGGGTCAGGTCGATGGCTCCGTTGCCGACCGCGAGGTACGGCGAGGCGTTGACGTTGCCGAACGATGCGGCAAGGTGCCCGGCGGCCAGCGCCGAGACCAGGGCGAGCACGCCGGACAGCGCTGCCGGAAGGAACCGCAGACGGGAGGTCATGCCAGGCATTCGCAGCCGGACCGGGCGCGGATGGGTGGGTGTGCGTCACCCGTCCGGGGGTCCGCTCGGGCCGGTGGCGCCTTTCTCGGCGCATTTGCGTGATTTCGTGCGCAAGCGGCTGTTCCGTCGGCTAAATTCCCGGACGACTCCGGATGGAGCAGTCATTCGGGAGAATGGGGACACCGATGCGGCGAATGTTGATCACTGCGGCCTGTCTGGGGGTGCTGGCAGCCACGGCCGCGTGCGGCGGCGGGGCGGCCCCGGCCCTGCCCACCGACCAGGCCGGACCGGCCGGGCAGCCGCCTGCCTCGTCCGCAGAGCCGGAAGCGGTCACCGCCGATCCGCCGATGGCGTTCGACACGAGCAAGGGCGTCGCGCTGCCCCGCACGGCGCTGCAGGCCAACATGGGCGGCTCGGTCACGTCGAAGTTCATGACGCTGCGCGACCGCACTGGCTACATCATCGCCCCCGAATCGCTGAGCGCGGTCGACGTCCTCACCGGCCGCGAGAAGTGGAACACCAGGATCGAGGGCCCGGCCGCCGACCCGAACGCGCACAAGGGCCCGTTCGTCGAGCAGAGCGGACCGCGTCCGCCGCTCGTCACCGACCAGCTCGCAGTCGGAGCCGTCCCGCTGCGGATGCCCGAGCAGGGCACGACGCCCGGCTACCTCGCGCTCGCCGTCATCGCGGTGAATCCGCAGACCGGGGCCAAGGTCTGGCAGACGAACACCAAGATCGCCGACGACCAGTACGGGATCAGCGGCGACCGTTCGGTCACGCACGTCGTCGCGGCCACCGGCAAGGCCGTGATCGCCAGCTTCGCGCAGTCGGAGGGCAACCTCACCGTCGCGCTGGACCCGGCGACCGGGAAGCAGCTGTGGGTGCGCAAGGACTACGACGCGGGCAGCGTGAACGGCGACGTCGTCGTCGGGGTCGACTCGAATGTCGCCGAGAACGAGTCGATGGTCCAGGCGACCGCGCTCGACATCGCCACCGGCCAGCAGAAATGGGTCGGCGCCGCCAAATCGAGCGCGGTCGAGATCCTGCCCGCCGATCCGGCGATGGTGGTCCTGAAGGCCAACGAGTACAGCAGCGGCCACGCCTTCCTGAAGTTCCTCGACGCGGCGACCGGCGCGGAGAAGTTCTCCGTGGAAGGCACCCGGAACCTGGGCCCCGACTCGTACGGCGACTGCCTGTACGACGAGCAGTCGGTGCTCGCCTGCACCGACTCCGGCGTGCTGACCGCGTACGACGCGAAGGCCGGGACCAAACTGTGGAGCCTTCCGGACCAGGCCGCGAACCGCGTCGCGCCGGGCGGCCTAACCGTCGCCTGGCACGGCGCGCTGTACGGCTACACCAACGGAAGGCAGCCGATCGTCCTCGACGCCAAGACCGGCAAGGACCTGTCCACCGAGGTGGGCTTCGTGCCGGACTGGGTCAGCAAGTACGCCGCGGCGGGCGTCGACCAGGACGGCTCGCCGAAGGCTTATCCGGTCAAGAAGTAGCCGATGCGCCGTCCTCCGCGAGGATCTGCTCGCGGAGGATGTCCGCGTGCCCGCAGTGCTGCGCGAGTTCCCGCAGCACGTGCAGGTAGACGAACCGCAGCGGCAGCGGGCCGCGGCGGTTGCCGGGCAGGACGTCGGTCAGTTCGAGCGGCGCGGTGGCTGCACGGGCGGCTTCGCACGCCTCGCGGTGCGCCTGCTGAATGGACGCGATGGTGTCGTCGTCGGTGAGGACGAACGATTCGTCGGGCGTCTCCGGGATCCCGATTTCGGCGCGCGAACGTCCGGTGACGGCCTCGTCGAACCAGACTTTCTCCACGAAGGTCACGTGTTTGACCAGCCCGAGCAGCGTGGTCTTCGACGGCACGAGCGACCGGCGGGCCTGCTCCTCGGTGAGCCCGTCGAGGCAGTGCTGGAGCGCTTCGCGGTGTTCGTCGACGAAGTAGTCGAACTGGGCCTTGGCGTGGTTGTCGATCGCTGATTCCATGGGCACGGACCCAGCTTGCCGGATGTCGGAATCCAGGTGAAGGAGCAGGCATGCCGTCGTTCGGCCTGTACTACCCGTGGACGCACTTCCAGAACGACAACTGGCTCAAGCTCGCGCTGCTGACCTGGGACCGGCTGGCCCGGATGCGCCCGCCCGCGGCGCCGGACCGCGACGGGGACCTGGTCCGCCGTCTCCGCGGCGAGACCGATTTCCTGGTGGAGACCGCGCCGAGCGCCGCCGTGCTGAACGTCGTCGCCGAGTCGTTCGGCGAGATTTTCGATGCCGACCCCGGCCGCCTGCTCGACCGATACGGGCTGGACGAGCCGCGGGCGTGCGACGGAGACCCGAGAGGGCCGGGCTGGCGAGGGTACGCGCCGCCGATCACCCAGCACATGGTGATGGGGCCGCCGCCGGTCGAGGTGCTGACGGCGGTCCCGGTCGGCGGGCCGGGCGCGAAAATGACCGGCGGGCTCCGGGACGGGCTGGTCCGGCTCGGCCTCGCGGTGCCGATGGACGGACAGTGGGTCGGTCTCGACCCGGAACTGGCTTCCATCTACCTCGCGGTGCTGGCCGACGCGATGAGCCACCGCGAAGCGCTGTCGCCGGTCACCGACGACCCGCGCATGCATCACGCGACCGGTGCGCTGGACCGGTTGGTGTCGCTGGTGTTCGACGAGCACGTTCCGGTGCCGGCGGTGGAGAACGTCTCCAGCGCCTACCTGCAGATCGCGCTCGAGACGGTGCTCGAACCGTCCCATGTGGACCGGGTTCCTGTGGACGAGCTCATCAGTTTCCGGGAAAAGCACCGGGCCGAACTCGCCGCGTTCCAGTCGCACGTGGCGAGCCTCGGCCCGGAGCTGCAAGCCGCCGCCGAAGCGGACAATCTGGAAGTGGCGGCGGCGCATCTGCGCGCGTTGTACGAAACCCGGACCCGGCCGCAGCTGGACGAACTCCGCAAAGCGTTGCGCGGCATGGGCATCGAGGCGTCCGCGGGAACACTGGTGCAGAAGATCGACCTCAACGCGGCGGCAGGCACCGTGCTCGGCAGCGTCGCCGCGGCGGGCGGACAGCTGGCGGTAGCGGGTGCCGCAGTCGCGGTGACGCTCGTGCCTTATCTCGCGGGGAAGACGAAGGCACGGCGGCAGCAGATGGCGAAATCGCCGGTAGCGTATTTGCTTGCGGCGGACCGCAAACTCACCGGACGCGCGCTGCTGCGGCGCGATCGCTAGGGGACGCGCGGTTCAGTGCGGCGCGGACCGGGTCTTCCCGGCATCGAGCCGAGCCAGCGCCGTTTCCACCGCGTTGACCTCCGCGAATCGGCCCTGGGCGCGGAACAGGTCGAGCGCCAGCTGCCACACCGAGCGAGCCTTGCCGGAGTCGCCCATTGCGCGGTGGGTGTGGCCGAGGTGTTCGAGGGTGTCGGCTTCCAGGTAGGTGTTGCCGGATTCCCGGTACAGCGCAAGCGCTTCGCGATAGTGCTCGATGGCGTCGATGTGGCGGCCGGTGTGGTGGGCGATGTGCGCGAGGCTGTCGAGGACGTCGGCCACCGCCGGGTGGTTCGCAGTCCGGTAAAGCTGGAGCGCGCGTTCGCAGTGCGGCCGGGCCTGCTCGTGCTGGCCGAGGAGGGTGAGATACCAGCCGACGCCGTTCTGGGCCTGCGCTTCCCACACCGGATTGCCGAGCGGGCGGAACAGCTCCAGCGAGCGCTGAGCGTGTTCGAGCGCGGCGCGCTGGTCGCCGTGCAGCTCCCAGGTTTGGGCGAGGTCGTGTTCGATGATCGCCCGCACGCGCTGGTCCTCGCCGCGGTCAGCCAGGTCTAGCGCTTCGGAGAGATGGGCGAGGGCGTCGTCGTGCCGGGCCCCGCGGGCGCAGGCCAGGCCGTAGCGGCGGTGCGCGAGGACGCGGGTTTCCGGAGTCCCGAGCGCGTCGGCGGCTTGCACCGCGATGGGCCAGACCGCGAGGTCTTCGTGCAGGAATCCACGCCGGTAGTGATAGGCGGTCAGCGCCAAGGCGATCTGCCACGCGGGTTCGTGCCACCCGTGTGCGGAGGCGACGCGCTGGGCGTCGAGAAGGCAATCGTGGTCCGCGTCGAACCAGTCGAGAGCTTCGCCGGTGCTCGTCGGCGGATGCGGATAGGGATGGTCGTGTCCGGTGTCGATGCCGGGCGGGAGGACGCCGTGCGGATGCAGGACGCGGTTTCCGGCCAGCGCGGTGCCGGTGTAGTAGCCGATGACGCGTACCAGCGCCGCGGTGCGCGCCTCGGCGGAAAGGCTGGTGTGGGTCCTCGCGAAGAGGCGGACCAGGTCGTGCATCCGGTAGCGGCCGGGCGCGTCCTGCTCCACCAGTGAAACCCGTTCCAGCGCAAGGAGAATCGCCGCAGTGGCGTTCGGGGACAAGCCGGTGAGGTTGGCGGCCGCGCGGACGCTGATGTCCGGCCCGGGGGCGAGACCGAGCAATTCGAACACCTCGGCGTGCTGCGGCGGGAGAGCGCGCAAGGACCACGACAGGACTGCGGCGACGCTGGCATCGCCGTCGTCGAGCGCGCTCACGTCGGTGAGTTCGGCGGCCAGCGCGGCCAACGGGAAATCGGGGTGTTCGGCGGCCCGGGCGGCCAGGATTCCCAGTGCCAGCGGAGAACCGGCGCAGCGGGTGACGAGTTGTTCGGCGGCGTCGGGGTCGGCGTCGAGGTAGTCCGGGCCGAGCCGGTCGATCAGGACGCTTCGGGCGTGTGCCGCGGGCAGCGGCCGGACCGCCAGCGGGGTGGCGCCGTGCGTGGTGGTCAGGCTGGTCATGCGGTTGCGGCTGGTCACGACGACGGCGCAGCTCGGCTCGCCCGGCAGCAGCGGCGTGATCTGGCTGGGGTCGCGGGCGTTGTCGAGGACGACGAGGACGCGTTTTCCGGCGAGAAGGGTGCGGTAGAGCGCGGTCTGCGCGTCGGGTTCGGCCGGGATGGCGGAGCCGGTGACGCCGAGCGCGTGCAGAAAACCCCGCAACGCGACGTCGGGCGCGGTCGGGTCGCCGTCCGGGCTGAAGCCGCGCAGGTCGACGTAGAGGCGGCCGTCCGGGAACGCAGTCGCTTGCCGGTGGGCCCAGTGCAGCGCGAGGGCGGTTTTGCCCATTCCGCCACCGCCGTGCAGGACGGTGATGGGCACCGTGGCGTGTGGTTCGGCGAGGGTGTCGAGGTGCCGGAGTTCGTCTTCGCGACCGGCGAATCGCGGCGGCGGGGACGGGAGTTGCTGGGGGACCGGCGCGGCCCACGCCCGGAGCGGTGCGGGGCCGGGAGTTTGGGCGGCGAGGATTTCCTCGTGCACCGCGCGCAGGTGCGGCGACGGGTCGGCGCCGAGTTCGTCGACGAGCATCGTGCGGGTGCGCTGGTAGCGCGCGAGGGCTTCGTCGGTGCGGCCGCTGTGGTGCAGGGCGCGCATGAGGGCGGCGGCGATGCGTTCGTCCAGCGGGTATTCGTCCGCGCGCCGGGCCAGGAGACCGAGGACGGTGCCGTGCTGTCCGCGACGCAGCTGCCGGTCGGCGTAGTCGAGTTCGGCGGCAGTGCGCTGGCGGGCAAGGGAATGCCGGACGTTGTCGGCCCACGCCGAATCGACCCCGAGCAACGCGTCGCCCTGCCACCTGTCGAGGGCGCGTTCGTACAACCGCGCGGCCTCGGCGTCGTCGGCGGTCGCGCGGGCCTGGCTGACCAGGTCGGTGAACTGGTGCAGATCGAGCGCGTCCGGACTGGGCAGCGGGATGACGTATCCGCCGGACCGCCGTTCGATCCCGCCGCCGTGCGGATGCAGGACCCGGCGCAGGCGGGCGACGTAGGTCTGCAGCGCGTTCGCGACGCGGGACGGCGGATGCTCGCCCCACACCCGGGTCACGAGCTGATCGGCCGGAACGACGCGCCCGGCGTCGAGCAGCAACGCGGCCAGCACGAGCCGCTGCCGCGCGTGCCCGACCGCCAGCACCTCGCCGTCCGCGGTCGCGCCGACCTCGCCCAGCACCCGGAACTCCAGCGCCATCGCGTAGCCTCCCCGGTCCACCGGACGAGGCTAAAGCATTGCCGAGCGGGCATGAATCGAAAATGAGCCGGACTCTTGCCGCGTCACCGCGATCCGGCGGCCACCAGCTTCTCCGTGATCGGTTCCAGCGCGGCGATCAACTCGTCGAGTTCGGCCGCCGACAGAGCTTCGTACGGCGCGGCGGCAAGCTCGTCGGTCAAGCTCTCGATGCGCTGCTTCACTTCACGGCCCGCGTCGGTGAACCGACCCTCCGCGTCGACGAGACCTCGTTCGCGCAAGCCGTCCATGATCGCGGCCAGCCGCTTCTTCGGCAGGTGATGCACGCGCCCGAACGACTCCGGCGGGTGGATGCCCATCTCCAGCGCGGACAGGATGTGCGCCTCCGCACCGCCGATCCGCGCGCTGACCAGCGCGGCGATGTGCCCGTCCCCGCGATGCTCGCGCAGCATGGTCGCGGAATGCCACAACCGGGCGACCGGATCGCTCGGCATCGGCAGGGTGCGCATCCCGGCGTACATCATCCGACCCACGGTGGGCGCGCTCGTCGCGGCCTTGGCGGTCAGGTCGGCGGCGCGCACCAGACCCGGGGAACCGGCGAGTTCGTCGCCGAGGATCCGGCGCACCGACGCGGCGCTGCCTCGTTCCCGCGCGGCGACGGAAGCCTCGGGCGGGATCGTCTCCCACGCGCTCGGGATGTGCCGCGCGGCCTCGCCTTCGGCGAAGTTGTAGAACGCCGCGTGGACGACCTCCGCCGGCACCCGCCCCAGCGGCGCGGCGCGGCTGGCGAAGTATCCGTCCCAATAGGTGCGGTGGCCGAGTGCGGCCAGTTCTTCGTTGCACTCGTCGGCGAAGAAGGTGACGAGGCAGATCGGCTCCAGGAGCTCGAACATGCGCCGGGCAGTGCTGGTCATCGCTGCATCATGCCAGCGTCGTGAGGAAAATATCGGCGATTTGCTCGCCGAGGTCGACCGACGCGACCGCTCCGTCCGGGTCGTTCTCCGCAGGGGAGCGAAGGACGACCTCCGCTCGGTACAGCCCGCGCCGGGTCATCACGTTGAGCGCGCGGGTCGGCTGATCGAGGGTGACGCTGACGGTGTCCTCTCCGGCGAACCGGAGCTGGTCGCCGCGCTCGAGGTCCGTCGTGGTTCCGTTGACGGTCAGCCGGAGCGGCCCGAGAGCGGTGAAAAGCCGGTCGATTCCGGGGAAAGACGAGAACGGCGCGTCTTCGAGAAGGTCCGCGACGCTGATCCGCCACCGGGAGGGATCGGCGTCGGCGGCGAGTTCGCGGGTGGTGCCTGCGCCGTTGCGCCAGGGGACCGGGGCGACTTCGGACGGGTTGAGCATCAGGGCATCTCACTCGTTCTCCGCGACAGATGCAAACCTGCCGGGTGCCAAGCGGGGTTCACTGCGGCAACAGCGTGCGGACCGCGTCCGGGAATCCGGCCACTCCGTCCGGTCCGGACAGTGCCAGGTTGAAGAGAAACCCGGGCAGGAGCGCCAAAATCGCCTGTGCGAGCGCCTCGGCCGGCACACCGGTCCAGGCCCCGGCCTCCTGGCGGCTGCGCACGAGACCGGCCACCTCGGCACTCATCTCGGCCGACGCGGCGGCGAGGCGCTCGGCGAGTTCCGGATTGCGCTGGGCTTCCGACCAGACCAGCACCGCCATGCTCGCCAGTTCCCGGTCGCGGTGCAGGCCAGTGACGGCTTCCAGCAGCTCCGCCATCACCTCGCCGACCCCGCGCTCGCCGCCGCGGGCGAGGGCAGCGCGCAGCACCCCGGTGACGTCGTCGAGGTTCTGCGCGGCGACCGCGACGATCATGTCCTCCTTCTTCGGGAAGTACCGGTAAACCGCGCCCGCGGACTTGCCCGCCTCGGTGAGGACGTCCTGCATCGACGTGCGGTGGAAGCCGTCGCGGAGGAAGCAGCGGCGCGCGGCCGCCAGGATTTCCCCGCGCTGGTCGTCCTTGTACTGCTGACTCACCCTCGGCAACGTCCGCTCCTCGCCTTGACACCCGTCGCCGGGGCAGCCTAGCGTAAAAGAAAAGCGGATGTCCGTCCTCTTTTAACGTCAGGAGAGCCCCGCCATGCCCATGACTCCCGTCCCGGACGTCACGCTGACCCCGGTCGCGTCCTTCCCGGAGAAGTACTTCCCGGAAAACCTCGCCGTCCGCTCCGACGGTTCGGTGCTGGTCACCGTCCTCCTGCAGCAGGAGCTGTGGATCGTGCCGGAGCCGCGGCGACCCGTTCTCGTGCACCGCTTCGACCACCCCGTGACGGGGATCGTCGAGGTGCGGCCGGACGTCTTCGTGCTCAGCCTGACCGAGGGCTACACCACCCACGAATCGCATCTGGTGCGGCTCGACCTCACCGGCTGGACGCCCGGCGAACCGGTCGCCCCGGAGGTCGTCTTCACCTTCGACGACCGGGTACGCGCACTCAACGGCAGCTGCCTGCTCGGCAGTGGAGTGCTGGCCGTCGCCGACTGCTTCGCCGGGCTGATCTGGCGCGTCGACCTCGATGCCGACGCCCGTAGTGCGCGGGCCGGGGTCTGGCTGGCCCACGACACCATGGCCGACGACCCGGACGCCGAGATCGCCCCGCCGCGGCAGCCAGGCGTCAACGGCGTCCGGTACAGCGCGCGGACCGGCTACCTCTACTACACGTCCACCGCGCAGAAAGTCTTCATGCGAGTGCCGGTCGACCCAGAGACGCTAGACCCGGCCGGTGGCGCGGAATTCGTCGCCGCGATCGACAACGCCGACGACTTCGCCCTGGACGACGAGGCCGGATTCGCTTACGTGACAAGGCATCGAGCCAACACGCTCGACCGGGTGCCGCTCATTCCGCGGCACGGCAGCGAAGTCCGGCACATCGCGGGCGAGCCGTTCGACGAACGCCTGGTCGGGCCGTCCAGCGCGGCCTGGGTTCCGGGTCAGGAAGGGCGAGCCTTCTACGTCACCACGGACGGCGGCACGACCGCCCCGCCGGACGGGATCCTTCGCAACGCCATGCTGCTGCGGGCTGACCTGCATCCGTGACGCGCTTGGGGGAGGCGGTTTCGACGTGGATCAAGGCTTGCGCGCGACCCCGGCCAGCATCGCCGCCTCGCTCGGATCCGCGAAGTCGACCACCGGCGTATTGACCCCGCTTTCCTCGGGATGCCAGGCGGCGGTCCAGGTGACCCCCGGGTCCAGCATCTCGAAATCGCCGAACAGCGCGCGGATTTCCGCGTTCGAGCGCAGCACGTGCTTGCTGACATTGGTGTCGTACAGCTGGATCACCGCGCGCAACTGCCTGGCGATGTCGTCCGGCAACCCTTCGTGGGTGATCTGCGACAGCACGAGATACGACCCCGAAGGCAGCATTTCCCGGTATCGCGCGATGGCCTCCGGCCCGAGGTCGCGCCCGTCCGGGCCGGGCTGCTGGATGTGCAGGACCGCGGTGACCAGCAGCGCCAGCGGCCGGGAGGGATCGATGACGCCGGTGTCCGCGACGGACTGCCACAGTTCGTCCGGTTCGCGAAGATCGCCCTGGATCACCGCGTGGCGTTCGGGATCCCCGTGGCGCTCCAGCAGGATCCGGGAATGCGCGACCGCGACAGGTTCGCGGTCGATGTAGACGACGCGGGAATCCGGCGCGACCTCGTCGGCGATCTGGTGGACGTTGCCCATCGTCGGGACGCCGGACCCGATGTCGACGAACTGGCGCACGCCGAGACGCACGAGATGCCGCACCGCGCGGTGCAGGAACGCGCGGTTGGCGCGGGCGCAGTACATCCCGGCCGGGAAGGCGGAGAGGACCATCTTGCCGAACTCGCGGTCGATGGCCCAGTTGGCCGTGCCGCCGAGATACCAGTCGTAAACCCGCGCCACGCTGGGCCGGTCGAGGTCCACGCCCGGGATGGGCTCTTCAGGTCCGTGCGCCACGCCGCCTCCCCCGCAGTCGTGGCCCAATCGTAGCCAATCCGGCCGATCCCGCCGGACGGGCACGGCGGCGACCGCCGGCCCGGCGAGGGCGGTGGTCTGGACAACCTGGATATTCCTTGCGTGATCCACTGCGTTTTCGTTAATGGGAAACAGCAGTTCAGCGCCGGGGAATCGGCCGGTGATCGTCATTGAGTAGGCTGCTGTCAACGACTTCATTGGGGGAGCGATGACTGAAGAAATCGAACCGGTGCGCCGGACCGCCGTCCGTTTTCCGGGAATCAGCCCGAGAGCCTACGAACACCCGGTGGACCGCGGCGCGCTCGCCACGCTGCGCGCGATGCCCGGATTCGCCCAGGTGATCAAGGCCGTCTCCGGCTTCTACAACGAACGCGGCGAACGGCTGATGGCATTGGCGTCGTCGATTCGCGTGGGGCCGAAGCAGTATCCGGAACTCGACCGGCTGCGCCACGAATGCGCCGAAACACTCGATCTCCCCGCCGTGCCGAATCTGTTCGTCTACCAGGACCCGCGGCTGCAAGCGTCCGCGCTCGGCATGGACGAGCCGTTCATCCGGATCAGCACCGCGCTCGTCGAGCGGCTGAGCCACGAATCGCTGCGGTTCGCCATCGGCCACGAAATGGGGCACGTGCTGTCCGGGCACGCGGTCTACCGCACGATCATGGTGCGCCTGATCAACCTCCAGATGTCGATGTCCTGGACGCCGGTCAGCGCGCTCGGCATCCGGGCGATCATCGCGGCGCTGAGCGAGTGGTACCGCAAGGCCGAACTGTCCTGCGACCGCGCGGGCCTGCTCTGCGGCCAGGACCCGACCGCGGCGCTGCGCGCGCAGATCCAGCTCGCCGGCGGCGTCGACCCGTCCCGCATCGACATCCCGTCCTTCCTCCAGCAGGGAGCGGAATACGAGGCGGGCGAAGACATCCGGGACAGCCTGCTGAAGCTGAAGTACGTCGAGACCGAAACCCACCCGTTCGCCGTGGTCCGGGCGACGCAGCTGCAGAAATGGGCCGCGTCCGAGGAGTACCGGGCGATCCTGACCGGCGAGTACCCGCGCCGGGACGACGACGCGCCCGCCACGGACTGGAAGGACGACCTGAAGTCCGCGGCGAAGTCGTACAAGGATTCCTGGACCGCCTCGGCGGACCCGCTGACGAAGGTCTTCACCGACGTCGGGGAGACGGTCGCGGACACCGCGAGCAAGGTGTGGGCCAAGTTCGGCGGGGGCTCGGAGAACGGCAACGCCTGAGCTCGGCTTCGCGCGGAAATTCGGAACCGGAAAAGGCCGCGGCGAAATAACTGACAATTCTTGTCTGCTCGGACGCTGACAAAGCACCGCATCTTAACCACGTATCCAGAGCCGGTGGAATGTGGGGTACGTCACCGCGTGCTGCGGTAATGGCGGCCTGATGTGCGCGATGGTATCTGCGGCGCGTCAGGGGATGGGGCGCGTCGGCAAACGGGGGAGGGGCATGCGGCAAACGGAGGAATGGCTTCCCGTGCCGCGGTGGATTCCCCGGCGTGGAGCGGCCGTAATCGGCGAGTGCGGAAAAGCCTCGCTGTTCTGTGGCCGGTAATCGGAGGAATTCAGCGTCCGAACGAAAGGGTTTCTTCATGGTGTTCAACCGGAAAGCTTCGCGCTTGGCCGGCTGTGTCGCCGGGGTGACCGCCGCGGGGCTGCTGGCCGCCGCGGCGCCGGCGAACGCGGTGGCCGGGGGTGCACCGGTCACCGGTGCCGCGGCGTCCTCGCTGGTCCGGCTCGCGATCGGGGGTGACGCGACCAGCGGCGGCCACGCCTGCACGGGAACCCTGGTTTCCTCGCAATGGATTCTGACGACCGCCTCGTGCCTCACCGGCAAGACCGGGGCGCACGCCGGCGACGGACTGGTCGACGGCGCGCCGCCTGCCGTCGCCGTGAACGCCGCGGTGACCGAAACCGGGAAGCCGACCCGGCAGATCGCCGTGGACCGCGTGGCGACGCGGACCGACCGCGACGTCGTGTTGCTGCGGCTGGTCGCGCCGGTTCTCGGGGCCAGCGCGGGGAATCTCGCCGCGACGCCGCCGCCGTCGAGCGGGCAGGTGACGGTGGCCGGGTTCGGCCGCACGGCGACCGAATGGATCCCGGACGCTCCGCAGTCGGCTTCGCTGACCATCGCGGCCGGCGCACCGGAGCACGGACTGGCCCTCGAAGCGTCCGGCACGAGCGGCGTGTGCCGAGGCGACGCCGGAGCGCCGGTGTTCACTGCCGACGGGCGGATCACCGGCGTCATCACCGGTTCGTATCAGCACAACTGCCTCGGCGAGACTGCGACCAACCCGGCGGTCAGCGCCTCCCGGGTGGACGACCTCGGCGACTGGGTCACGGCGCACACCGTCGCGGGACACCACGGCCTGTACCGCGTCGACGCCAACGGGGCGGTCCTCGCCTATTCCGGCACCGGCAGTGCCTGGACGACCCTCGGCACCGGGTTCGACCGGGTTTACGCCGGGGAAAGCGCGGTGGTCGCGACCCGCGCCGACACCCACGACGTCTACCGCTACACCGGGACCCCCGGCCAGTGGGCGAAGATCGGCGGCCCGGGCGACGGATTCGTGGTCAACGCCGACGGCGTCTACGGCTACAACGGCGGCGGCGTCCTGCGCTGGACCGGCACCGGCTGGGAAACGGTCGGCCCCGCCGGGACCGCGTTCTACGCGGCCGGCCACCTGCTCGCCCGGACCGTGCCCGGCACCGGCGACCTCCACCTGATGACCGCACCCGGCACCTGGGTCAAGATCGGCACCTCCGGCAGCGGCTTCGCGATCAACGACGACGGCATCTACGGAGCCAACGGCGGCGGCGTGTACCACTGGACCGGCAGCGGCAGCGCCTGGGCGAGCGTCGGCAAGGCGCAGAGCGCGCTGTACGCGGGTGCCCACACCCTGCTCGGCATCGAACCGGCCACCAAGGACGTCAACCTGCTGACCGGCAACGGCTGGACCCGGATCGGCGGCTCCGGCGACGCGTTCGCGGCCAACGCCGACGGCGTGTACGGCATCAACAGCGGCGGCATCTACCGCTGGAACGCCCAGTCCGGCGGCTGGGCGGCGATCGGTCCGGCCACCCGGGCTCTCGCCACTGACTGATCCCGCGCACCGGCCGTGAAGGACCCCTTGCGGGACTGGGATTCCCGCAAGGGGTCCTTCACGGACCGATGAGAAATCCTCCGCCCGGTCGTCAGTTCTGGTGACCCCCTCGCCGCGGTGGAAGGATCGACGACCATGAGCCCGCCGGACACCGACGACCCAGCGCGGTTCGCGCTGCTGACCGAGCGCCACCGGCGTGAGCTGCAAGTGCACTGCTACCGAATGCTCGCGAACTACGAAGACGCCCAGGACCTGACGCAGGAGACCTTCCTGCGAGCGTGGAACAAACGGGAGTCCTTCAACGGCCGTGCTGCGCTGCGAACCTGGTTGTACCGGATCGCGACCAACGCCTGCCTCGATTTCCTGGAAAAGCGCAACGACCGCACCCCCGTGCCGTCCGGCCTCGCGGGCGCTGAGCTCCCGTACCTGCAGCCGTACCCCGACCGGATGCTCCCCGAGGATCCGCAGGAATCGGTGGTAGCGCGGGAGACGATCGAGCTGGCGTTCATCGTCGCCGTCCAGCACCTGCCGCCGCGGCAACGCGCAGTCCTCATCCTGCGCGACGTCCTAGGCTGGCCAGCGCCGAAAGCCGCGGAAGCCCTCGAGCTGACCGTCGCGTCGGTAACCAGCGCACTGCAACGGGCGCGCGTGACAATGCGCGAGCAACTACCCGCCCGCCGCCTGGACTGGCGCAGCCCCACCACCCACGAACTGTCGCAAGACGAGCGCGCCGTGGTGAAGTCGTACATCGAAGCCCACGAACGCAACGACCTCGATCGCCTCATGTCCCTGCTCCGCGACGACCTGCGCTTCGCGATGCTGCCCGACCCCGGCACCGTGATCACAACGGCCCGGGACGCCGTCAACGGCTGGGTCTCCGGCGGCCTCTTCCAGCGCTACGACGACTGGCGCTGCATCGCCACGACGGTCAACCGCATGCCCGCCGCCGCGCTCTACCTCCGGACCGCCGACGATCCGGCGTACCGGCTGCTGAACCTCGCGGTCCTGCACATCGCCGACGGAAAGATCGCCGAACTCACCGGATTCGAGGTCGCCGACAAACCATGGCTTGGCCTGGCCCCGACCCTGTGATCACCGCCTGGTCGCGTAGCGGGTCAGCACTACACCGCCGGGAAACGTCCGCGTCTCCATGAGATTCAGGTTCACCCAGCTGTCCAGCGCGCTGAAGAACGGCGTACCGCCACCCACCAGAACCGGATGGGTGACCACCGCGTACTCGTCGACCAGCCCCGCCCGCACAGCCGCCCCGGCGAGCGCCGCGCCGCCGACACTCAGCGGTCCGCCGTCGCCTGCCTTGAGCCGCGCGATCTCGGCAACCGCGTCGCCAGCGAACAGCCGGGCGTTCCAGCCGACCTTGTCGATCGTCGAGGAGAACACCACCTTCGGAGTGTCCCGCCAGTTCCGCGCGAACTCGACCTCCGCCGCCGTGGCGCCCGGCTGCTGGTCGCCGGTCGGCCAGTAGGAACTCATCGCCTCCCACAGCTTGCGCCCGTAGAGCGACATGCTGTTCGCACGCTCCTGATCAAGCCACCACTGGAACAACTCCTCGCTCGGCGGCCCGCTCCAGCCGATGTCGTCTCCTGCCGCGGCGATGTAGCCGTCCAGCGTCAGGTTCATGCCGAAGATCAGTTTCCGGGTCATGCCAGCCTCCCTTGTGCGTCGATCGCAGACATACAGACGGGTGGGGCGCTAAAACCTCATCGGGGGCTGTCAGGGCCATGCTGGAGCTCCATCAGCCCCACCACGACCTGGTCGCCGAGCCCGGCTCACCCCTCCCGGCGTGTTGGCGAGCCAGCACAGCCCGAGCCGGGGTGTCCAGTTGACTGCTTGGCAGTTGCGAACGACGCGGTCCGCGGTCGTCTTCGACGGCAGCGGGCGGCCAGGGTTCGAAGCCGATCTCGCCCACGACCATCAGACCTTCGCGGAGCAGGTAGTCGAGCACGGAGGCGAAGAATCCGGTGAAGTGGTCGCTGTTTTCGGGAACCACCCGTGCTGTGTTGGCGATCAGCCAATCCAGCGGAACCCAGTCGTCGAGACTGTCCGCGATGGTGTCGACGACGACCCGCTCGACATCATTCCGTGAGAGCGGAAGCCTGCGCGCGGGAAACTGTTGCGATGAGCATCGCGACAATCGCAACGACGAGCCCGGCGACGCCACCCTCGACCTACAGCCTGAATACGGGAGCGCACCCCGTGTCCTCTTTTATTCTTGTATTCTTGATCAGCGGAACGGAGCGTAAGACACCCCGCGGGATCTCGCGGCGGGCAGGGCGATTTGTGTCGGTGCGCACAAACGCTTCAGTGGACCTCGCGAACGAATGCCGGAAAATTCCGAAGAAAAGGCGTGGCATCTGGGCTCACGACATGCACCGATCGCCGGGGTTTCGCGCTATCCTCGTACCCGATCCTGCTCCCTCCTCTGGAGTGGTTGCGTCAACGGCCAGGTTGGGAATGAAAATGACTAACTTTTCGAACTTCGACAGCCACGGCGACCTCTACTACGGAGGCGGCGTAGCTCGGTTCTCTTTCGGATTGCTGGTGGTTTCCTCCCCGAACAGTGTTGACGACCACTCGAGCTGGGACCCTGCACGCGAAAATGTGCACGCTGGCAAGGATTCAGTGCACGTGCCCGTTCGTCAGTCGGCCAGCGGGCTGGTTGCTGTCGCGTGTGTCGAAGAGCCCGCTATCCCGAAGGGGCTCGCGCTGGTGCATCGCGGCGTGATTCAGCTGGCTCGATCGTCGATAGTGCTCTATGACCCCAACGGCCAGCTTCGCTTGGAATTGCCCGTGGAACGCGACTTGAACGCGATATCCGTCTACGGCGACGACCCCGCAGAACCAGCCGAGGTCGTCGTGGTGCTAGGCGTTCCCCGACAACACCGTCCGGTGGCCGCTTCCTGGGGCCCAGGAAATAACTAGACAGCCTTGAGAGAATATTGATGGGAGCGAATGTGACGGATATCGAGCAGTTGATGGATAAGCTGTGCCGCGCAGGCGTCACGGTAATCCTCAAGGCGGACGACGACAGAATGAGGGAGGGCGGCAAGCCGTGGACGTTGGTGATGTCAGGCCCGGGCCTCGGCGGCCAGGGATTCATCCGCGCCGAAGCCGCCAGCCTCGACGACTGCCTGGAACAAGGCCTCAAGCGACTGCGCGCCGAGTGCGACGGCTTCGAATGGCTGGCTGAGGTCCAGCGCTGATCGGCCGTTAGCTATCAAAGATAGTGGTTAGACTGGAGAAAAATGACCAATCTATTCGCAGTGGTTGACGAGGCTGCCGCCTGGATATCCGATCGCCGCGCGAATTTGGAAGACCGTGGCATGAGGGTAATTGTAGATTTCGGCGGCGACCGCATCAATACCTCAATATCTATATCAATCGATTGCGTACATCGGATCAGTTAATTGATCTTATGGGCCAGCGGGGAGGCATCAGTTGATGCGCGCGGATATTCTTCAAGATATAGATCGAGATGACCACAGGGAAATCGGCTCGCGAGATGATCTGCAGCGCACGCTGAGCGAATTTGCGGCGTGGACCTCGTCGGGTGCATAGTCGAAACGGCCGCGGGTCGTCCGTGGACGAACTGAGTATTCGGCAGGCGACTGGGCTGGGCAGAGAGGGCGTCGCCATGGCTGCCGCGACCAAGCGCGAAATCAGGCCGTTGCGGTTTGGGGTAGCCGCTCCGACTGCGTCCGACCTGCCGCGATGACTTCACGGACCATGGCAGGCCGCAGAATCACCCGAATCCTCATCAGCACAACTACGAGCCCAATTCGACCGGCGGTTCGATGTCACGGTCGAAGAAGGCGACACCTTTGGAGTATCCGTGATGGAAATAGTTGAGAAGGAGCTTCCGGAAGACGGTTATCCGGATTTGCGTGATATTGTTCCGCTGATTCCGGACAATGACTGGTGTTGGTGGGTGCTGGAGGTCGAAGCGCTGGGGCTGGCTGATTCGGTGATCGAAGAGCTCTTCGGTGAATGCGCGTCATCGCAGCCCGTGCGGCCCGGAATCACCTGGCCTGACGTCGTTCGCCTGGCGGCGGCGATAAGACAGTCGATTGACATGTTGCTGGTCGCCACCCGTTCCGAAGAAGACTATGTCAAGGAGGAGCTGGATCGCGACGATTTCTCGCGTTGCCTGGTGATGTTCCGGATCTTCGATTCCGGCGAAGCTTCTCTTGGCGTCAGCGATGATTTGGCGGGCGGTAAAGAGATCCTCGAGAGCTTCCTGGCATTGTGGGATAAGCGCTGAGCTTCCTGTTTTCGGGGTTGCTCGGATAGTAAAACCATGATGGAATGACCTGAATTCGGCTGGGTGGGGCGTACCTAGTTGAGTTGTTTTACGTATTTCGGCAGCTCGAACTGGACGTACTTGCAGGTCGGCAGTGTGTAGCGGAATCAGCCGTGGTCCACGGCATGACTGTTGTGAGCTGAGTGCTACGACGGTCAGTCCATGATCGGAAAGGTGCGTAGGGCAATGGCTTGGCCCGTGCGCGAACGAGGGCTGACTGATTCTCGTAGCTAGGTCCGCGCTCGCTTCTGGAGAAAACCGGTGATGCATCCGGGTTAAGGGATGCATTACCGAGAGACCTAGCGAGGCAACGACGCAGTCGGCGTCGTTGCCTCGTCGGAGGAGCATGACCTTGATGCCGCTCGGCGAGAGCGGCGTGCTGCGGCGGCCGTCTCTGAGCCGCAGTCTGGTGGTGCTGTCGGTGTAGAAGTGGTGCGCGCGGGCATTGCCGGTCGCGGCGCTGAAGGGGCGGGTGCGCCATTTGCCGCCCTTTCCTCCTCTCCGCAAGCCAGTTGAACCACTCGCTCAACGCCAGGTAGTCGTTCGCGTTGCCAGACTGGTTGTGGAGAAGGCGATAGGCGATCCACCGCTTGACGTGGTTTCGGCTCGTAGTCCTCGGGTTCGTTCGGCTCCGGCGGAAAGGACGCGAGCCACGCGTCGGGGTCGTCGGCCTCCGGCGGTGCGACCGGATCGGCGAGCCAGATGTGGAAGAAGCGCACGGAGTCGCAGTAGCCGCGGATCGTGCGGGCTCTTGTTCTCTGCCTCGAGTGACATAGCCCACTCATTGACAACGCCTGCCAGGCCGGCGGAGCGAGAGTGAGGGCTCCGGTGCGCAGGTAAGAATCCTCAAATAGGAGTGTCACTGAGCGCTGTGCTAGCTCCCGCGCCGCGTCGGACGGCACGAAAAAGGGGCTGAACCCGCAGGTCCAGCCCCTCTCGGTCGGGATGACAGGATTTGAACCTGCGACCCTCCGCTCCCAAAGCGGATGCGCTACCAAGCTGCGCCACATCCCGGCACCCCCGAAGCCCGTGGTCCGGGAGCCTCATGAAGGCCTCCGGATCCCAGGTACCCGGGGGGTGTACGACCCACCCTAGCGGGCACGCTAAGCTTGCTTCGCTCCCGGGTCACCGAGGGCGCTGCGGGTGTAGCTCAATGGTAGAGCCCTAGTCTTCCAAACTAGCTACGCGGGTTCGATTCCCGTCACCCGCTCCAAGCACTTCCGAGTTCGAGGACGACGCCGCGTCCGCCTCCAGGCGGGCGGCGATCACGTCCAGCAGCAGGTCAGTGTCCACCGGCTTCGTGATGTAGTCGTCCGCGCCCGAAGCCAGCGTGCGTTCGCGGTCTTCCTCCGTTGCCTTCGCTGTGACGGCGATCACCGGCAGGTCTTCGTGGGCCGCTTCGGCTCGGATGGCTGCGATGGTGGCGTTGCCGTCCAGTTCCGGCATCATCACGTCCATCAGCACCAACGCGGTGTCCTCGTGGCGTTCCAGCGCCCGGATTCCGGCCACGCCGGTGTCGGCGTAGATGACTTCCAGGCCCGCTTGTTCCAGGACCGCTGCGAGGGCGAAGACGTTGCGCAGGTCGTCGTCGACGATGAGGACCTTTTCGCCGTTGAAGCGTTTCGGGGCGCTGTTCGGTTCGGCCACGGTGATGGTGCTCGGCAGGACCGGCAGCTTCGGGGTCGGGCGCACGGGGGTCGTCGGGGCGATCAGGTTCGCGGCGCCGACCGGCAGGTACAGCGTGAAGGTGCTGCCCTTGCCGGGGACGCTGCTGACGCGCAGTTCGCCGCTCAACAGCTCGGTCAGCTGCTGACTGATCGACAGGCCAAGGCCGGTGCCGCCGTACTTGCGGCTCGTCGTGCCGTCCGCCTGGCGGAAGGCGTCGAAGATGACTTCCAGCTTCTCCTCGGGGATGCCGATGCCGGTGTCCTCGACGCCGAACGCGATGATCCCGGCCGCCGAGCGCAGCGATTCCTGTTCGACTTCCTCGGGGTCTGCCATCCGGATGTGCAGGCGTACGCCGCCCTCGTCGGTGAATTTCGCGGCGTTCGACAGGAGGTTCCGGAGCACCTGCTGGAGGCGGTGTTCGTCGGTGTGGACGCTGCCCGGCACCGGCGGGTCGATCATGACGGCGAACTCCAGGCCCTTGTCCGCGGTCAGCGGGCGGCACAGCGATTCGACGTAGTTCACCAGCTCCGGCAGCGTCACGTCGGACATCTGCAGGTCCAGCTTCCCGGCCTCGACCTTCGCCAGGTCCAGGATGTCGTTGATCAGCTGCTGCAGGTCGGAACCCGCCGCCCAGATCGTCTTCGCGAACTGGATCTGCTTCTCCGTGAGGTTGCCCTCCGGGTTCTCCGACAGCAGTTTCGCCAGGATCAGCGCGCTGTTGAGCGGAGTTCGCAGCTCGTGCGACATGTTCGCCATGAATTCGTTCTTGTACTGCGACGCGACCGTCAGCTGCCCGGCCCGTTCCTCGAGCTCCTGGCGGGCCTGTTCGATCTCGATGTTCTTGACCTCGATGTCGCGGTTCTGCTGGGCCAGCAGCGCCGCCTTCTCGGCCAGTTCGGTGTTCGACCGGCGCAGTTCGCCCTGCTGGGCCTGCAGCTGCTCGGACCGCGCGCGCAGTTCCTGGGCCAGCCGCTGCGATTCGGTCAGCAGCGCTTCCGTGCGCGAGTTCGACAGGATCGTGTTCACGTTGACGCCGATCGTGTGCCGCAGCTGCTCCAGCAGGTCCAGGTGCACCGCGGAGAACTCGTTGACCGACGCCAGTTCCAGCACGCCGAGCACCTCGCCCTGGAACAGCACCGGCAGCACGATCACGTTGACCGGCGGGGCCGAGCCGAGCCCGGACGACACCAGCGCGTACTCCGGGGGAGCGCCGTTGACCAGTATCGTCCGCCGGTCCACCGCGGCCTGGCCGATCAGCGATTCGCCGAGCCGGAAGCGCAGGCCGGTGCGCGCCTGGGCGAGGCCGTAGGCGGCGATGCAGTCGAGCAGCTTGTCCGGGTCGCCGGCGTCCTCGTCGTCGTGCGCGATGAAGAACGCGCCCTGCTGCGCGCTCACCAGCGGGGCCAGCTCCGACAGGATCAGCGTCGCCACCGACGCGAGGTCGCGGTGGCCCTGCATCCGCCCGGACAGCCGCGCCAGGTTCGTCTTCAGCCAGTCCTGTTCGCGGTTCGCGGAGGTGGTCTCCTTGAGGTTCGCGATCATCTGGTTGATGTTGTCCTTGAGGTCCGCCAGCTCGCCGGACGCGTCCACGGTGATGTGCCGCGTCAGATCGCCCGCGGTCACCGCCGTCGCGACCTGGCCGATCGCGCGGACCTGCGTGGTCAGGTTGCCCGCCAGCTGGTTCACGCTCTCGGTCAGCCGCTTCCAGGTGCCGGACACGCCTTCGACCTCGGCCTGACCGCCCAGCTTGCCCTCGGTGCCGACCTCCCGGGCGACCCGGGTGACCTCCGCGGCGAACGCGGACAGCTGGTCGACCATCGTGTTCATCGTGGTCTTGAGCTCGAGGATCTCGCCCCGGGCGTCGACGTCGATCTTGCGCGACAGGTCGCCGCGCGCGACCGCCGTCGTGACCTGCGAGATGTTCCGCACCTGACTGGTCAGGTTGTGCGCCATGAAGTTGACGTTCTCGGTCAGGTCCTTCCACGTCCCGGCCACGCCGGGCACCCGCGCTTGACCGCCGAGGATGCCTTCCGTGCCGACCTCGCGGGCAACCCGCGTCACCTCGTCGGCGAACGCGCGCAGCGTCTCGACCATGTCGTTCAGCGTCCCGGCCAGTGCCGCGACCTCGCCCGCCGCGTCGATGGAGATCTTCTTCGACAGATCGCCGTTCGCCACCGCGCTCGCCATCGTGGCGATGCTCCGGACCTGCACGGTCAGGTTGTCGGCCATGACGTTCACGTTGTCGGTGAGGTCTTTCCAGATCCCCGCGACGCCCGGAACGCGCGCCTGGCCGCCCAGCCGTCCCTCGGTGCCGACCTCGCGGGCGACCCGGGTGACCTCGTCCGCGAAGGCGGACAGCTGGTCGACCATCGTGTTCAGGATGTTCTTGAGCTCCAGGATCTCGCCGCGCGCGTCGACGGTGATCTTCTGCGTCAGATCGCCGCGGGCCACGGCCGAGGTGACCTGGGAGATGTTCCGCACCTGGTCGGTGAGGTTGTTGGCCATGAAGTTGACGTTGTCGGTGAGGTCCTTCCAGGTCCCCGCCACGCCCGGCACGGTCGCCTGACCGCCCAGTTTTCCTTCTGTGCCAACCTCTCGCGACACCCGGGTGACCTCGTCGGCGAAGGACGAGAGCTGGTCGACCATCGTGTTCAGCGTCGTCTTCAGCTCGAGGATCTCGCCGCGTGCGTCGACCGCGATCTTCTTCGTCAGGTCGCCCCGCGCGACCGCAGTCGCGACCTGCGCGATGTTCCGGACCTGCGCGGTGAGGTTGTTCGCCATGAAGTTCACCGAGCCGGTGAGGTCGCGCCAGATGCCGGCGACCCCGGGCACGGTGGCCTGGCCGCCCAGCTGCCCTTCGGTGCCGACCTCGCGGGCGACTCGGGTGACTTCGTCGGCGAAGGACGAGAGCTGGTCGACCATCGTGTTCATCGTGGTCTTGAGCTCGAGGATCTCGCCCCGCGCGTCCACGGTGATCTTCTGCGTCAGGTCGCCCTTCGCGACCGCGGTGGTCACGTGCGAGATGTTGCGGACCTGGTCGGTCAGGTTGTCGGCCATCTGGTTGACCGAGTCGGTCAGGCCGCGCCACGTGCCGGCCGCGCCGGGGACCTCCGCCTGACCGCCGAGGCGGCCTTCGGAGCCGACCTCGCGGGCCACTCGGGTGACCTCGTCGGCGAAGGACGAGAGCTGGTCGACCATCGTGTTCAGCGTCGTCTTCAGCTGCAGGATCTCGCCCCGGGCGTCGACGTCGATCTTCTTCGTCAGATCGCCCGCCGCGACCGCCGTGGCGACCTGCGAGATGTTGCGGACCTGGTCGGTCAGGTTGTCCGCCATCAGGTTCACCGAGTCGGTGAGGTCGCGCCAGGTGCCCGCCACGCCCGGCACGCGCGCCTGGCCGCCCAGGCGGCCTTCGGAACCGACTTCGCGCGACACCCGGGTGACCTCGTCGGCGAAGGACGAGAGCTGGTCGACCATCGTGTTGATGGTGTTCTTGAGCTCGAGGATCTCGCCCCGGGCGTCGACGTTGATCTTCTGCGTCAGGTCGCCGCGGGCCACCGCGGTGGTGACCGAGGCGATGTTCCGGACCTGCTCGGTGAGGTTGTCGGCGAGGAAGTTGACCGAGTCGGTGAGGTCGCGCCACGTCCCGGCCACGCCGGGGACCTCCGCCTGACCGCCGAGGCGGCCCTCTCCGGCGATCTCCCGGGACAGCCGGATCACCTCGGCGGCGAACCGCGACAGCTGCGCGTTGAGGCCGTTCACGGTCTTCGCCAGCTCGGCGTACTGCCCGCGCAGCGGACGGCCGTCCAGCTGCAGCGCCATCGGCTGCGACAGATCGCCCTCGGCGACCGCGCCCAGCACCCGGTCCAGCTCCACGACCGGGCGGCTGACGTCCTCGATCAGCCCGTTGACCGTGTCGACCGCGGTGGCCCAGCCGCCGGGGCCGATCTCGGTGCGCACGCGTTCGGTGAGCTTGCCCTCCTGGCCCACCTCGCCGCGCACGCGCATGAGTTCCGTCACGAGCCGCTGGTTGCGCTCGGCGATGTCGTTGAACGCCGACGCGAGCCGGGCGGTGATCCCGTCGCCGTGCGCCACGAACCGCCGCCGGAAGTTGCCGTCCCCGAGGTCGTGGACCGCGGCGAGCAGCCGCTCCAGTGCCGCGACCTCGTTCGCCGGGACGGAATCCGGGTCAGGGGCCCCGGAGTTCCGGGGGCTCCCGGAAGCCTGGGGAGTCTCTGTCATCTCTGCCGACCTTCCCACCACGCGTGTGCCAGCCATGGTCGTCGACCCAGCCTGCCACGGTTCGCCCTACACTTCGACCCAGTCCGCCCGCGCACACTGTGCCAACCTGGAAGGACCAGGACCGTCAGGTCGACCCGGAGGCAGGAGGTTCGTGCATGGTGTCACGGCCCGCTCCGGCGTCGGCCCTGCCACCCGGCGCCGAGCTGCCCGGGCACGCCGGTTTCTGGCGCTCGGTGCTCGACGACGTCCGGGAGCCGGTGTATCTCCAGGATCCGGAAGGCGCCCTGCGCTGGGCCAACGCGTCCGCGCAGCGGCTCGGCCCGGCCGAACTCGTCAGCGTGACCGAGACCACCGGCAAGGTCGGCCACCGCCCGGCCAAGGTCCGCGCGCTGCCCGGCGGCTGGCGCGCCTGGACCGTGGTCGACGACGGCCGCCGCCGTCCGGAAGAGTTCCTCGCCGAGGCCGGTCCGAAACTGGCGCTCGCGCGCGGACGGCACGGCACGGCGCGGGTGATCGCCGAGCTGGCGGCGTCCGCGTTGGGCGATTGCGCCTTCGTGCTCCTGCCGACGACCCGCGGCCGCTGGGAATGGTGGAGCTGCACCGAGCACGGCGCGGCGGGCCACGGCCGGATCCGGCGGGTGCCGGCCCAGCTCGCGCCGGTCGTGTCCGATGCGATCACGGAAGTCGCCCGGCCCGAGGTCCGCGCGGTCCCGGCGACTGAAGTGGCGGCGCTTCCGGCCGCGGTCGCCGAGCCGTTCGAGGGGCACCTTGAGGTGTCGGTGGTCTCGTTCGGCTCCGGCATGGCGGGCGCGGTGCTGCTCGGCAGGCGCGGCGAGCCCGCGTTCGGCCTGGCGCAAGGAGAAGCCGTCGAGGCGTTCGCGGACGCGGCCGGCACGGCGCTGGCCAACGCGCAGCGCTATGCCCGCCAGGAGGAAGCCACGCGCGGGCTCGAATCGACGTTGCTGCCGACGCCGCCCGCGCAGGTCGAGGGCGCGAATTTCGAGCTGTGGTACGAACCCGCGGGCGGGGTGCTGGGCGTCGGCGGCGATTTCTACGACGTTCTTTCCCGCGACGACGGCAGCGCGTTCCTGGTGGTCGGCGACATCTGCGGCAAAGGCGCCGAGGCGGCCGCGCTGACCGGCCGGGTGCGGCATTCGCTGGCCGCGCTGCATCTGGTCGAACGCGACGGCCGGACGATGCTGCGGCTGCTCAACGAACTCCTCATCTCCGGCGGCAGCAACCGGTTCGCGACGCTCGTGCTCGGCTCGGTCGCGGCCGCCGAGTCCGGGCTCGACGTCACCCTTGCCTCCGGCGGCCATCCCGCCCCGCTCGTGCTGCGGCGCGGGGGAGGGGTCGAGGAGATCAGCGTGCCCGGCACGCTCGTCGGCGTGTCGCCGCAGGCCCGCTTCGCCGAGGCGACGACGCACCTGGACGAGGGCGACGTCTGCCTGCTCTACACCGACGGCGTGACCGAAGCCCGCAACCGCACGGAATCCACCGAACTGTTCGGCGACGAACGGCTCTACACGGTGCTGGAGGACTGCGTCGGGCAACCGGCGCGCGAGGTCGTGCGCCGGTTGCGCGAGGCAGTGCGGGCCTGGCTCGGGAATTCCGGCCACGACGACATCGCGGTGCTGGCGATCGAGGCCGCGCCGCGAGCGGAGTAAGCACCGTTTTCCTTGCCCGGCACCGGAAAGCTACTTCCCGGGCTGGGTCTCCGGCTCCGGCGCTCGCTCCGCTTCCGGAACTGCCTCGGCGTCCGGTTTCGGCTCGGCCGTGCGGGCGGGCTCCGGGCGCTCGAAGTGTTCGCGGCACTGCCGTCCGAACCGGCGCGAGTGTGCGGTCATCGGTTCCACCTCCCCGGCTCGCCACCAGGATCGCGCGCCGGGACGGACTTCGCCACCGAATTGCGCCGCGTCAGCCGACCGGGTGGTCCGGTCTGTCTAATGTGGAATCTTGTCGCTCGGCGGTCCGGTGACGGTGCTCCGGGGGCGCTTCGTCTGTCCTGGCGGGGTTTTCGGCGGGGTCCGGTCCGGCTGACTCGTTTGGCTGGCCTGGCTTTCCGATGCCGGCGTGGTCTGGGCCGTCGTGCCGGGCGGAACAGTCGTGGTCTGCGCGGGCGTCGCCGCGTTCGTCGAACGGACCGGCGGCGCGGACGGCGAGTGCCGGGGAGCCGAGTCCGGTGAATCGGACGGAGCGGAAGAGGGCGGAGAAGCCGGAATCGGAGCCGGTTCGAGGCCTGGCGCGGACCCGGTGGCGGGGCGGAGCGGAGCGGCGAGCAGCAGCGTTCCCGCCGCGACCAGCACGACCGGCAGGCCCGCCGCGAGCACCGCGCGCCGCCGCGAGACCCGGTGGCGGCGGCAGAAGACCGCCAGCCGGGTTTTGATCGGAAGCCGCAACGTTTCCGTGCCGCGCAACGCACGCGCCACGGCGGTCGCGGAGGGCCTTTCTTCCGGATCGCGCATGGTCATCGCGCGCAGAGTCCTCGCCAGCGGTTCCGGCGTGCCCGGCGGCACCCGCGGCGACCGATGCAGCCGCACCACCGCGGTTTCCGCCGCCGTGCCCGGGTATTCGCGGACGCCGGTGAGGCATTCCAGGAGGACGAGCCCGAGCGCGTACACGTCCGAAGCCGGGCCGGGGTGCTCGCCGAGCACCTGCTCCGGCGAGAGGTACGCCGCCGTCCCGACGACCGCGCCGGTGTCGGTCACGCGGGTCGCGTCCACGATGCGCGCGACGCCGAAGTCGGCGATCCGCGGGCCGTCCTCGGACATGAGGATGTTGGCGGGTTTGAGGTCGCGGTGGGTCACCTCGTGCGCGTGGACGTGGGCGAGCGCCTCGGCCAGCTGCGCGCCCAGTTCGACGACCCGGTCGGCGGGCAGCGGTCCGGAGCGCAGCCGTTCGGACAGGTTGGGCCCGTCCACGCAGTCCATGACGAGGTACGCGTGCCCCTCGTCGACCCCGGCGTCGACGAACCCGACCAATCCCGGATGCCGCACCGCGCGCAGCGCCGCGATCTCCTGGTCCCGGCGGTTGCGGCCCAGTTCGACCGCTCCGGCGTGGAACAGCTTCACCGCGACCTCGGCTCCGGTTTCGCGGTCCTCGCCTCGGTGCACACTCGCGGTCGCGCCTTCGCCGATCCGCTCGCCCACCTCGTACCGGCCGGCCAGGACCAGCGGAGCGGGCCCGTACCGGCCCAGCGCGAACCGTCTCGCGGTCGTGCCCGCGTCCGAATCGCCGGTGCCGGTCATGTGCCGCTCGCCTTTCCCCCGGGTAGCGGGGACAACTTACTCGCCGCCGGGCGAGGACAAAAGCTGAGCCGCGGTCCGGGGGAGGGCGCACGAGGTCACGCCGCCGGGGCGGACCTCCCGGCGTTTCGCGAGTACAGTGGCAGCTGAGTACTACCGGCGCGCGCAATACTTGCAATCACATTGACCTGCGCCGATGCTGCTCGGGGCCCGCGGCCGCCCGCAACCGGGGCCGTCTGGAGGAGGTGCACCATGTCGGTGTCGGACGACGCCGTCGAGGCGCGCGCGCAAGGCTGGCGGACGCTGGCGGCGCTGCACGCGCGGATCGAAGACCGGCTGAACCGCGCGCTGGAAAGCGAGCACGAGCTGTCGGTGAGCGAGTACACGGTGCTCGACGTGCTCGGCCGCCAGGACGGCTTCCACCTGCGGATGAGCCAGCTGGCCAACGCGGTGGTGCTGAGCCAGTCGGCGACGACCCGGCTGGTCACCCGGCTGGAGGAGCGGGGCCTGCTGTCGCGCTACCTGTGCCAGGACGACCGGCGCGGCATCTACACCGAGGTCACGCCGTCCGGGCAGAAGCTGCTGGCCGCCGCCCGCCCGACGCACGACACGGCGCTTTCCGCCGCGCTCGCCGAGGCGGAGGAGCTACCGGAGCTGGCGCCCTTGGTCACCGCGCTGGGGTCGCTCACCTTCGCTGCTCAGTGACGTTCCTTCACGACCCTCGCAGACACGCGCTCGCCAGCCACCGGAAGAGCGAAACTCTCCGCGTACGCGATGCGTGAAGCTGCCCTCGGTCCAGGAGCGCGGTTGAACTGGTGCTGATGTCGTGAGGGGAACCCTGACGGAATCTGATTCCCTCAGGGTGGCCCTCACGGACCGCGCACCCCGCGTACCAGGCCAGGAGATCAGGGCCGCAGGCGGTGCAGGTCCCGGGGGAAGAGCGTCGCCCCGCGCACGTTCGCCACGCCCAGCACGCGCGCGACCCAGCGCTCCAGCCCGATCGCGAACCCGCCGTGCGGCGGCATGCCGTATGCGAACGCGTCGAGATAGTCCGAGTACTGCCCGGCCGCCTCGCCGAGCACGGCGAGGTAGTCCGCGTGCCGGTGCAGCCGCTGGCCGCCGGTCACCAGTTCCAGGCCGCGGAAAAGCAGGTCGAAACTGTTCGACCGGGCCGGGTCCGCCGGGTCCGGATGGGTGTAGAACGGCCGTTTCGCCATCGGGTATCCGGTCACGAACAGGAATTCCGACCCGTGTTCCCGCTCGGCCCATGCGCACAGCCAGCGTTCGTGTGCGGGCGCGAGGTCCGGTTCGCCGCGCGGGTCCTCGCCGGTGTTCCGGGCCAGAAGTTCTTGCGCCGCGGCGAAATCGATCGACGGGATCTCGTCCGGCACCGTCGGCGCGTCCGGTCCGGCCGCGGCGGCCATCTCCGCTACGACGTCGCGCAGCATGGCCATGACGTCGCGGTGGTCGGCGATGAAGCCCAGTTCCGCGTCGAGACTCGTGTACTGGGCCAGATGTCGTGCGGTGTCATGCGGTTCGGCCCGGAAAACCGGCCCCACCTCGTACACCCGCTCGAACACGCCGACCATGGCCTGCTTGAAGAACTGCGGCGACTGCGCGAGGTAAGCGGGACGGCCGAAGTAGTCGAGCTGGAACACATTCGCCCCGGATTCCGTCGCGGTGGCGACGATCTTCGGCGTATGAATCTCAGTGAATCCCTGCCTGTCCAACGCCCGGCGGAACGCCGCGACACTGGCCGCGGCCACCTCGAATCGCCGCCGCAGCACCGGATGCCGCAACGCGACCGCGGCATTGTCCAGCACCACCGGCAAACCGGCGGCCACTTCGGGCCGATAGAGATCGAACGGCGGCCGCTTTTCCGGCGCGGACAGCACTTCTAAAACCGGTTCCCGCAGTTCGATTCCTTGCGGTGCCTGCGGATTGGCGACCACCTGCCCGGTGAGCCGCACGACGGTCTCCTCGGCGACCTCCGGCGGCTCGGCGAACACCGCCTGCGCGGTGCCGGACCGGTCGCGGACGACCAGGAACGCCACGGATTTCAGCACGCGCCGGCGGTGCACCCAGCCGGCGATCGTCACGGTGGAGCCCACGCGGTCACGCAGGCAGGCCACCGGGGTGCGGGTACTCATTCCTTCTCCTGAGCGCACTCGGCGACCCCTTGGGGGTGCGGGCGAGAAGGGACACTCGCGGTGCCACCGCACCTTCGCCGCCGAGTGGGCGGCCTCGTTCTGGCCGGGTGACGGCGGCCGGGCCGGCGGGGCATTTCCTCCCCGCACTCAGGAGTGTCTTCGCGCAGGGCCGCGACGCTGCCTTCTCACCGGCGGCAGCTCTCTGTCCCTCGCGGTGCCCTGCGCTACTCGTCTCCGTCAACGTGTTGCCCGCAACGGTAAAACACCGCCACCGCCCGTGTCGCCTGATTTACCGCACGCCCAGCAGGTGCTCCAACGCCAGTTGGTTGAGCCGGGTGAAGTGGTAGCCGCGGCGGCCGGCCGCTTCGACGTCGAACTCGTCGGCGGCCAGATCGTCCAGGGTTTCGCCCTCGGACAGCGTCGGCGTCGCCAGCTCCGGCACCCGCGACGCGGCGAGCGCTTCGGCGACCTCCGGATCGGCGCGGAACGCACGGGCTTTCTCGCGCAGGATCAGGTAAGTGCGCATGTTCGCCGCCGCGGAAACCCAGACGTCCTCGGGATCCTCGGTGCGCAGCGGTTTGTAGTCGAAGTGCCGCGGGCCGTCGTAGCCGCCGTGCTCCAGGAGGTCGACGAGGAAGAACGCGCTGGCGAGATCGCCGTGCCCGAAGATCAGGTCCTGGTCGTACTTCGGGCCGTGCTGGCCGTTGAGGTCGAGGTGGAACAGCTTGCCCTGCCACAGCGCCTGCGCGATGCCGTGCACGAAGTTCAGCCCGGCCATCTGCTCGTGGCCGACCTCCGGGTTCAGCCCGAACAGCTCGGGCCGCTCCAGTTGCGAGATGAACCCGAGCGCGTGGCCGATCGTCGGCAGGAGGATGTCGCCGCGCGGTTCGTTCGGCTTCGGCTCCAGCGCGAACCGCAGGTCGTAGCCTTGCGAAACGGCGTAGTCGGCGAGGACGTCGAGCCCCTCCTTGTACCGGGCGAGCGCGGCGCGGACGTCTTTCGCCGCATCGGATTCCGCGCCTTCGCGGCCGCCCCAAAGCACGTAGGTCTGCGCGCCGAGTTCGGCGGCGAGGTCGAGATTGCGCCGGACCTTGGTCAGCGCGTACCGCCGGATGTCGCGGTCGTTGCTGGTCAGGCCGCCGTCCTTGAAGACCGGATGGCTGAACAGGTTCGTCGTCGCCATCGGCACGCGCAGGCCGGTTTCCTCGAGCGCGCGCTTGAACTTGGCGATCGCGGTGTCGCGGTCCGGTTCGGTGGCGAGGAGGTCGTCGTCGTGGAAGGTGACGCCGTACGCGCCCAGTTCGGCCAGCCGGTGCACGCTCTCGACCGGGTCGAGCGGCGGGCGCGTGGCGACGCCGAACGGGTCGGCCGCGGGCCAGCCGACGGTCCACAGTCCGAACGAAAATTTGTCCTCCGGTGCGGGGGCGTAGTCGGCCATGCCCGTCCCTTCATTTAGTTCACGTTGTAGACTAAATACTGCGCTACGGTCGTCCCGGCCGTCAAGAGCGGAGGTCTGCATGGAACCGGTCCGGCACGACGCGATGCGGGCGCGGAACCTCGAACTGGTGCTCGGCGAGATCAGCCGCGGCGGCCCGCTGACCCGCGCCGCGCTGGCGGAGCTGACCGGGCTGACCAAGTCGACGGTGTCCACTTTGGTCGGCTCGCTGCTGGACGCGGGCTTCCTGTCCGAGACCGCCGCCGTGCGCGCGGGGGAGCGCGGCCGGCCCGGGGTCGAGGTTTCGCTGAGCGGCGCGCGGATGGCTTCGCTGGGGCTCGAGGCCAATGTGGACTATCTCGCCGCGTGCGTCCTGGACTTGACCGGCACGGTCCGCCGGTCGGTTCGCATCGAGCGGGACAACCGCGGCGTGCCAGCGGAAACTGTGCTGAAGGCGGTGCGGGAACTGGCTTCCGCGGAGTTGGCCGAGGCGCGCGGGCTGGGCTTGACGGTCGCCGGCGCGGTGCTCGCGGTGTCCGGCCCGGTGCGGGACGGCGTGGTGCTGAGCGCGCCGAACCTCGGCTGGCGGAACGTTCCGGTCGAGCTGGAGCTGCCGGTCCCGGTTTCGGTGGACAACGAGGCGAATCTCGGTGCGCTTGGCGAGCTGTGGTTCGGTGCCGGGGCGGCGGATTTCCTATACGTGTCCGGCGAGATCGGCATCGGCGCGGGCCTCGTCGTGGACTCGCGGTTGTTCCGCGGCACCGGCGGCGAACTGGGGCACGTGCTGGTTTCCCCGTCCGGCCCGTCCTGTCGCTGCGGTGCGGCGGGCTGTCTGGAAACCTACGCCGGGCAGGAAGCGATGCTCACCGCGGCCGAAGTGTCCACAGTGGACGCTCTCGCCGCCGCCTTGGCCGAGGGCGACGACGCGGCGTTATCGGCCGTCTCGGCGGCGGGGGAAGCTCTAGGGCTGGCGCTGGCGTCGGCGGTCAATCTCGTGGATGTGGACCGCGTGGTGCTCGGCGGCGTGTTCGGGCCGCTGTTTCCCTGGCTGGCTCCCGCTGCGGAGGCTGTGTTGCGAACGCGGTTGACCGGCCTCCGCGGTTCGGTGCCGGTGCTGAGCCCGTCCGCACTCGGCGATTCCGCCGCGACGCTGGGTGCGGCGGGCCGCACCATCCACGGCGTTTTGGCTGATCCGGGGCCGTTCCTCGCCCGTTAGCCGAGGTTGTCGGCAAGCAGGGTCACGACGTCGCGCCAGGCTCGCTCGGCCTGCACCGGGTGATAGCCGACGCCGGGGAGGAGCCGCTGCTCCGGGCCGATCGGCGGGTGGTGGAACGCGTGCTGGGCGCCGCCGTAGACGGTGAGCCGCCAGTCGACGCCCGCCGCCTGCATCTCGGCGGCGAACGCGTCCCGTTGCGCGGCAGGCACGATCGGGTCCTCCGAGCCGACGCCCGCCCACACCGGGCAGCGGATGTTCGCTGCCTCGCCCGGACGGCCGGTGACCAGTCCGTTGATCGTGCCGATCGCGCGCAGGCCGACGCCCGCGCGGCCGAGCTCCAGCACGATCGCGCCGCCGGTGCCGTAGCCGATCCCGGCGATCCGGTCCGGGTCGGTCCGCGGTTCGGCGAGCAGCACGTCGAGCGCCGCGCGGCCGATGTCGCGCATCCGGTCCGGGTCGTCGAGCAGCGGCAGGCAGCGCGCCAGCATCTCGTCGGGATCGGTGAACCAGCGGCCGCCGTGGATGTCGAACGCGAGGGCCACGTAACCGAGTTCGGCCAGCGCGTCGGCCCGTGCGCGCTGAAAGTCGTTGAGACCGGTGCCTTCCGGCCCGATCAGGACCGCGGGCCGAGGGCCGGTCCCGGCGGGAAGCGCGAGACGCCCGACCATGGTGAGGCCGTCGGCCGGGTATTCGACGGTGCGCGTCGTGACGGTCTCCATGAGAACCCACCGTAATGAGCGCCGGGGTTCGGCGGGGTGCTGTTCACCGTCGGTGGACACGGCCATTCAGGTGACCCTCTCGCGGCGCTCCCGGAAACATGTTAGGAAAGCTTCCTAACTAAAGGAGGATCCGGATGCGCAAGACGATGGTGCTCACCGCGGCCGTGCTCGCGGTGTCCGGAGCGGTGCCCGCGGTCGCGATGGCGGGGGACAGTCCCGCCGCGGATTCCGCTGGCTGGCATCCGAAAGCGCGCAACATCGTCTACATCCAGGGCGACGGCATGGGCGCGGCGCAGCGGGAGTTCGTCCGGCTCGCGACGACCGGCCGCAAGGGCGACCTGGTCATGAACCGGCTCCCGGTCACCGGCATGGTGCACACCGACCCCGACGACCCGGAAGAACTCGTCACCGACTCGGCCGCGGCAGCGACCGCGCTCGCCACCGGGCACAAGACCCGCAACGGCGCGGTCGGCCAGGACGCGCAGGGCCGCCGTCTGCTGACCGTGCTCGAGCAGGCGAAACGCGCCGGCAAGTCGACCGGACTGGTCACCACCGCGCAGGTCACCGGGGCGTCGCCGGCCGCGTTCGCCTCCCACGTGCCGTCGCGGGATCTGCAGAGCGACATCGCGAAGCAGTACATCACCGAAAGCCGTCCGGAAGTCCTCCTCGGCGGCGGCGAAGACTGGTGGCTGCCGAAGGGCGATCCCGGCGCGTGGCCGGACAAGCCGGGCGAGGAAAGCCGCAGCACGCATGGAAACCTGATCGAGCAGGCGAAGCGCTCCGGCTACACCTACGTGCGGAACGCCAGCGAACTCGCCGCGACTCGCGCGCCGCGGCTGCTCGGCCTGTTCGCGAACGAGGACATGGTCGACTACGGCCCGGACGGCAAGGGCGCGTACCAGCCGAAGGTCGCGTTGCCGGTGATGGCGAAGAAGGCGCTCGACACGCTTTCCGCCAACCCGCGCGGCTTCTTCCTGTTCCTGGAAGAAGAAGGCATCGACGGAATGTCCCACGAAAACAACGCCCACGGCGTCCTCGACGCGGGCCGGGCGCTCGACGCGGCTGTCGCCGAGGTGCTGCGCTTCACCCGCTCGCATCCGGACACCCTGGTGATCATCGGCGGCGACCACGAGACCGGCGGACTGGCCATCGAGAACACCGACGGCGCGCCCGAAGGCAACGAGGACGGCCCGTTTCCCGTTCCCGGCACCAAACTTTCGCTGACCGTCGACTGGACGAGCGGCGACCACAGCGGCGTGCCGACCCCGGTCACCGCGACCGGCCCCGGCTCGGACCGGCTCGACGGGACGCTGGACAACACCGACGTCTACCGCGCGATGGTCTCCGCCGCGCACCTTTCATGAGGCGAGGTTCGTGACTCCGTCGTAGTCGTCGAGCGCGGCTGCTCCGGTGACGTCGTACTCCAGCAGCACCAACCCGCTGGGCGTGGCTTCGTGCCGGACAAGCCGCAACCCGGTCGCCGACACCGGATGCGGGAACTGCAGCCGTCCCGCCCCGAGCACCGTCGGCGTCATGACCAACCGGACCTTGTCCACGACCCCCGCGGACAACAGGGTATTGCCGAGCCGGGCGCTGCCGTGAATCTGCAGCTCCCGGCCCGGCTGCGCTTTGAGCTCGCGCACCGCGGTCGCAGGGTCGCCGCGCAGCACGGTGGTCGGGGCCCAATCGCCGGTTTCGAGCGTGTTCGACACGACGTACTTCGGCAGGGCGTTCATCCGCTCGGCGAACGGATCGTCCGGATCCGTGACGGCGGGCCAGTCCCGCGCGAACGACGTGTACGTGCGGCGGCCGAACAACAGTCCGTCCGCCAAATCCAGCCACTCCGACGCCCGCTGGACGAACGCCTGGTCGAGATGCGGAACGAACCAGCCGCCGCGGGAGAACTCGCCGCTGGTGTCCTCTGTGGACGATCCGGGCCCTTGGCTGACGCCGTCGAGCGTGACGAACGCGGTGAGGGAGATCTGCATCAGGCCCCGCCCTCCGCGACCCGGGCGAGCTGAGCCGTGACCGTGCCCCAGCCGTCCGCGAACCCGAGATCGGCGTGCCGTTCCCGGGCCGCCGGATCCCCGTGCCGGACGACGACGCGGTAATCCGTCCCGTCCGGATGATCCCGGAGGACGATCTCCGCCGTCATCGCGACCGGCTGCGGGTTCGCCGGCCGCCACGCGCTGTCGAGGGCGTTCGTGAAAACGATCCGCTCGAAGTCCTCGACGACGAGGAAACAGGCGTCGAGATGCGGGACGAAGATGTCGCCGTCCTCGCTCATCCGCGTGACGAACGCACCCCCGGCGCGCACGTCCAGCTCCTCGACGCGGCACCGCAGCGGGGAGGGAATCCACCACTGGGCGAGGCTGGCCGGGTCGGTCCAGGCGTCCCAGACGCGTTTGCGGGGCGCGCGGATGACGCGGCCGAGGGAAAGATCGAGGTCGGGGTTCACGGCTGGTCCTCCTGGCTGGTGACGAACTGCTCGAGCCGGTCGGTGCGCCCGGCCCAGACGCGCCGCTGCTCGGCGAGCCAGTCCTCGACGAGCGCGAACCGCTCGCGGTTGAGGACGCACGTCCGCACCCGCCCGGACTTCTCGGTGCGGATCAGCCCGTGCGACTCGAGCATCCGCACGTGCTTCATGAAGGACGGCAACGTCATCGGCGCGTCGCCCGCGAGCTCCCCGACACTCGCCGGGCCCACCCCGAGCCGCCGCACGACAGCCCGCCGGGTCGGATCGGCGAGGGCGGAGAAGACCCCGTCGAGCGTGGTCGAATACTGAGCCATGGGGCTAAGTATTGCGGGCGGGGATGGTTAGCGCAAGAGCTAAGTGTTTCGGGCCGCGGCGAGGCGTGCTCACAGTCGGAGTTTGAAGCGCTGGTGGCCGCCGGGCGGACGGGAAACCCTGCGCGAAGCGGGGTCAGCTGCTCGCGCTCTGTGAGGAACTCGGGAGTGTGGCTAGCCGAAGCTTCCGCTGCGTCCGGGCCGGGCTGGGCAGCCGATCCCGCCACCCGGGCCGGTCGCGGCGAGCGGCGCGGTAGGTGGCGTTGAGACCGCGTCGGCGCGCAAAACCCAGCTCGCGCCGATGAACCGGGTCGCGGCGTGTGGCACCGTAACGGGCATCGAGCGGACCCCAGCGCGCAAAACCCCATCCCGTGCGAGGGCGCCACAGCCGTATCCGCGAACCAAGACAACTTCGCCCGACCCGCGCCTACGCACGCGGTCCAGCGGAACAAAGCGGCAACCGAGGGAGTCGAACCCTGCGCGGCTTGTGAAGGCGGCGCTCCTGACCGGCCCTGACCCTTCGGCGGGCGACGGCTGCCATGCATTGCGTGTACCCGTTTCAACGCCCGCCCCAGCATCAGAATTCCCGCTTCACCCGAACGGGGCCTGCTGGCAGGCTGGGCGCATGGACGATCTTCTCCTCCGCCGCGTCCGGGTCGGGTTGCAGGGGCCGCTGGCCGACGTTCGGGTGCGCGACGGTGTCGTATCGGCTGTCGAGGAACCGGGCGCTGGGACCGGGTTCGCCGCCCGCGTGCTCGACGGGCACGGCGGCACGCTTCTGCCCGGGCTCGTCGACGCGCACGCGCACCTCGTGCAGTGGGCCGGATTCCGCAGGCGCATCCCGCTGGACGGTGCGCGATCCGCGGTGGGCGCGGTCGAATTGCTGATGGAGAAGCTGCTCGGTGCTCCGGCGGGGGAGCTCGTCGTCGGCGTCGGGTTCCGGGACGGGCTCTGGCCGGACCGGCCGCACAAGGATCTGCTGCAGCGCGCGCTCCCGGGCCGCGCGGTGGCGTTGTTCAGCGCGGATTTGCATACGTTGTGGCTCAGCCCGGCCGCGTTGAAGCTGATCGGCCGTGAGCATCCGACCGGCGTCCTGCTGGAGAACGACTGCATGAGCGCCACGGCCGCGTTGCCGTCCGCGCCGGTCGAGGTTCAGGACGCTTGGGTTGCCGACGCGCTGGCTGCCGCCGCGAAGCGGGGCGTGACGTCGGTGGTCGACTACGAATACGCGGACACGGTCACGGATTGGACCCGGCGGGCGGCCACGGCAAAGCCAGCGACGAGGGTTTCCTGTGTGATCGCAAGGTATTTGCTGGACGAGACCATCCAAAGAGGACACCGGACCGGTGATGTGCTCGAAGCAGGCGAAGGACTGCTCACGGTCGGCCCGTTCAAGCTGTTCGTCGACGGTTCGCTCAACACCCGCACCGCTTACTGCCACGATTCGTACCCGGGATCCGGCGAAAACGGCCTGCTGGAGCTGCCGCCGGAGGAGTTGGTGCCGTTGATGCGCCGCGCGCACGAGCACGGGCTGATCCCGGCGGTGCACGCGATCGGCGATCACGCCAACACCATCGCGCTGGACGCGTTCGCCGAGGTCGGCTGCCCGGGCCGGATCGAGCACGCGCAGTTGCTGCGGCCCGAGGACGTGCCGAGGTTCGCCGCGCTCGGGCTGGTCGCGAGTGTGCAGCCCGCGCACCAGCCCGACGACCGCGACGTCGCCGACCGGCATTGGCACGGCCGCACCGACCGCGCGTACGCCTACCGCGCCCTGCTCGAATCCGGCGCCCGGCTGGAACTCGGCTCGGACGCGCCGGTCGCGCCGCTCGATCCGTGGGACGGGATCGCCGCCGCGGTCGGCCGGACCGACGACGAGCGGTCGCCGTGGCATCCCGAGCAGGCCATCCCGCTCGCCGACGCACTGGCCGCGTCCTCGGGCGGCCGCCGCGGCGTCCAGGTCGGCGACGTGGCCGATCTGGTGCTGACGGCGGCCGACCCGAGTGGACTGTCCACGAAGGAACTGCGGGAAATGCCGGTGTCCGCGACGATCGTGGCCGGGAGGCCGACGTATCTGGCCTAGACCGCGCGGGCGATGGCGATCGCGCCCTTGAGCCGTTCGCCCGCCTCGTAGAACATGTACTCCTTGCCGTTCATCGTGCCGAACGACGCGGCGGCGCACCGGCCGTTGTCCGGCGCGCCCGCGAGCGGAGCGTGGAAGACGCCGAGGTGCTCGCGTTTGCCGAAGTCGTTGCCGACCTCGGTGATCAGCATGTTCCCGCCGGCCTCGATGTTCTCGTGGTACACGACGTAGGTGGAATTGTTGCGCCGCACCACGGTCGGCGCGCCGATGTTGCTCGCGCCGACTTCTTCGGGACGGATCAGCGGCGTCTGCGAGAACGTCCAGTCGCGAGCGTCGGCCGACCAGCCCCATCCGATGCTGCGGTGGTTGGCGGTGGTGTTGATCATGAACACCATCACGTACTTCGCGCCGCGCGAAGGCAGGTCGTGCTCGAACACCTTGGCGTAGGAGGTTTCGGTGGTGCCCTTGGGCAGCATCGACGTCGACAGCACCGTTTTGTCGTAGGTGAAGTGGATCCCGTCCTTTGACCGCGCGAGGCGAGTCGTGGTGTTCTCGCCGTGGAAATACAGCCACAGTTCGCGGGTCTGCCCGTGCCACAGGACGAACGGCGACGACACGTGCGACACGTCGTAGTGCGGCTTCCAGACGTTCTTGACGATCGGGTTGCGCGGGTATTCGACGAACGGCCCTTCGAGACTGTCCGCATAGGACAGGCAGATGCCGCCCGGCGCGTCGTGCGGGGCGTAGTAGAGGTAATAGCGGCCGAGCGGGTTGGCGAGCTTGTCATAGACGCCGCGGATGCACGGGAAGATCACCTCGCGCCTCGCCGGCGGGTACTGCAGTTTGCTTTTGTCGAACGCGGTGCGCACGAAACGGTACTCCGGGAATCCGGCGGGCGCGGCGCTCGCGGTTCCGGTGCCGAGCAGGGGCAGCGCGGCCAGTGCGAAGCTCGCTCCGGCTGCGCCGCGCAGGGCGGTGCGGCGGGAAAGTTCGGTCATGCGGACGCTCCCTTTCATCGGCGGTTACCGGGAGCGACTCTTCGGGCGCCGCTGAGGCGCTGTCAAGGTGCTAATACGTATTAGTCCCTCACTCCGGCAAAACAGGACAGAAACATCCCGGAAGCCTTGACGGTGCCGGGCCCGGCGCAGATCCTCGCCTAATCCGCATTAGCGCTCCTCGGAGGTGACCCGTGCCCGGCCGCAACCGCATGCCTCGCCAAGCCGACATCGCCCGCATCGCCGGGGTGTCCCAGGCGACGGTTTCGGTCGTGCTGGCGGGCAACCGGACCGTGCGGATGGCCGAGTCGACCCGCAGCCGGGTGCTGCGGGTGGCCGAGGAACTGGGCTACGTGCCGAACCCGGCGGCCACCCGGCTCGCGTCGGCGCGGGCGAATCTGCTCGGGCTGTACACCTTCCGCACGGCGTTCCCGACCGACGAGGCCGACGCGTACCACCCGATTCTCTCCGGCGTCGAGGAGGAAGCCGCGGCGCTGGGCCAGGATCTGATCCTGTTCACCGGCACGAGCGGGCCGCACGCGCGGCAGGAGGAGGCGATCCGCCGGACGCGGATGGCCGACGGCTGCCTGTTTTTCGGCAGGCACGTCCCGGAGGGACCGGTTTCGCGGCTCATGGCGTCCGGGTTCCCGCTGGTCTACATCGGACGCCGGCCGGAACTGGACGGACAGATCCCGTACATCGGCGCGGATTACGTCACCGCTTCGGCGCAAGTACTGGAGCGGCTGATCGACCTCGGCCACCGGGAAATCCGGTACGTGCGGGAGGCGGACGAGGCACCGTCCTCTGCGGACCGTCAGCTCGGCGTGCTGCGCGCGGCTCCGGACACGAAGATCGTCCGGCTCAACGGAAAGCCGGTTCCGATCCGGAAATGGCTCGACGAAGGCGTCACCGCGGTGGTTGTGGAAGGAACCGACACCGGTGCCGCGCACCGTGCGGTGCGGGCCGCGATCGACCAGGCCGGACTGTCCACTCCGGACGACCTGTCCCTCGCGGTGCTGGGCGGGACGGCGGGGACGAGCGGATTCGAGGTCCCGATGCGGGAAATGGGCCGGTTGGCCGTGCGCCTGCTCGTGGACCTCGTCACCGAGAAGACGACCACGCGGCAGCAGCTGCTGTGGTGCCCACCGGTGGCCGGCGAGGACGTCGGCGCACCACGATCCGATTAGGACAGAGCAATGGCTGAACTCGGCACGGAGATCCTCGTCGCGGGCGGCGGGGTGGGCGGCGTCGCCGCCGCGCTGGCCGCCGCGTCGGCAGGACACCGCGTCGTGCTGACCGAGGAGACCGACTGGCTCGGCGGCCAGTTCACCGCGCAGGCGGTGCCCCCGGACGAGAATCCCTGGATCGAACAGTTCGGCGGCACCGCGACGTATCGCCGGTTCCGCGAAGGGGTGCGCGACTATTACCGGCGGCATTACCCGTTGCGGGCCGAAGCGGCCGCGCTCACCGACCTGAACCCCGGGGCGGGGCGGGTCAGCAAGCTGTGCCACGAGCCGCGCGTCGCGCTCGCGGTGCTGGAATCGATGCTGGCCCCGCATCGCTCGTCCGGCCGGCTGACTGTCCTTTTGCGACACCGGCCGGTCGCGGCGGACGTCACCGGCGACCGTGTCGAGGCGGTCACCTTCGAAGGGCCGGACGGGAACCGCACGACGGTTCGCGCCGAGTACACATTGGACGCCACCGAAAACGGCGACCTCTTGCCCCTCACTGGAACCGAGTTCGCGATCGGGGCCGAAGCGCAGTCCGAGCACGGCGAACCGCACGCGCCGGAGCAGGCCGACCCGGGCAACCTCCAGGGCATCACCTACTGCTTCGTGCTGTCCCATCACGCGGGCGAGGACCACACGATCGACCGGCCGGAACTGTACGGCGTCTGGAGCGAATACCAGCCGGACTTCTGGCCCGGCCCGCTGCTCGGGTTCCTCGCCCCGGATCCCCGGTCGCTGGAGCCGGTGCCGCGGACCTTCGACCCGAACCCGGAGACGGATCCGCTCGCGGTGAGCGCCGACCAGAGCGCCGACGCCGGGGACAAGGAATTGTGGGGGTTCCGGCGGATCCTCGCGCGCAAACTGCACCAGCCGGGTGCGTTCGATTCCGACCTCACCCTGGTCAACTGGCCGCTCAACGACTACTGGCTGCGGCCCGCGCTGGAGATCGACGGGGTCACGACCGCCGCGGACGTGGCCCGCGCGCACTACGAGGCAAAACAGCTTTCGCTGTCGGTGTTGTACTGGCTGCAGACCGAGGCACCACGGCTGGACGGCGGCACCGGTTTCCCCGGCCTGAAGCTGCGCCCGGACGTGGTCGGCACCGACGACGGGCTGGCGAAGTCCGCGTACGTGCGCGAAGCGAGGCGGATCCGGGCGGTCACCACGGTCGTCGAACAGGACGTGTCGCTCGACATCCTCGGCCCGACCGGCCGCAAGCGGCGCGAGGATTCGGTCGGGGTCGGCAGTTACCGGATCGACCTTCACCCGTCGACCGCCGGGGACAGTTACCTCGACGTGCCGAGCGTCCCCTTCGAACTGCCGTTGGGCGCGCTGCTGCCGCAGCGGATGCGCAACCTGTTGCCCGCGGGAAAGAACATCGGCACCACGCACATCACCAACGGCTGTCACCGGTTGCATCCGGTGGAGTGGAACGTCGGCGAGGTCGCCGGCCACCTCGCCGGTTTCGCGCTGCGCGAAGGGCTGCAGCCGCACCAAATCCGCGAGGACCGGTTCGACGAGTTCGCCCGCGTGCTGGACCGCGCCGGGGTCGAACGGCGCTGGCCCGACGTCCGCGGCTACTGATCACGATTTCCCTCAGGAGGTGCGGACAATGGCGTTCCATCCCGGTCCCGTGCGCGTCGGCATCGACGTCGGCGGCACGTTCACCGACGCCGTCGCCGTCGACGCGCGGACGTTCGAACTGCTCGGCCAGGTGAAAGTGCCGACCAGCCACGACCACGAAGACGGCGTCGCCCACGGCATTCTCGAAGCGCTGGAGAAACTGCGGGCGGAGGTCGGCGCGGAGGACGTGTCGTTCCTCGCGCACGGCACCACCCAGGCGACGAACGCGTTGCTGGAAGGCGACGTCGCCACCGTCGGCATCGCCGGCGTGGGCACCGGTTTCGACGCGTTCGCCACCCGGCGGCTCACTGCGCTCGGCAAAATGGAATTGGCTCCCGGGCGGCGGATGCCGGTGCGGTTCGCCCCAGTCGCCGACCTCTCGGCGGCCGGGGACGCGGTCGACGACCTGGTCAAACAGGGTGCCGAGGTGATCGTCGCCGTCGAACCGTTCAGCGTGGACGATCCCGAGGGCGAGCGGGCGGTGACAGCCGCGGCGAGGGAACGCGGAGTCCTCGCGACGGCTACGCACGAGATAACCGGGCTGTACGGGCTGACCAAACGAGCCCGGACGGCCGTGCTGAACGCCGGGATCATGCCACGGATGGTGTCCACCGCGGACGTGGTCGAGGCCAGTGTGCAGCGGGCCGGGATCACCGCGCCGCTGATGGTCGTGCGCGGTGACGGCGGGGTGATGTCGCTGCCGGAGATGCGTCGCCGTCCGTTGCTGACGGCGTTGTCCGGCCCGGCCGCAGGCGTGGCCGGCGCGTTGATGGGGGAGAAGCTCAGCGAGGGCGTTTTCCTGGAAACGGGCGGGACTTCTACGGACATCAGCGTGATCCGGCGTGGTCGCGTCCAGGTACGGCACGCACATCTCGGCGGGCACGAGACGTACCTGCCCGCGCTCGATGTGCGGACGGTCGGCATCGGCGGCGGCTCGCTGATCCGGTTCTCCGGGCGTGCGGTGACCGAGGTCGGGCCCCGCAGCGCGCACATCGCGGGGCTGCCGTACGCGTGTTTCGAGCCGGTTTCCGCGTTGGCGGGGGCGAAGCTGGTCACGGTGTCGCCGAGGCCGGACGACCCGTCGGACTACGTCGCACTGGAGCTGTCCGGCGGTCGTCAGTGCGCGCTGACGCTCACTTGCGCGGCCAACGCGCTCGGCGTGGTCCCGGATGACGCCTATGCGCTCGCCGAGCGTGAATCGGCACGGCTGGCGATGGAACCGCTGGCCGCGGCGCTGGGGGTGACGGTCGACGAGGCCGCGCGGACGGTGCTGGAGCAGGCGGTCAAACCCGTCCGGACGGTCGTGGACGGACTGGTCGCCGAATACCGGCTGAACCGGCCGACGCTCGTCGGCGGCGGTGGCGGAGCCGCGGCAGTCACGCCGTTCCTCGGCGCGCAATCCTCCCACGACTGGCGGATCGCCGCGCACGCCGAAGTGATCAGCCCGCTCGGTGCGGCGCTAGCGCTGGTGCGGGAATCGGTGGAACGGATCGTGCCGAGTCCGTCCAATGCGGACATTCTCGCCGTGCGCACCGAGGCGGAATCCGCCGTCGTGGCCCAAGGCGCGGATCCCGCGGGCGTCGAAGTGGACGTGACAGTGGACCCGCAGCGCAACCTGGTGCGTGCGGTCGCCACCGGGGCTACCGAACTGCGCACCAAGGATCGAGCCTCCACTGTGGACGAAACAGCGGTACGGGCCGAGGTCGCGCGCAGCATCGGGGTCCAGCCGGGCGAAGTGCGGGAACTGGACGGCACCGCGAGGCACCGCGTCTTCGGCGCGAAAGCGCGACGTGCGGGATTCCTCGGACGGTTCGCCCGGCCCGTCGAGCAGATGCGCGTGGTCGACGGCGAGGGGGTGATCCGGTTGCACGGCACCGGCTCGGTCATCGAGCACACGGACGCCGGCTCCGCGCAAGCGCGCCTGGCGACGCTGGCCGACCAGCACACCCGTTACGGCGACGGCGGTTCCCAGGCGCCGGCGGTGTGGCTGCTGGTCGGGCCGAAGATCGCGGACCTGTCCGGCGTGCTCGACCGGGACCAGCTGGTCGCGCTGGCCGGAGCCGAGGTCAAGACCCGAGCGGCGGACGAGCCGGTCGTCCTGATCCTGGAGGACCGCCGGTGAACACCGATCTGGACCTGGCCGTCGACCTGCTGCGCGCGACGCCCACCCACGAGAACCGCAGCGAGGACCAGCTCCGCGAATGGGCCGCGATCGCCCTCGCCTACGGCGACGAACTGGCCGCCGGAACCGACGAAGACGTGCACGTCGTGGAGCGCGAGGGAGGGGTTCGCCGCGACGAGATCCTGGTCGCCGAACACCACGGAGGCACCGTCACGGTGTACACGGATTCCTTGACCCGACTGGCAAAACTCGCCGCTGAGCACGGGTACCAAGTCTCGCGCGAAGCGTTGCGAAAGGCTGCCGTCGCCCACGAGACGGCCCACCACCGCCTCGACGTCCGCGAGCTGAACCGGCGGCTCGGCCACACCGCGCTGCGGCTCGGCCCGTTCCGCGTGCGCGGCCACGTCGCCGGGGCCGAAGAGATCGCCGCACACCGCTTCGCCCACCGCCGCAGCGGCTTGAGCGTCAGCCCGCTGCTGCTCACCACCGCACTCGCGGGAGGGAACTGACCATGGGTATCGCGATTCTGGTCCTGATGGCGGTGGGGGTGGTGCTGATGCTCACCCGGGTGCTGCCGACGGCGTTCGCACTGGTGTTCCTCGCGATCGGCATCTCGCTGCTCGCCGGCGCGCCGCTGGCCGAGGGGAAGAACAGCATCCTCGCCGGCGTCCTGCAAACGGGCGCCGCGGCGTTGGCGTCCACGATGATCGCCGTCCTGCTCGGCTCGTGGCTCGGTACGCTGATGGACGAAACCGGCATCGCCGGCACGCTGGTGCGCAAGATCGTCGAATTCGGCGGCGAACGGCCGTCTGTGGTGGCGCTCGGCGTGTTCGCGGTGTCGATCCTGTGCGGCAGCATCACCGGCTCGGCCCCCGCCGCGATGCTCGCCGGGGTGGTCGGCATCCCGGCGATGATCGCGGTCGGCGTGCGCCCGGTCGCCGCGGGCGGCACCGTCCTGATGGGCATTTCCGCGGGCTCGCCGCTGGAACTTCCGGTGTGGCAGTTCCTCTCCGACGCACTGGGCGCGCCGGTCGCCGACGTCAAGTCCATCATGATCAAACTGTTCCCGATGGCGCTGATAGTCGGCATCGTCTACGTCCTCGTCCAGACCCGCCGCGGCGCGCGGCATGCGTGGGCGGTGAAACTCGACCGGCCGAAGGCGCGCGTCCGGCGCGGCGACGCGCCCTGGTACGCGCTGCTCACGCCGTTGCTGCCGATCGTGCTGGCGCTCGGGTTCGCGGTGCCGATCGTCCCGTCGTTGCTGGCCGGAGTGCTGTACGGGCTGGTCGCCACCACGAAATGGGGCGAGCTCAATGGCCGCGCGCTGCGTTCGCTGTACAAGGCGTTCGACGTCGCCGCCCCGCCGATCGCGCTGTTCGTCGCGATCGGGATGCTGCTCGCGGCGGTGAAACTTCCCGGCGCCAAGAACGCGCTGACGCCGATCGTGTCGGCGATCAGCCCGTCCGGCGCGGTCTGGTTCGTGGTGGTCTTCGTGCTTCTCGTGCCGCTGTGCCTGTTCCGCGGGCCGCTCAACGTGTTCGGCCTCGGCGCGGGCGTCGCGGGCGTGCTCGTGACCGGCGGCATCTACCCGCTGCCCGCCGTGGTCGGGCTGATGGCGTCGTACAACCAGGTGTTCGGCGTGTCCGACCCGACCAGCACCCAGACGGTGTGGGCCGCGCAGTACTCCGGCGTGCGCCCGGAGCGGGCGATGGCCTCGACGCTGCCCTACACCTGGGTGGTCGCGCTCGGCGGCATGGTGCTCACCGCCGTGCTGTACCTGTGAATCACTTCCCGTGCGGGTCCGCGGCGTTGAGCATCGCCACCACCTGGTGGTAGTCGCCGCGGGCCTCGCCGTGGCGGAGGAACTTGACGTTCTCGACCTGGATCTCAGTCGCGTCCGGCTGGGTTTCGAGCAGCGTCATGACCTCGGCGACGAAGGCGTCCAGCGGCATCGCGAACTCGCTTTCCTCCTGACCGGGCAGGAGCGCGGTGCGCACGGACGGCGGCTCCAGTTCGACGACCTTCACCGAGGTGTCGGCCAGTTGCAGCCGCAGCGATTCGCTGAGCATGTGGATCGCGGCCTTCGACGCGTTGTAGCTCGGCGTGGCCTTCAGCGGCGCGAAGGCGAGGCCGGACGAAACGGTCAGGATGGTGGCGTCTCGACGCGTTTGCAGGTGCTCGACGAACGCGGCGATGAGCCGGATCGGGCCGAGGACGTTGGTGGTCACGGTCGCTTCCGCGCTGTCCACAAAGGACTCCGGGTGGTGCCAGTCCTCGACGCGCATGATGCCTGCCATCGGCACGAGCACGTTGAGGTCCGGATGCTTCGCGAGCACCTCCTTGGCCGCGGCTTCGATGCTCGCCGGATCGGTGGTGTCGATCTGGACGGTGTCGAGACCGGGGTGGTCGGCGGCGATCTGCGCGAGCAGTTCGCTGCGCCGCCCGCCGACGATGACGGTGTTGCCCTTCGCCCGCAGTTCGAGGGCGAGAGCGAGTCCGATGCCGCTGGTCGAGCCGGGGATGAAGACGGTGTTTCCGGTGATGTTCATGCCACTGAGTTTCGGCCGCCCGGCGTCGCGGCGGCAGAGAGCGCATATCGGGGGATCGGCGATCCCTGGCTGAGGCGCCGGACCGAGCCGATACTGGACCCATGGATCGAGCTGAGCTGGCTGCCTTCCTCCGCAGCCGTCGCGAGGGATTGCGGCCCGAGGACGTCGGGCTGCCCGCGGGCGCGCGACGGCGGGCAGCGGGACTGCGGCGGGAGGAGGTCGCGGCGCTGGCGGCGATGTCCACCGACTACTACACGCGGCTGGAGCAGCAACGCGGACCGCAGCCGAGCGAGCAGATGCTGGCCGCGCTGGCCAGGGCGTTGCGGCTCACCGACGACGAGCGCGACTACCTGTTCCACCTCGCGGGCCGCAACGCCCCGTCGCCGATCGTCGCGGCCACGCACGTCGCGCCCGCGCTGATGCGGGTCCTCGACCGGCTGTCGGACACGCCCGCGCTCATCCTGTCGAACCTCGGCGAAGTGCTGGTGCAGAACCGGTTCGCGGAGGCGTTGTACGGGGACCGCTCGCAGTACACGGGTCTGGCGCGCAGCGAGATCTACCGGTGGTTCACCGACCCGGACGAGCGGCTCGTCTATCCGGCGCACGACCGGGACCGGCAAAGCCGTGCGCTGGTGGCGAACCTGCGGGTCGTGCACGGGTCGATGGGGCCGCGATCGCGGGCGGGCGAACTGGTGCGCGCGTTGACCCGGGAGAGCCCGGAGTTCGCGCGAATCTGGGAAGAACACCAAGTGGCGAAAAGGTTCGAGGACCACAAGGTGCTCGTGCATCCGCAGCTCGGCGAGATCGAGGTGGACTGCCAGGTGCTGTTCACCGAGGACCAGTCGCAGGCGTTGCTCGTGCTGACCGCGCCGCCGCGCAGCGAGGCGTTCGAGAAGATCCAGCTGCTCGGCGTGCTGGGGAACGAGCAGTTCGCCGGTTAACGCGGCAGCGGGCCGGTGTAGGCGTCGCGGGCCTTCTCGACGGCGGGCAGATGCTCGTCCGTCCATTCGGCGAGCGCGGCGAAAACCGGCGACAGGCTCCGGCCGAGTTCGGTGATCTCGTACTCGACGCGCGGCGGCACCTCGGCGTAATAGCGCCTCTCCACCAAGCCGTCGCGCTCGAGCTGCCGAAGCCGTTGCGTGAGGACCTTCCCGGTCGCGCCGAGCCGCCGTTCCAGTTCCACGAACCGCACCGGACCGGATTGGCTGAGCGTCCACAGGATCGGGGTCGTCCACCGGCTGAACAGCAGGTCGACGGCAGGGCTGATCCGGCACGCGGCGAGCGGATCGGCCCCGGTCTGCGCGGTGGTGGTCATGCGGCTCCAATACTTTCCCTGGGGAACCTACTGTACGGCGGCTTTTAGCCTCGCTGTGTCGCTTTCGACCCCTAGCTGAGGAGCAAGTCATGATCGTCGTCACCGGTGCCACGGGCAACGTCGGCCGCATGCTGGTCGAGTCCCTGACCGAAGCCGGGCACGCCGTGACCGCCGTTTCCCGCGGCGTGACGTCCCCGCCGCCGTCGCGGCCCGGCGTGACCCCGATGGTCGCGGACCTGGCGGACGCGGGCAGCCTGGTCCCTGCGCTGAAGGGCGCGGAGGCGCTGTATCTGCTGGTCTCCGGCGCGGGCGCGCACGTCGATGGGGAAGCTGTCCTGCGGGCCGCCGCCGACGCTGGCGTCTCGCGGGTCGTCCTGCAGTCGTCGCAGGCCGCGGGAACCCGGCCGGACGCGGTTTCGCACGCGCCGCTCGCCGCGTTGGAGGAGGCGGTGCGGTCTTCCGGTCTGGAGTGGACAGTCCTTCGCCCCGGCGGGTTCACCACCAACACCTTCGCGTGGATCCCGACGATTCGGGCCCAGCGCAAGGTTTTCTCGCCGTTCGGCGACGTCGCGCTCCCGGCCGTGGACCCGCTCGACATCGCCGAAGTCGCCGCGGCCGCGCTGATCGGGGACGGTCATGCCGGACAGACTTATGTCCTTACTGGACCGGAGGCGACGAGCCCGCGACAGCGCGCGGAGATCCTCGGTGCTGCCCTCGGCGAGCCGCTGGAATTCGTCGAGCTTGACCGTGCACAGGCACGCGAGCAGATGGTGCAGCAGATGCCGGAACCGGTCGCCGACGGCACGCTCGACATCCTGGGCCAGCCGCTTCCGGAGGAGCTCCGCAGCAGCCCCGATGTCGAGAAGGTGCTCGGCCGTCCGGCGACTTCGTTCGCTTCCTGGGCCAGCCGCAGCGTCGACGCGTTCCGGTGATCAGAAGTCGCGCGAGTGCAGGAGGGAGCGCACGCGGAGTTGCCGGCGGGGCTCGTGGCGACGCAGCCCGTCGACGACCACGGCGACGCCGATCCACGTCGCCCCGGCGTCGGCGACCAGGGCTTGTGCGGCGAAGGCTTGGCCGCCGGTGTCGATCCAGTCGTCCACGAACAGCGCACGGTCGCCCGCTTGGAGCAGACTGCGGCGGAAGCCGAGCCGAAGGTGCCGGTCCTGGTAATCCGGCGGCGAGGTGCGCTGGAACCACCGGTCCGAATCGCAGGTCGGGTACCGGTTCTTGCGCACCTCGACGAAGCCCGCGCCGAATTCCACCGCGACCAGCGGACCGAGCAGGCACCCGCGGGATTCGGGGCCCAGCACGACATTCGGCTGCTCGTCGGCGAACAGCCCGGCGAGCGCCGGACCCAGTTCGCGCAGCAGTCCGGGCGCACGCCACCACCCCGTCGGGTCGGGGAAGCGGTGGCGGTCCGGCCCGTCCCCGAGCAAGACGGTGGCTTCGCGGATCCGGTCCGCCACAGTGCTCGTGCGCATGCGTCGATGGTCGCAGCGGCGTCCGCCCGAAGCGAGCGAATTACGGCTTGCGCGCCGCTCCGGCCAGGATCACCGAATGCGCCGGCGTCTCGAACTCCACCTGCGGCGCGCCCTCGCCGGACTCCTCCGGATGCCACGACGGCGTCCAGGTGAGCCCCGGTTCGAGCATCTCGAAAGACCCGAACAGTGCCTGGATCTCCTCGCGCGAACGCCAGATCACCGGGCTGCTCGACCGGTCGTACAGCTGCTTCAGCTCGACCAGCCCGGCGTCCACGTCGGGGGGAACGCCCTGGTCGGTGATGTGCGAGATGCCGAGGAACGAGCCCGGGGCGAGCAGATCGCGGTAGCGCGCGACGATGGACGGCCCGAGGTCCTCGGTGCCGCCGCTGTCCTCGGCGGGCGGCTGCTGGACGTGCAGCACCGCGATCAGCAGCAGCGCGAGCGGTTTCTCGACGTCGATCACGCCGGTCGCCGCGATCTGCTCCCACAGCCGTTCCGGGTCGCGCATGTCGGCGTGGATCACCGCGTGCCGGTCGAGGTCGCCCGACTCGCGGAGCAGGGTTTCCGAATGCGCGACCGCGACCGGTTCATAGTCGACGTAGCAGACGTGGCTCTCGCCCGGCGCGAGTTCGTCGGCGACCTGGTGCGCGTGGCCCATGGTCGGCACGCCGGAGCCGATGTCGACGAACTGCCGCACGCCCTTTTTGACGAGGTGCCGCACGAGCCGGTGCAGGAACAGCCGGTTGGCCTTCGCGATGGGGCGGATCAGCGGGAACTCGCGGATCACCTCGTCGGCGAACTCCCGGTCGATCGTCCAGTTGGTGGTGCCGCCGAGGTAGTAGTCGTACACCCGCGCGACGCTCGGGTGGTCGAGGTCGACCCCGGGAGGCGGGAAGGGTTCGTCGGCCACCGGTGGCTGTTCCTTTCGTTCGGGACTGCGGGTCAGCGGACGGGCGTCGCGCAGCGGCTCGCCCATTCCTTCAGGTACTGCAGGGACTGGTCGCGCGACAGGGTGGCGGCGAGCTGGGCTTCCCACGACTCCTCGTAGGAGGCGAACTCGTCCTGCCCCTGCGGCACGGTGATGAGCTTGACTTTGCTTTCCTGGTAAGCGAAATCGGGCAGGTCGGGATGGCCGAAGCGGAGGATGGTGAAGTCCTCGTCCGGGTAGGCGGCCGCGTCGCGCGGGAGGATCCGGACCTCGGCGAAGGGATGCGTCTCGACGATCCGGATCATGTGCTCGAGCTGATCGGTGGCGATGCTGGCCTTGGTGCCGTAGACGAGTTTCTCGATGCAGCTGTACTCCAGCATGAAGACCGTCCGCGGACCCGGGCAGGCGTCGAAAAGCCGTTGCCGCGCCTTGCGTTCGGCGACCCGGTCGGTGACCCGCTCCTGGCGGCTGGCCTGGAATTGCGCGAGCATGTAATACTCCGATTGGAGCAGTCCCGGGATGCGATTCCCGGTCCAGCTGAGGATTTCCGCCGCCGCCTGCTCGCGTTCCAGGATCTCGCGGAACCACTGCGGCGTGATCATCCTCCGCTCGGCGCGGCGCGCGGACGGATCGTTGGCCTGGTTGAGTTCCCGCAGCTGATCGGCCTCGGCGGGCGGGACGGCCAGCACCTCGATGATCCGCTCGAGGTCGTCGGGCCGGGTGCCCGCCTTGCCGGACTCGATCTTCTGGATCTTGGGCTGCTTGCAGCCGATCCCGTCGGCGAGGTCGACCTGGGTCAGCCCGCGAGCGGTGCGCCACTTGAGGATCCGGGACCCCAGCCGGGAACGCTGGGTCCGCAGAGACGGCGGGGGCTGCCGGATCGGGGTGGTCACCAGGGGCTCCGTCATTTCGTCCAGGGGCCGATGTGAGAACCTCCGATGATAATGCGCCGACCCGGCGGGCAATACTCCGGGTCGGCGCCTTTTTCGCAAGGTTCCCGGCGTTTTCGGCAGAGCTGCGTTGTCGTGCCTGGTCAGCCGTCGAATTCCCCGCGCCGCACGGCCTCGACGAACCGCGCCCACTCGCCCCGGTCGAAGACCAGGACGGGAGAGTCGCCGATCTTGCTGTCCCGCACCCCGACCAGCCCGTGCTCGGCCAGGTTCACTTCGACGCAGTTGCCGGAATTAGGCCCGCAAGCAGCGGGTTTCCGCCAGGCGTGGTCCGGGAAGCGCGCCGCGGGCCCGGCCGCCGGGGCGTGGGTCGGGTGCTGCTCGTGCTCGTGCGGGTCGTAGGCGTCCACTGCAACCCCTCGTTTTCTCGTTTTCGATGAGTGAATGGAATATTCCGCGAAGTACGGAATGTGTTCGGAATATTCCTGAGGGTAGTGGCCTGGTGGATCAATGGCGCGGTGTGCGGCGGGGATTTCACCTGAATGGACACTTCTCGTGCATTGGGTGGTGCTTTCGCACGTGCAATTTCGGGTTGTTGTTGTGGATTTCGTTGTTGAGGTGGGGTGGGGGTGCTTTTTTCGTGGTTTTTGGCGGAGTGGAGGGGGTTGGGTGTCTGCAGTTGATGACAGGTGGGGGCGGTTGAGGGACTGAGGTGTTCGGTGGAGTCCTGTTTGCGCCACTTCGGGCGGTTTCCCTGGGGTGCGGGGCCAGCGGGACCGGGATCGTGGGGCCGAGCCGAGCTCGCGTAATCCCGAAGCGGCAGCGATCTCGGCCGCCGAGCCGTCACCCGTCGCCAGCACTCGGCGCGACCCCAGAGTCAATCCCGGAACGGCAACCTCGTCTCCCGGTGCCCGGCCCTGCCCGGCCGGGCACCGGGAGCGCAGAACGCGGGCAGCCTGAGCCGCCGCCGGCGTCCGCTTCGAGGGTGGTCAGGTGCCCCGGTTCGCGGTGTGCCGCTTGTGCAGCACGGCACCGGCGACGTGGACGAGGGCGACTCCGCTCGCGGTAGCCAGACCGGCCAGCACGCCGGCGGTCGCGAAGACGATCGCGGTCGCCCCGGCGAGCAGCACCAGCAGGAGCGCGATCAGCTGCCACGGCTGAGTCCCGCCGTCCCGCTGGGCGGCCAGTTCGACCGCCGTCCGCGCGGTCTTCCACGACGGGTAGGCCGGTCTCGTAGTCGGCCGCGGCGACGGTACGACCGGGGCTGGCTGGGCCATGCCCGGTTCGTGAAACGTCACGGTCACCCGGCCGGGGCGTTGACTCACGGCAACGGCATACGGTCTGTCGCCGCGGATGTCCGGTTTTTCTGTCCGACGGCATGCCTGGCCTGCATTTTCCGCGCCAGGAACGGTCATTGCGCTTCCTTTCTTCTCCGCCGGAAAAGTGCCGGAACACAGTTCCCAGCCCGCCCTCGAGGGGAACTGGTTCCGGCGGCCGCGGCGGGCGTCCCGGGTATGGAATATTCCACCCTTTTAACCCCTCCTGCCTGCGGTGATGCCATCTTTGCATGCCCGTTGCCGATCGCGCTAACCCGGGGCGGAAAATTCTTCGCCGAAGCCGCCGTTCGTGGTGTTTGCGGAACGGGTATTCGCGATCTGCCGGACTATTCCAGGTGTTATCTGTCCGCACATATTCGACCCGATCGGATGAATGTGCGCCGAGGTCCACTTTGGGGTTCGCCACCTTGATCAACCCGGCGAACGCGAGGGGTGCGCTGCTACGGTGAGTGTCCGTCGCAGATGGGGGAGGGCATGGACGTACGGACCCCGGCTCGCGAGGAACGCGCCGACTTCGCGGACTTCCTCGAGACGCTCACGCCAGAGCAGTGGGACCAGCCGACACTGTGCGCGGGCTGGAACGTTCGCTCGGTCGTCGCGCACGTCGTGAGCTACGACGAACTAGGCGGACGCCAGCTGGCGCAGCGGCTCGCCCGCGCGAGGCTGTCGCTGAGCCGGGCCAACGAAATCGGCCTCGCCGAATACCGGGTGCGCGCGCCGGAGGAGTTGATCGGCGTCATGCGTCGACACCCGCAGCCGGGACGGCTCCTGGGGAAATTCGGCGGGATGATCGGGTTTCTCGACGGTTTGATCCATCAACAGGACATCCGCCGCCCGCTCGGGCTGCCGAGGACGATCCCGGCGGCGCGGTTGCGCCGGGCGCTGGACCTGTCGCTGCGAGCTCCGCCGATCGGGGTGTCGCGCCGGCTGACCGGTCTGCGCGCGGTCGCGACCGACCTGGACTGGACGTCCGGGACCGGCATCGAAGTCCGCGGCCCGGCGGAGGCTTTGCTGCTCGCGCTGGCAGGCCGTCGCGCGGCGGCGGACGATCTGAGCGGCCCGGGTCTCGACGTGCTGATCAGCCGCACCACCGTGGCTTGATCCGGCTGGCGTATCCACGCTGCATGACCGCGAGGCCGCTTCCGGCGTGCCGATCAGACTCCGCTGCTGTGACGCCTTGCGCTACGGCCCTGGCCCAGACACGGCTCCCGGCGTCCTGATCGAACCCACCATCGTGTCGTGATCGAGCCCGCATCCTGGCAATTCGCGCCACGGTCGTGTGACAACCCGCGCGCGGGGGTTGCGTATGCGCTTGGCGACAGCAGTCATAGCGGCGACCGCACTCCGGAAAGCGAGGTGATGCCCGCGCGGACGCTCGCCGCCTTCCCCCTCGCGGCGCCCGTGACTGCTGCCGCGCCTCGCATCGCTGAAGCAGCACGGGCACCGTAACGCTCGCGGCGGCGTCCGCCCTCCCGGGGGTGTCACCATCTGGTGACACCTAACCCGGCGGTAACCCGCGCTCGTTCCCCGGCGTGCGCGGAAAGCCCTGGTGGCTAAGGGGAAATCCCGGTTCCGATGATCACCCGGAACGGGGGCTTGCGTTACGCGGCGGCGACATCGGAAATAGGACTCCAAGCACCACAAGGGGAGGAGTCCGGTGTTCAGATGGCAGCAGGCGGAAGGAAAACGGCACGCGCTGGACGGGCCGTTCGCGCCGCGACCCGGGGAAACGTTCACCGCACTGTGCGGAGCCGAAGTCACGGTCGCCCGCAGCGACGTGCCACAGCTCGGCGGCCACTGGTTCGATCCGACGTGCTCTGACTGCGCGGAGGAATGGCTCCGCCAGGAGGGGCAGGCCCGCTCGAGCGAAGAACGGTGCCTGGTGTGAACAGCGCGATGCCGGTCTTGCGCGTGCGGTTCGCGGCGGGGCTGGATTTGGTGTGTGTGGTGCGAGCGGCATTGCGGTCGGGAGCGGCCGAAGCATCGAGCATGGCATCGACGCGCAGGGACGCTGGTGTCCGGTGCGGGGGCGGTGCAGCACGAGGCGGCCTGGCATTCGCTGGGGACAGCGCATGACCGGCCACTGGAGCAGACTGCCCGAGCAGCGCACGTCGGCAGTAGGGCTCACTGGCCCCGAGCTGGTTACCTGGATCCGGGACCTCCAAGCCACCCTGGCGTTGGATCTCGGGTTCCTGACCCGCGCCCTCGACGAACGATATCCGCGACCGGACGCGGTGCGGGATCTCGGCGAGCGCCTTCTCGACCTCGGGCGGGCCTTGATCCGGCGGGCCGATCACCTCAACGAGATCGTCCTGGCGAGCCTGCCCGCGCACGGCTGGCTGCCGCAGGCGGGTGCGCCGGAGAACGCGGCTCGGCTGGCGCATCAGGTCGGGCGGCGTCCGTTGCGGTGCGGGCCGGTGTATCTCGGGTTGTGCGGGGCCGCGTGTTATCCGGTGTTCGGGCAGGATCCGCACGATCACACGAAACGGTACGCGCGCTGCGCGGACTGCCAGAGCAAGGGCGGTGCGGCCATGCTTCGCGGGTGAAGAGGCGCCACCGCAGCGGGACTGGTGAGCCACGGCGGGCGCGAGCCGGAGCAGTCCGGCCTGCGGCCGAAGCAGGGCGCGGACGGGGAACACCCCAGCCAGGGGCCAAAGGAGGGCGCGAGCCGGAGCAACCCGGCCTGCGGCGGCCGCAGGGCGCGAGCCGGAGTAACCCGGTCCGCGGCCGAAGCAGGGGCACGAGCCGGAACAGCCCGGCCACCGGAGGAAGCAGGGTACGAACCGGAACACCCCGGCCAGCGGTCAAAGCAGGGCACGCAAACCGGATCACCCAGCCGAAACCAGGCCGTCAACCCAGCATGTCCCGGGGTTTTCCGGTTTCCTGTACCGATGAGCGAGGAGACCTCCACCCGTTCCACCGAGCGGCTGTTCAAGATCGCGATCACGCTGAAGGGCCTCGACGGGGGCCTTCAGCTGATCGGGGCGCTGATCCTGGCGTTCATCCCCGCGACGGTCGTCACGGGGTTCGTCAACGCGGTCATCACCCGCGACCTGCTGGGCGACCCCTCCGGCACGCTGGCACGGCATCTGGAAACCGCTGCCGAGCATTTCGCCGGAGGGGGGACCAAGACGTTCGCCGTCATCTACCTGCTGGCGCACGGGTTGCTCAAGCTCGCCCTCGTGTGGGCGCTCGCGCGCAAGTGGGTCCGCGCGTATCCGGTCGCGATGCTCGTGCTCGCGGCGTTCGTCGTGTACGAGATTTACCGCGCCTTCGAAACGCACTCCATCGCGCTGCCGTTCTTCGCGGCACTCGACGCGGTGATCATCGTGCTCGTCTACCGCGAGTACCGGGCCCTCAAACGGGAGCGTGCTTAGGCGGCGGTGTGCAGCCTCTCCGTGACCAGCGCGGCCACGTCAGGGGCTTCCACGAACAGCGCCGTCGCGTTGTCGCGGCCGCCCAGGGCGATGGCGGTGGCGACCAGCGCTGAGGCGCCGCGGGCCGGGTCGGCGAGGATTTCGTCGATCGTGGCGGGCGTGAGGACCTTGTGCACGCCGTCGCTGGTGAGCAGGAGGCCGCCGCTCAGGGATTCCGTCGTGCCGATCTCCTCGGGCTTCGTCGTGCGGACGCTCGTGGTGACCAGGTGCTCCATCCGCGGCGAGTACGGCTGGTGCCGCGAGCGGAAGTACTCCGCCATCGTGTGGTCCCGCGTCAGCTTGTGGATCATCGACCCGTCCCACGCATACGCTCGCGCGTCGCCGACCCAGGCGATCCGGTATCCGCCGGCGAACGGCATGGCCACCACCAGGACGGCGTCGCCGGTGCCGCCCAGCCGGTGAACTGCTTGCTGGGCGGCCAAAACCGCCTTGACCGGACCGGCTTCGACGGGAGTCCGCGCGGCGGCCGCGGCGGCGACCTGGGCGGCTCGCCCGGCGCCGGGGTCGTCCCCGACGCCGTCGGCGAGTGCGAAGGTGATTCCGCGCGCCCCGGCAGCCGCGTAGGCGCTCACCGCGTCGGCATTGCGCTCGCGCGGGCCCTGCTCGCTCGCGGTGTGCCAGCGTGGGTATGCGGCCATCGTGACCTCCCGGACGTTCGCGGCGGATGACTCTCCGTGCTTTCCAGAATGCGCCTCGTTCCTGGGAGGAGGCTGAGGATTTCCCGACTTACCGGGTGAGCTGGTAGACAGTTTCGCCACCGACCGTGGTCGCGGTGAAGTTCGCGGCCACCCACTCGGAGATGTCGTTCGACCCGCCGCCGGGACCGCCGCCCCGGCCGCCGTCCACGTAGTACGCCACTTCGCCCGCCGCGACGTACTGCTTGAACTGCTCCAGCGTCGGGGCCGGATCGCTGCCGTCCCAGCCGCCGATGCCCATCACCGACTTGCCGCTCGCCAGCTCCAGGCTCGCCGCCGACTGCGATCCGGTCGTCGCGGCGGCCCACTTCGTCGTCGTGCCGCCCAGCAACTGGCCGACGGAACCGTTGGCCTCGTCCATCCCGCCGCCGAAACCGCCGCCCATTCCGCTGCTCCGAGGACCCGAAGTCGGGATAGAACCGCTGTGCGGCAAGGAAACCGTCTCCGCGGCGTATCCGGCGGTGCCGACCCCGAGCGTCAGGACGATCGCCGCCGCGAGGCCGATCAAGACGGTCCGCGTCCGCGGCACCCCGACCACCACGATGGTGCTCACGAGCAACCCCAGCACCACGATCACCCAGCGCAGCGCGGGCACCCAGTCCGGCGTCCGGTCGAGCAGGATGAAGTCCCACACCGCGGTCGCCGCGATCATCCCGCCCAGCACCGTCCGCGGCGCGGTGTGCGCCCGGCCGCGCCACAGCGCGTGCCCGGAAATCGCGACCAGCGCGGAGATCGCGGGCGCGAGCTGCACCGCGTAGTACGGGTGCACGGTGCCGCTCATGAAGCTGAACACCAGCCCGGTCACCAGCAGCCATCCGCCCCAGACCAGCAGCGACGCCCGGGTACGGTCGGTGCGCGCGGCCCGCCGGGTGAACCACAGCCCGGCCGCCAGGCCGATCAGCGCGGCCGGCAGCAGCCACGAGACCTCCGTGCCGAAGCTCGCGCCGAACATCCGCCCGAGACCGGAGCTGCCGCCGAACGCGGTGTTCCCGCCGCCCTGGCCGCCCATGCCGCCGCCGTTGCCCTGCCCGCCGAAGATCCGGCCGAGCCCGTTGTATCCGAGTGCCAACTCCAACAGGCTGTTCCCGGTCGACCCGCCGATGTACGGCCGCGAAGCCGAAGGCCAGAGCTCCACCAGCGCCACGAACCAGCCCGCCGACACGATCACCGCGAGCCCGGCGTAAACCAAGTGCAGCAACCGTTTCCCGAGCCCGGTCGGCGCGGCGATCAGATAAGCCAGCGCGAACGCGGGCAGCACGAGGAACGCCTGCATCATCTTCGTCAGGAAGCCGAAACCGATTGCCACGCCAGCGAAAGCGAGCCATCGAGGGCTGGCTTTTTCGATCGCCCGCACCGTGCAGTACGCACCGGCGATCAGCAACAGCGTGAGCAGCGCGTCCGGGTTGTTGAAGCGGAACATCAGTGCGGCGACCGGCGTCAGCGCGAGCATCGCCCCGGCCAGCAATCCCGGCAGCGGTCCGGAAACCCGGCGGACAGTCAGGTACAGCAACCCGACCGACCCGACGCCCATCAGCGCCTGCGGAGCGAGCACCGTGAAGCTCGAGAACCCGAAGATGCGGGCGAAAGCTGTCCCCACCCACAACGCGGCAGGCGGTTTGTCGACAGTGATCACGTTCCCGGCGTCCAACGAGCCGAACAGCCACGCCTTCATGCTCTGCGTGCCCGATTGCACGGCCGCGGCGTAGAACGAGTTGCCGAACCCGGAAGCGGTCAAGTCCCAGAAGTACAGGACAGCGGTGAGCGCCAGGAGTCCGAACACCGACGGGCGGACCCAGCGAGGTTTCGCGCGGTCCGGCGCGTCCGGGACGGCAGGCCGGGCGGACAGGACAGTGCTCAAGACGACTCCTCGGTAGCGGTACGGCGCGGATTGAAGACCCACCCCCGCAGCAGCAGGAAACGCAGCACCGTGGCGGCGAGGTTCGCCAGCACGAGCACGGTCGTCTCCAGGACGAGCCCGGGATGGGTGGTGTGGTTGAGCAGGGCGAGCGAACCGCTGGTCAGCGCCAGCCCGAGGCCGAACACGATGAGCCCCTCGAACTGGTGCCGCCCGGCTCCGGCCCGGCCGCGGACGCCGAACGTCACCCGCCGGTTCACCGCGGTGTTCGCGACGGCGGTGACGAGCAGCGCGGTGAAGTTGGCCGCCTGCGCGCCGACCATGGTCCGCAGCAGCAGGAAAAGCAGCAGGTACGCGACGGTGCTGGCGATGCCGACCGCCGCGAACCGCACGAGTTGTTTGACCAGGCTCGGGGACACTCCGGGGGCCTCCACGCCGATCGGTTCGCGGCCGAGCTGTTCGCGCAGCCGGTGCACGGGGATCTCACCGGTGAGGGTCGCGCGGGTGACCCTGGCGATGCCTTTGAGGTCCGCGGTGGCGGTCGCGATGAGGTCGACCGACGAGTCCGGGTCGTCGACCCAGTCCACCGGCACCTCGTGGATCCGCAGCCCGGAGCGCTGGGCGAGCACGAGCAGTTCGGTGTCGAAGAACCAGCCGGTGTCGCGGACGTGGGGGAGCAGCGCGCGGGCGACGTCGGCGCGGATCGCCTTGAACCCGCATTGCGCGTCGGAGAATCTCGCCGCGAGCGTGCCGCGGAGGATCAGGTTGTAGCAGCGGGAGATGAACTCTCGCTTCGGCCCGCGGACCACGCGGGCGCCGCGGGCGAGGCGGCTGCCGATCGCGACGTCCGAATGTCCGGACAGCAGCGGGGCTACGAGCGGGTCGAGCGCGGCGAGGTCGGTGGACAGGTCCACGTCCATGTAGGCCAGCACGGCGGCGTCCGAGGCGGACCAGACGGCTTGCAGTGCGCGGCCGCGGCCCTTCTCGTCGAGGTGGTGCACTTCGACTTCAGGGAACTCGCGGGCCAGTTCTTCGGCTACGGCAAGGGTTTTGTCGGTGCTCGCGTTGTCCGCGACGGTGATCCGGTACGGATAGCCGGCGCGTTCGGCGAGGTGCGCCCGCAGTCTGCGGATGCACGGTTCGAGGTCGGCTTCCTCGTTGTAGACCGGGATGACGACGTCGAGCACGGGATGCGGGCCGCCGAGGCCGACCGGAGTCGTCCCGGGCCGCGGGGCGCCGCTGCGGGAGGGGGCGGTGGCGTTCATGAGTTCACCGTCGTCCGCCGGGCTTTGGCCACGTTGTGGTGTTCCTGTGCCTGCGCTGTGCGACGTACGCCCGCTCGGGTGATCTTGGCCGCACGGCACGGAATCAGGCAGTCAGGTCATAGACGCTGACACCGTCCACTGTGGTCATCCGGTAGTTCTCGGCCACCCACTGGACGATCCGGGCGGCCGCGTCGCTTCCGCTGCCGGACCCGCGCATCGTCATGCCGTCGCCGAGGAAGTAGCGGATCTGGCCTTGCCGGACGTACTGCTCGAACTGCGCGAGCGTCGGATACGGGTCGGTGCCGTTGAATCCGCCCACCGCGAGCACAGGTTCGCCGCTGCCGAGCTGGTATCCGGCGGCGTTGTTGGACCCGACGGTCGCCGCGGCCCACCGGTGGTCGCCGGACTGCCGCAGCAGTGCCGTCAGATTCGCGCCGGGCAGGGTGGTGCCGAGGAGTCCGCCGCCACCGCCGAACATTTGCCGGGTATTCGGTCCGGCGGACGGAATCGCGCCGCTGTGCGGAGTCGCCGCGGTGGCGAGGCAGTACGCGCCGGTTCCGGTGAGCAGCACGACCAATCCCAGCACCGCGGCGATCCGGCCGAAGTGCTGAACGAAAAACAGGGCGATAGCCGCCAAAAGCCCGAGAACGAGCACGGTCGCGGCAAGCCACGGTTGCCAAGAGCCGTCCAACAGCAGATAACTCGTTACCGTCGTCAGTGCGATTCCGCCGCTCAAAAGCCCGACTGCGGCCGGATTGCCGCGGATCCGCCACAACTGGACGGCGGCGGTCCCGACGAGCGCGGCGATCGCCGGGGCGAGTGCGACGGTGTAGTAGGGGTGGATGATCCCGCCCATGAAGCTGAACACCGCGGCGGTCACGATGAGCCAACCGCCCCAGAGCACCAGCGAAGCGCGACTGCGGTCGGTGCGCGGCGCGTAACGGGTGAACCAGAGACCAGCGCCGAGTCCGAGCACCGCGGCGGGCAGCAGCCACGCGATACCACCCGCCATCTCGCTGCCGAACAACCGGAACAGCCCGGTGCTGCCCCAACCGCCGCCCGGACTTCCGCCGACACTGCCGGTCTCGTCGCCGGTGATGCGGCCGAAACCATTGTAGCCCAAGGTGAGTTCGAGCAGGCTGTTGTTCTGCGACCCGCCGATGTACGGCCGGTCCGCGGCTGGCCACAACGCCACGACCGCGAGATACCAGCCTGCCGAAACCACGACCGAGCCCAGTCCGGCGAGCAGATGCAGCAGACGCTTGCCGAGGGTGATCGGTGCGGCGACGAGGTACGCGAGGGCGAAGGCGGGCAGGACGAGGAAAGCTTGCAGCATCTTGGCGAGGAAGCCGAATCCGATTGCCACGCCAGCGAAAACCAGCCATCGAGGGCTGGCCTTCTCGATTGCCCGCACCGTGCAGTAAGCAGCGGCGATCAGCAATAGCACCAGCAATGCGTCTGGGTTGTTGAAGCGGAAAATCAGCGCCGCAGCCGGGGTGACGGTGAGTACTGCGCCAGCGAGCAATCCCGCAGCCGCGCCGGAAGTACGCCGCACAGTCGCGTACAGCAGCCACGTGGAGCCGACACCCATTAACGCTTGCGGCACCAGGATGCTCCACGCGTTCACGCCGAACAGCCGTGCGGACAGGCTCATGACCCAGAGCGCGGCTGGCGTCTTGTCCACAGTGATGCCGTTGGCCGCGTCGGTGGAGCCGAAGAACAACGCCTTCCAACTCTGCGATCCGGCTTGCGCGGCGGCGGAGTAGAACGCGTTGGCCCAGCCGGAAGCGCTGAGATCCCACAGATACAGCGCGGCCGTGGCGACGAGCAGCAGCACGAGGGACGGGCGCACCCACCTCGGTTCGGAGCGCTGTACCGGTGCGGCGGGAACGGCGGAATGGGTCGCGACTGCGGTCATGCGGCCAGCCTCGCGGGACGACCTGGGGCCGGGATGTGCCTACCCTGTGTGCCCGCTGTGGGACTTGCGGTCATCCACGGGCGGTGTGCGCTGAGCCGGAACCGCGATCGGCAGCCGCACGGCGAATTCCGTCTGGCCGGGGCGGCTCCGCATCGCGATGGTGCCGTGGTGCGCGGTCAGCACTGCGGACGCGATCGCCAAGCCCAATCCGGTCGAACCGGCTGCCCGCGACCGTGACGAATCCCCGCGCGCGAAGCGTTCGAACACCGCCGGCTGCAACTCCGGCGGGATGCCCGGGCCATTGTCGGTCACGGTCACTATGGCGCTGCCGTCCGCGGATCTCGTGAGAGCGGTGACGACCGTGGTGCCGGGCGGCGTGTGGACGCGGGCGTTCGCGAGCAGGTTCGCCAAAACCTGGTGCAGCCGTTGGACATCGCCAAGGACGAGGATCGGTTCGTCCGGCATCGCAAGCTGCCAGACGTGGTGCGGACCGGCCACGTGCGCGTCGCCGACCGCGTCCGCGACCAAGCGGGTCAGGTCGACTTCGGCGACGTCCAGCGGGCGGCCCGCGTCCAGGCGGGCGAGCAGGAGGAGGTCTTCGACGAGCGCCGTCATGCGGTCGGCTTCGGACTCGATCCGGGTCATCGAATGCGCGACGTTCGGCGGGGCGTGGCTGCCGGACCGTCCGGCGAGTTCGGCGTACCCGCGGATCGCGGCGAGCGGCGTGCGCAGTTCGTGACTTGCGTCGGCGACGAACCGGCGGACGCGCAGTTCGCTGGCGTGCCGGGCTTCGAGGGCGGAGGAGATGTGGCCGAGCATGTGGTTCAGCGCCGCGCCGACCTGGCCGACTTCGGTGCGGGGGTCGGTGTCTTCGGCGGGGACTCGGACGGACAGGTCGACGTCGCCACGGTCGAGGGGTAGTTCGGAGACTCGGGAGGCGGTTTCCGCGACGCGCTCCAGCGGGCGGAGGGTTCGGCGGACGGCGAAGGCGCCGAGGAATGCTGCGCCGGTTACTCCGGCGGCGGCTACGCCGAAGAGGATCAGGCCGACGGTCAGGAGGGTTTGCTGCATCGCGGCCAGGGGGACGCCGGTGATGACTACGCCGTCGGGGACTGGGAACGCGGTGAGGCGGTAGTCGCCCAGGGAGCCGATGGTGCGGGTGTAGGGGCGGCCGTTGGTGGGGAGGTCTTGCAGGGCTGTTAGTTCGTCTGGGGTGAGGGTCAGGCGTTGGCCGTGGGGGGAGAGCCAGCCGCCGGTGCCGTTGGTGCCGTCCGGGGAGAAGTGCGCGGTGACGGTGCCTGCGCCTTGGCCGGGGGCGTCGAGGGGGTTGCGTTCGCCGCCGGGCGGGCCGGGGTGGGTGGCGAAGTCCAGGGCTCGGGCGGTGGCTGCGGAGAGCTGGGTGTCGGTTTGGGTCATGAGGAAGGCGCGGAGGGCGAATTCGCTGATCACGCCGATGGTGAGGCAGACGAGGGAGAGGAGGATTACTACGGAGACGGTCAGTTTTGTGCGCAGGGATTGCCGGGCCGGGTGGGCGGCGGCGAACCTTGCGCGGGGGGTCATGGCTTGAGGGTGCGGTTCGTCGGTGTGGGGGCGATGTGTGCTCGCTGTGAGTGGGCTGTGGGGGCGGCTCGTCGCCTGGCGGCGACATTGCGCCCGATCTTGGTTGCGTGGGGCACCCCGAAGCTTGATTGTGCTGACGGTTCGGGGGTGCTTGTCAAGGCGGGAAAGATGCCTTGACAAGCACCCCCGAACCGCAGATGAGCTTCGTATCGGGGTGCGGGGGAGGTGTGGGTGCCTCGCTCGTTGGGTGCGCCGGTGCGGTTTGGGTGGGGCGGGGCTAGCGCCCCAATGCCACATTGGGTGCGTCAGACGCACCGAACGCCACATTGGGTGCGTCAGACGCACCGAACGCCACATTGGGTGCGTCAGACGCACCGAACGCCACATTGGGTGCGTCCCATGCACCCAATGCCGCATTGGGTGCATCGGCTGCGGGGGCGGGGCGGTCCGTGAAGGGCTCCTTGAGGGAATCTGGGTCCGTGAAGGAGCCCCTCACGGACGGCGGAGTCCGGAGGTCAGCCCAGGGAGCGGGCGGCGGCTGTTGCTTGGTCGGCATAGGAGCGTCCGAACAGGACTGTGTGCACCAGGAGCGGGAAGAGCTGGTGCAGGGCGATTCGTTCTCGATAACCGTCGGCCAAGGGTGCGAACTCGTTGTAGGCGGCCACGATTCGCTCTAACTGTGGGCAGCCGAACAGGTGCAGCATCGCTAGATCGGTCTCCCGGTGGCCGCCGTGTGCGGCTGGGTCGATTAGTACTGCTCCGTGTGCGTCCCAGAGGACATTGCCGCTCCATAGGTCCCCGTGCAGGCGGGACGGGGGTTCTGGTGGGCCAGCTACTGCCGGGATTCGGGTGCAGGCTCGTTCGAAGACGTTCGTATCAAGGATCTCGGCGGCCATTCGGACGTACGGGAGGATTCGGTATTCCGCGTACCATTCCGGCCACGAATCGCCTGGTGAGTTGCGCATCGGCGCGATGCCGATCCAGGCGTCGGTCAAGCCGTCTGGGGGCGGGGCGCCGAAGGCTGGGGCTCCGGCTGCGTGCAGGCGCGCGAGGTTGCGGCCGAACTCCTCCGCGTGTGACGGCGTGCTCTCCGCCACTCGGTCCAGCACCAGCCACGTGTCGTCCGCGCCATGAACCCGGGGGATCCGGACCGCGTCCGCTTCGGCGAGCCAGCGGAGTCCGGCTGCTTCGGCTCGGGTCGCGCCGGGGGCGTGGCCGCGTTTCACTACCGCTTCGACGCGGTGGGCGCCGTCGGTCAGGGTGATCTCACTGAGGGTGCCTGAGGCGTCGTGCGAGTCCGTGTTCAAACCGGTGAGCCGCGCCGCCGCTGCGGCCGGACCTTCGTTCTGCTGACCGGAAACCACGTCCCGACGCTACGGGCGCGGATCGGAGCGCGCTGAGCGGCAGGTGACCCGCGGCCGGTCTTGTCAACCCTCTGGCCTAGACTCGGATATCCCGGTCAGCAGGTGACCGGGGCGGTCCCGAGGGACTGTCCGCCCCCATCGTTTACCGCTCGAGGAGAAGACCTTGAAGAGCACCGTCGAGCAGCTCAGCCCGACGCGAGTGAAGATCAATGTCGAGGTGCCGTTCGACGAGCTCAAGCCGAACTTCGACGCCGCGTACCGGAAGATCGCCCAGCAGGTGCGGGTCCCCGGTTTCCGTCCCGGCAAGGTCCCCGCTCGCGTCCTGGAAAGCCGGATCGGCCGCGCGCCGGTGCTCGACGAGGTCGTCAACGAGGCCATTCCGGCCAAGTACATCGAGGCCGTCCGCGCGGGCGAGGTCCGGACGCTCGGCCAGCCCGAGTTCGAGGTGACCAAGCTCGAGGACCGCGAGGTGCTGGAGTTCAGCGCCGAGGTCGACGTGCGGCCGGAGATCGAGCTGCCCGACCTCGCCGGCCTCGAGATCAGCGTCGACGACGTCGAGACCACCGACGAAGAGGTCGCCGAGCAGCTCGACGAGCTGCGCGCCCGCTTCGGCACCCTGACCGGCGTCGAGCGCCCGGCCCAGACCGGCGACTTCGTGTCGATCGACCTGTCGGCCAGCGTCGACGGCAAGGCCGTCGAAGAGGCCTCCACCACCGGCCTGTCCTACGAGATCGGCTCCGGCCAGCTCGTGGACGGCATCGACGAGGCCATCGTCGGCGCGAACGCGGGCGAGACCAAGGTGTTCACCACCAAGCTGGTCGCGGGCGAGTTCGCCGGCCAGGACGCCGAGGTCACCGTCACCGTGCAGTCGGTCAAGGAGCGCGAGCTGCCCGAGGCCGACGACGAGTTCGCCCAGCTGGCGAGCGAGTTCGACACGATCGACGAGCTGCGCGAGGACCTGCGCACCCGGCTCGGCCGCGTCAAGACGATGCAGCAGGGCGTCCAGGCGCGCGACAAGGTCCTCGAGATCCTCCTCGAGCGCACCGACGTGCCGCTGCCGGAGAAGGTCGTCGAGGCCGAGATCGAGAACCGCAAGCACGACGCGATTCACCCGTTCGACCACGACGAGGCGCAGTTCGCCAAGGCCCTCGAGGCCGAGGGCCGCACCCTCGACGAGTTCAACGCCGAGGTCAAGGAGGAGTCGGAGAAGGCCGTCCGCACGCAGCTGCTGCTGGACACCATCGCCGACAAGGAGAAGACGTCGGTCAACGACGGCGAGCTCACCGAGCGGATCATCTACCAGGCGCAGCGCTTCGGCGTCAGCCCGGACGAGTACGTGCAGCGGGCCCAGCAGTCCGGCCAGCTGACCGCGATCTACGCCGACGTCCGCCGCGGCAAGGCTCTCGCCTCCGTCGTGCGCGGCACCACGGTGAAGGACGCGTCCGGGTCCGAGGTCGACCTGAGCGAGCTGTTCGGCGCGGACGAGGAAGCCCCCGCCGAGGAGACGCAGGTCACCGAAGAAGCGGCGGCGACCCCCGCGGAGTAAAGCTGTAAGCGAACTTGGGCGGTGTCAGGCATTCTGCACCGCCCAAGTTCGTTAGGGTCGGTTGCAAGATCTCAAGCATCTGAACACGACAGCGGCGGCGCGGCCCTCCGGCCGGCCCGCCGCCGGTGAAAAGGCAGGCAGACGTGAAGCAGCACATGCCCGAGGGGCGGACCGGCACCGCGGGGCTCAACCTCACCGACTCGGTGTTCGAGCGGTTGCTCCAGGAGCGCATCGTCGTTCTCGGCTCCGAGGTCAACGACGAGGTCGCCAACCGGCTCACCGCGCAGCTCCTGCTGCTCGACGCGGACGACGCCGAATCGGACATCCGGTTCTACATCAACTCGCCGGGCGGCTCGGTGACCGCCGGGTTCGCGATCTACGACACCATGCAGCTGATCCGCCCGGACGTGGCGACCTACGCGATGGGCATGGCGGCCTCGATGGGGCAGTTCCTGCTCTCCTCGGGCACCCCCGGCAAGCGCTACGCGCTCCCGCACGCGCGCATCCTGATGCACCAGCCGTCCGCGGGCGTCGGCGGCACCGCCTCCGACATCGCGATCCAGGCGGACCTGTTCAACAAGTGGAAGCAGGAGCTCGCGAAGATCACCGCCGAGCAGACCGGCCAGACCACCGAGCAGATCATCAAGGACGGCGACCGCGACCGCTGGTTCACCGCGCAGGAGGCGAAGGACTACGGCTTCGTCGACCACGTGCTGACCCGCGACAGCGGCCTGACCTCGAGCAACTGAGCCCCGAAGCACCACACAGGAGAGCATCATGAGCAACTTCCGGCTCCCGGGTGACTTCCGGGCTCCGCAGACTCCTCAGTCGCGGTACATCCTTCCGTCCTACGTCGAGCGCACCAGCTACGGCGTGAAGGAGTCCAACCCGTACAACAAGCTGTACGAGGAGCGGACGATCTTCCTCGGCGTGCAGGTGGACGACGCGTCGGCCAACGACGTGATGGCCCAGCTGCTGCACCTCGAGCACGAGGACCCGGACCGCGACATCAGCATCTACATCAACAGCCCGGGCGGGTCGTTCACGTCGCTGATGGCGATCTACGACACCATGCAGTACATCCGCCCGGACATCTCGACCGTGTGCCTCGGCCAGGCCGCCTCGGCCGCCGCGGTGCTGCTGGCGGCGGGCACGCCGGGCAAGCGCATGGCGCTGCCGAACGCGCGCGTGCTGATCCACCAGCCCGCCACCGAGGGCACCTACGGGCAGGTCTCGGACCTGGAGATCCAGGCCAACGAGATCCAGCGCGTGCGCCGCCAGATGGAGGTCATCCTGGCGAAGCACACGAACAAGGAACCGGACGAGATCAAGGCCGACATCGAGCGGGACAAGATCCTCACCGCCGAAGAGGCCAAGGCCTACGGCCTGATCGACGAGGTGCTCCCGTACCGGAAGGCCTCGGCGAACTGACCGCGACGGGCCGGTGCGCGGCGAATCCGCGACGCGCACCGGTCCGCTGGTCTACTGTCGGTCGTCGACGAGCCCGAAGGGGTCGGGTGTTCCCGACCGCGCCTTCGGACGGGTACCGTCGATGGCAATGCGTGTTGGTCCCGGGAACGCCTGGCAGTCCCGGGGCCGCCAGGAAGTAGTGCAGGTGCGCCCCGCGCACCGGAGGGGACGAGGTCAACGGCCATGGCACGGATCGGTGACGGCGGCGACCTGCTGAAGTGTTCTTTCTGCGGCAAGAGCCAGAAGCAGGTGAAGAAGCTCATTGCCGGGCCAGGGGTCTACATCTGCGATGAGTGCATCGACCTCTGCAACGAGATCATCGAAGAGGAGCTGGCCGAAGCCGGCGACGTGAAGCTCGACGAGCTGCCGAAGCCCGCCGACATCCACGAGTTCCTCGAGCAGTACATCATCGGCCAGGACGACGCGAAGAAGACGCTCGCGGTCGCGGTGTACAACCACTACAAGCGGATCCAGGCCGACGACAAGTCCGGGCCGAAGGACTCCAAGGACGAGCCGGTCGAGCTCGCCAAGTCGAACATCCTGATGCTCGGCCCCACCGGCTGCGGCAAGACCTACCTCGCGCAGACGCTGGCGAAGCTGCTGAACGTGCCGTTCGCGATCGCCGACGCCACCGCGCTCACCGAGGCGGGCTACGTCGGCGAGGACGTCGAGAACATCCTGCTGAAGCTGATCCAGGCGGCCGACTACGACGTCAAGCGCGCCGAGACCGGCATCATCTACATCGACGAGGTCGACAAGATCGCCCGCAAGAGCGAGAACCCGTCGATCACCCGCGACGTGTCCGGCGAGGGCGTGCAGCAGGCGCTGCTGAAGATCCTCGAGGGCACCACCGCGTCGGTGCCGCCGCAGGGCGGGCGCAAGCACCCGCACCAGGAATTCATCCAGATCGACACCACGAACGTGCTGTTCATCGTCGCGGGCGCGTTCGCCGGGCTGGAAAAGATCATCAACGAGCGGGTCGGCAAGCGCGGCCTCGGGTTCGGCGCGGAGATCCGCACCAAGGCCGAGATCGAGGGCAGCGACGTGTTCTCCGACACCATGCCGGAGGACCTGATCAAGTTCGGGCTGATCCCGGAGTTCATCGGCCGGCTCCCGGTCGTGGCGACGGTGAACCACCTGGACAAGGAATCGCTCGTCTCGATCCTGACGCAGCCGCGCAACGCGCTGGTGAAGCAGTACAAGAAGCTCTTCGAGATGGACAACGTCGAGCTGGAGTTCACCAAGACCGCGCTCGAGGCGATCGCCGACCAGGCCGTGCTCCGCGGCACCGGCGCCCGCGGCCTGCGCGCGATCATGGAGGAAGTCCTCCAGCCGGTCATGTACGACATCCCGAGCCGCGAGGACGTGGCGAAGGTCGTGATCACCGAGCAGACCGTGCGGGAGAACGTCAACCCCACGATCGTGGCTCGCCAGCCGTCGCGCCGCACCCGCAGCGAGCGCGGCGAGAAGTCGGCCTGACCCGGCGGCCGCCGGGCGTTAGCAGGAGTCGGCTGTCCGGGTGTCGGCGGCGGGCGCGATAATGGACAGGATGACAACCGTGCCGCTGACCGCACCCCGGGGGGACGACACTGCCGACCCCGGCGAAGCGGTACCCGCCGAGACCGAGCCTTCCGCCGCTCCGGTCGGCATTGTCGAGCTGAGCGAACGGGTCGCCGCGTCCGTGCTGACGCGCTTCCCGTGGCTGATCCGCGCGTCCGAGATCATGCTCGCACTGTTCACGCTGGTCTGCCTGGTGGCGGTCGGCACCCGGCTGTCGGCGCTGCCGCTGCTGCCGATCCCGCTGTTCGCGGTGTCGTGGCTGTTCCTGCGCCGCCTGCGCTCGTCGGAGACCCGGGCACAACAGCTGCGGTGGTCGCTGCTGATGGCGCTGGCGGCGATGGTGGGGTTCTGGGTGATGTCCGTCGTGGCCCGCTGGGTCTCGTAATTCCCTCGCGGTAGGCGTCCTCCGCAGTGGAGGATGACGCGGTGGATGCGGTCGTGCAGTGGGTGTGCACCTCGTGGACGAAGAAATCCCGCGGCGGTACGGAGGCGGCTCGCCGCAACGCGGCCCCGATCGCCTGCGGGTGAAGCTGGAAACAAGGCCGCACGGGGAATCCTCGTCGCTGGCGTCGCCCTCCGGCGCACCACCTGGCCTGCGGGGAATGGCTGCGGTGGCAGGTGAATTACCGCTTGTTCGGTGTCTGCCGCGGGGGAGTGGCACTACCGGCTGGACACGCTGAACGTCGCGTACGGGCCAGTGTCGCCGGAACTGTTCCTCGAACTGGGGATTCTCCGCTGAGAAGGATCACGCCTTCTGTCGCAGATGCTTCCCCAAGAAACCCACCATGCTCGGCACCGTCGTGCGGAAGAACGTGTCGCTGTGCTTCCCGTGCGCCGTATACCCGATCGTCGGGTGCGTTTCCGCGATATACCGCCGCACTCCGATGATGAACGGATCCTCCGTGCCGCAGTAAACTGCCGTCGGGATGCCCTGCAACGCTGACTGGTGGCGCAGCGGATCCAGCGACGTCCAGTCGTTCAGTCCGGTGAAAATGCGGCGTTTCGCCATTTCCGGCCACGACGTGATCAGTGCCGGAGCGATCGCGGCGACCGCGGCGGGCGGTTGGCGGCGTTCGGCTCGGCGGCGGGCGTACAGGAGCGCTCCGAAGCCGCCCATCGACACTCCGGCGCACGCGAACGGCTGGCCGTCCGTGCCGCCGAAGCCGCGGGCGCGCAGCCACTGCGGGACTTCTTCCAGCAGCATCGCCATCGGGTCGTCGCCCGGGCGGACTTGGTGCCAGTAGTTGTCTCCGCCGTCGACCGCGACGAAGCCGTACGCCGGCACGGCTTTGCGGGCGACGTCGCTGCCCAACTGCTTCAGCAGCCCGCTCGGCGCAGCGGAGCGGGCGGAACCGTGCAGGCCGTGCAGCATCAGCGACATCGGCAGTCCGGCCGGCGGCTTCTTGCTCGGCAGCAGGAAAACGAGGTCCACTTCCCGGCCGCGGGCGTGCGAATACACGCGCTCCACCCGCATGCTGCCCAACTGCGTCACCGGTGTCGACGACGTGACGCCTAGCGCCCGCTGCATGGCCTGGTTGAACGGCACGACGCCGGTCGCGCTCCCCACCGCGAGCCCGGCGATGCCGAGGCCTGAAGCGCCCGCGATCAGCATGGACCGGCGGCTCACCCGCCTTCGGCCCTCAGTCTCCTCGGTCACCCGATCCCCCTCACCCATATAGCGTAAGACGTGAGGAAGGGACGAAACGTTGCCTTCGGAAGATCTTCACTCGGTTGTTGTGACCAGCCCCACGGACGCCCGGGCGGCGGCAGGGCGGTCTCCGAGCCCGACGACCAGCGTCACGCAGAGTGGCGCGAGCACCTCGGTCACCCCGCGGTCGCCCCGGCCGAAGTGGCCCAGCAACTCGAGGGTGACATAACCGTGCACCGCGCTCCACACCTGTGCGGCGACGGTGAGCGGGTCGCCTTGAAGCCGTCCGGAGTCGATAGTGCGGCCGACTGCGGCGACCATGCCGCGGAATGACGACGCCGCCTCGCTGTCCTCCTTGGCCTTCATCAGCTCGCCGACCGGCTGTCCGTGCGCGCCCGCCTCGCGGAACATGAGCGCGAACAGCTCCGGGTGCTCGACCGCGGTGCGGCGGTAGGCGAGTGCCAGCTGGTACAGATCGGCGACCGGGTCGTCGGTGCGCTCGACCGTCGCCATGTTCGCGATCAGCCGCCGGAACCCTTCCCGCGCAACGGCTTCGATGAGCGCGGACATTCCGCCGAAGTGCGTGTAGACGGCCATTGTGGACGCGCCGATCTCGGCCGCCAGCTTGCGGGCCTGCAGTGCTTCCGCGCCGCCGTCGGCCAGCAGCCGGATCGCCGCCTCGACCAGTTGCGTCCGCGCGTGTTCGCCCCGAGTCCGCTCGCTCATGCTTGCCAGTATTCCATAACCCTGTTATACCGGTGTCCATAACCACGTTATGGACGGAGCGGGTCATGACGAATCACTTCCTCGAAGGCAACTTCGCGCCGGTCGAGCGCGAGTACACGAGCACCCGGCTGACGGTCACCGGGCAGCTGCCCGACTACCTCGACGGCCGCTACCTGCGGAACGGGCCGAACCCGGCCGACCCGGATCCCGAAACGCACCACTGGTTCCTCGGCCGCGGCATGGTGCACGGCGTACGCCTTCGCGACGGCCGGGCCGAGTGGTACCGCAGCCGCCGCGTCGGCACCGACGAGGGCGGGGCCAACACCAACGTCATCGGGCACGCCGGGCGCACGATCGCGCTGGTCGAGGGCGGGCTGCCGCAGTGGGAGCTCAGCGAGGAGCTGGACACCCTGGGCGTCTGCGACTTCGGCGGCACCCTCTCCGGGTACACCGCACACCCGAAGCGCGACCCGCGAACGGGTGAGCTGCACGCCGTCTCGTACCAATTCGGGCTCGGGAATCGGGTGCAGTATTCGGTGGTCGGCACCGACGGACGGGCGCGGCGGACGGTCGACATCGAGGTCACCGGGGCGCCGATGATGCACGATTTCTCGCTCACCGAACGGTATGTCGTGTTCTACGACCTGCCGGTCACCTTCGATCCGGACCAGGCCCCGGTGCCGGTCGACGTGCCCGACCCGCTGACCGCGCGCACCGGCCGCGGCGTGAGTTCCTTGCCGTACCGGTGGAATCCGGACTACCCGGCGCGCATCGGCGTGATGCCGCGCGAGGGGGACAACGGCGACGTCCGCTGGTTCGACGTCGGCCAGTGCTACGTCTTCCATCCGCTCAACGCCTACGACGAGGACGACCGGATCGTGCTCGACGTGGTCCGGCACCCGAAGATGTTCGACCGCGCGCTGCACGGCCCTGCCGAGGGCGAGCCGACGCTCGACCGATGGACCGTCGACCTCACGCTCGGGAAGGTCGTCGAGGAACGGATCGACGACCACGGCCAGGAGTTCCCGCGGGTGGACGAACGTCTCGTCGGATTGCCGCACCGGTACGGGTACGCGACGGCGCTCGACGACCGGTCGCGCAGCGTCGGCGCGGTGTACAAACACGACCTGCGCAAGGGTTCGGTCGATGCACACCGCTTCGGTCCCGGCCGCGAACCGGGGGAGTTCGTGTTCGTTCCGTCCAGTGTGGACGCGGGCGAGGACGAAGGCGTGCTCATGGGCTACGTGTACGACGCGGCCGAGGCGCGCAGCGATCTCGTCCTGCTCGACGCGGGCACCCTCGAAACCGTCGCCGCGGTCCACCTGCCGGACCGCGTCCCGCACGGCTTCCACGGCAACTGGGTGCCCGCCGAAGCGTGATCAGGTGAGCAGCCGCTGGTCCCCGGTGTAGAGGTTCATGCTGTCGCCGCGCAGGAAACCGATGAGCGTCATGCCGTTCTCCTCGGCCAGTTCGACCGCGAGCGACGACGGCGCGGACACCGCGGCGAGCAGCCCGATGCCCGCCATCGCGGCCTTCTGCACGAGCTCGAACGAGGCGCGGCCGGAGACCAGCAGCCCCAGATCGGGTGCCGGGATCCGGCCCGCCTGCAGGGCCCAGCCGAGCACCTTGTCCACCGCGTTGTGCCGTCCGACGTCCTCGCGCACGACGACGAGCTCACCGTCCGAAGTGAACAGTCCGGCGGCGTGCAGGCCGCCGGTGGACGAGAACACCTTTTGCTTCTCCCGCAACCGATCCGGCATCTGCGAGAGCACGTCGGTCTTCACCGCGAACTCCGACGCGCCGGGGGAGAACCGGCTGCGCAGCTTCACCGCGTCGAGCGCGGCCTTGCCGCAGACGCCGCACGACGAGGTGGTGTAGAAGTTCCGCTCGACGCCGGTGTCCGGCGGAGCTACTCCTTCGGCGAGTGCGATGTCGAGCACGTTGTAGGTATTGCGGCCCTGGTCGTCGACGCCGTCGCAGTAGCGCGCCACGGCCACGTCCTCACGGGACCCCAGCACGCCCTCCGAGAGCAGGAAGCCGTGCGCGAGTTCGACGTCGTGGCCGGGCGTGCGCATTGTCACCGCCAGCGCCTTGCCGCCGACCCGCAGCTCAAGCGGTTCTTCGGCGGCCAGCGAGTCCGGCCTGCGCCGTTCGCCGGCCGCGGAGATCCGCCGTACCGGCCGTCGCACCGTCACTCTGCCCATCGCCTGCTCCACTCGTCCCGGTTGTCGTCTTCGGCGTCGAATTTTGTTGTCATCGACAAGACATTCTCAAGTCATTCGACAGTCATCCGGCGCAACGCCGAGGATCTGGTAAACCATTCCCAGCACCTCGTCACTGTTGGGAGGAGACCGCCGATGGCTGTCCCCGGCTTCCTTGCCCGTTCCCGCATCGTCGCACCGCCCGGCTGGACCCGCTGGCTCGTGCCGCCCGCTGCGCTGTCCATCCACCTGTCGATCGGCCAAGCCTACGCGTGGAGCGTCTTCAAGACGCCGCTGGAGAAGACCCTCGGACTGTCCGGCACGCAGTCCGGGCTGCCGTTCCAGCTCGGCATCGTGATGCTGGGGCTGTCCGCCGCGTTCGGCGGCACCCTGGTGGAGAAAAACGGTCCGCGCTGGGCCATGACCGTCGCCACGGTCTGTTTTTCCGCCGGGTTCCTGCTCGCTGCCCTCGGCGTCGCGACCGGGCAGTTCTGGCTCGTGGTGGCCGGCTACGGCGGGGTCGGCGGGATCGGCCTCGGCATCGGCTACATCTCCCCGGTGTCGACGCTGATCAAGTGGTTTCCGGACCGGCCGGGCATGGCCACCGGGATCGCGATCATGGGCTTCGGCGGCGGCGCGCTGATCGCGTCGCCGTGGTCGTCGGCGATGCTCGGCACCGCGCCCACGACCGGCGACATCGCGACGGCGTTCCTGATCCACGGGATCGTGTACGCGGTGTTCATGACGATGGGCGTGCTGATCGTCCGCGTCCCGGCCGACGACTGGCGTCCGGCGGGCGCGGTGAAGCAGGCCGCGGAAAAGCCGATGATCTCCACGGCGAACGTCTCGGCGGCGAACGCGCTGAAGACGCCGCAATTCTGGCTTCTCTGGATTGTGTTGTGCCTCAACGTGACCGCGGGCATCGGCATCCTGGAGAAGGCCGCGCCGATGATCACCGACTTCTTCAAGGGCACCTCCGCGCCGGTCGGCGCCGCGTCCGCCGCCGGGTTCGTCGCGCTGCTCTCGCTGACCAACATGCTGGGCCGGTTCGTTTGGTCGTCCGCCTCGGATCTGGTGGGGCGCAAGAACATCTACCGGTTCTACCTCGGCGTCGGCGCGCTGCTGTACCTCGTGATCGCGTTGACCACGAACGGGTCGAAGCTCGTGTTCGTGCTGTGCGCGATGCTGATCCTGTCCTTCTACGGCGGCGGGTTCTCGACGCTCCCGGCGTACCTCAAGGACCTGTTCGGCACCTACCAGGTCGGCGCGATCCACGGCAGGCTGCTGACCGCGTGGTCGGCGGCGGGCGTGCTCGGGCCGCTCATCGTGGACGGGATCGCGGACAGCCAGAAGGCGGCGGGCAAGACCGGGCCGGACCTCTACCAGCTGTCGTTCTGGATCATGATCGGCCTGCTGGTGGTCGGGTTCGTCGCGAACGAATGCGTGCGCCCGGTGAAGGAGAAGTTCCACGAACCGGCCGGGCAGACCGCGGTGGGGAGCGAGGCGTGATGACGAGTGCCGAGGGCCGTTCCAGCGGCCGGACCGTTCTGCTGGTGATCGCGTGGCTGTGGGTGCTCGCCCCGTTCGGCTACGGCGTGGTCGAGCTGATCCGGAAGGTGGTCGGGCTGTTCGGCGGCTGAGTCCCGCTGACCGGCACTGCCCGGAAATAAGCTCTGGACAAATGGTCAAGAGTCGTTGACCATTAGCCCCGTGACTGGGGATGACCAAGCGGGCTACGTCCCGCCGCACGACACTGTCCATGTCGAAACGACCGACCAGCTGCGCGCCGTGAGCAATGTCGTGCGGCACCGTGTGCTCGCGGTGCTGCGCGACGGGCCCGCGACGATCACGCAGGTCGCCGACCAGCTGGGGATCGCGAAAGGCAGTTCCAGCTACCACATGCGGGTGCTGGAACGGGCCGGGATCGTGCACGTGGTGCGCACGCGGAAGGTGCGCGGCGTGCTGGAGCGCTACTACGCGCACGTCGGCAAGAGCATCGAGCTGCCCGAACCCGCGGCGGGCCAGCGGGACGTGCTGCTGCAGCACGCGCTCGACGACCTCTCGACCGCGCCCGAGGGCTCGCACCGGTTCGTCCGGCTGCAGCACACGCGGATCAGCGAGACGCAGTTCGAGGAGTTCGAGCGCAGGCTGGCCGGGCTGCTCGACGAGCTGCGGGACGCGCGCGACGCCGACGAGGCCGCCGCCACCGTCGCGGTCGCGTTCTTCCGCCCGGGCCCCGGAGCGGCCCGATGACCAAGACGAAAATGCCTCCCGCGTTCAGTCGCTTGTGGACCGCCGCGACGGTCAGTTCCCTTGGCGACGGCGCGTATACCGCGGCGTTGCCCCTGCTGGCGCTGCTGCTGGACAGCGATCCGCTGGTGGTCAGCCTGGTGACGGTGGCGGTGCTCGCCCCGTATCCGGTGGCCGGGCTGTTCGCCGGCGCGCTGGTCGACCGCTGGGACCGGCGGCGCACGATGTGGCTCGCGGACCTGGCCCGAGCAGTGTTGCTGGCGGCGACGGTGACCGCCGGCGCGTTCGGCTGGCTCAGCATTCCGGTCCTGTTCGTGGTCGCGTTCCTGCTCGGCACCGGCACGCTGTTCTTCGACACCGCCGCGCAGGCGTACCTGCCGGATTTGCTGGCGCGGGACCAGACCTTGCTTCGCCGCGCCAACGGCTATCTGCGCGGAGCGTCCACCGCGGCCGGGCAGTTCGCCGGGCCGCCGGTCGGGAGTTTCCTTTTCACCGTAGGGAGAACGCTGCCGTTCGCGGTGAACGCGCTGACGTACGTGGCCAGCGCGGTGCTGATCCGGACGCTGCCGCCGGCACCGGTGCCGGAGCGCACGCCGGGCCGGTCGGTGTGGGCGGACTCGAAGGAGGGTTTCGCTTACGTAGTCAAGGATCGGCTGCTGCTCGGCCTCGCTTTGCGGCCCGCGGTGGGAAACCTGGCCTTCGGCGCGTTCGGGGCGGTCCTGGTGGTGTTCGCGAAGGACGCGCTGGGACTGGACTCGGCTGGCTACGGCTTCCTGCTCGCGGTGGAAGCCGCCGGAGGACTGGTGGGCGCGATGGTGCTCGCCGGGCCGCTGGAGAAATGGCTGGGCACCGGCACCGCGCTCACCGTCACCGCGGTGATCGAGGGCGGCGCGGTCCTGGTCTTCGGCCTCGCCCGGGACCCGTGGCTCGCCGGGGCGATGTTCGCGCTGTGCGGCTGCGCGATGGCGACGACCATGGTGCTCGGCGGTTCGCTGCGCCAGGTCGTGGTGCCCGCACGGCTGATGGGCCGGGTCGCCGCGGCTTCGCGCCTGGTCTCGGCTTCGGCCGCACCGGCGGGCGCCGCACTGGGCGGCTGGCTCGCCGCGACGGCCGGAGTGCGAGTGCCTTACGTGGCGGCGGCGGGGGTGCTCGTGTCGATGACTTTGGTGACGATGAGCATGACGAGCAACAAGAAGATCGAAGAGGCGCTCGCGCGGGCGAAAGCTACTCCAGCGACGGCCATCCCGTGAGCAGGGTGATCTGCGGGAAGAGCACCGCGGCCACCGGCATGGTGGTCCAGATGACGACGCTGGCGTACGGCCGGGGAACGTAACGGTTCGCGACCGCCCCGGTCGCGGCGGCGAGCGGGAAGACGAAGATCCCGTACAGGCGGCAGAAGACGCCGATGATGTACACCACGTTGAGCGGGGATTCGGTGAAGGCCGCCGCGAGGCACAGGCTGAGCGCGGCGACCGCGGCCACGAGCGCGAAGACGGCGTGCAGCGCACCGAGAACGGCTTGGCTGGTCCGGTTCGGACTGCTGGTGAGGTCCACCGGCCCAGCCTGCCCGGGAGTTGTGGAGATTCCGGGGTGGTCCGGGGGAGAAACGCGGGGAGGCCGGATATCTCAGGGCGAGCGCCGAGACGATGACCCGCACCCGGCGTTCCGCGTGTTCCTCGGGCCTGCCGCCCGCCGCGCCCCGAACCAGGCTGGCGGGTCACAGTCCGGCGAGCAGGCTTTCCTGGGCTGAATGGACGTGCGCCTCGGCCACTTGGGCCAACCGCTCCCGGTCGCCGCTGCGAATCAGTTCCGCCAGTTCGCGATGCTCGGCGACCACCCGGGCCCGGTAATGCTCATGGCCGAGCGAAACCCGTTGCAGCTGAAACAGAAACACCTGCGACCGCACCGCGTGCCAGGCCTCGGTGAGGCGGCCGTTGCCCGCGGCGGCGTACACGCGGTCGTGGAACGCAATGTCCAGTGCCAGCAACTGCGGTCCGGGGGCCTTGATCCGCACCGCCTTCGCCAGGTCGGCGACCAGCGCGTCCAAGGCGGCGAGATCCGTCTCGGTCGCGTTGGCGCGCGCGGTGACGGCGGCCAGCCGGTCGAGGGCGGCGCGGACCGAATAGACCTCGGTGACGTCCTCGGCGGTCACGTCGACCACCGTGGTCGGGCGATGCCAGCCGCACCGGACCAGGCCCTCCCGGGCGAGCTGGGAGATGCCCTCGCGGACTGAACCGCGGCTGATGTCCAGCGACGCGGCCAGTTCGACCTCGCGCAACGGCGCGCCAGGCCGGAAATGGCCGGCGAAGATCGCTTCGCGCACCCGGTCGGCAGCCTCGTCGGCGAGCCCGCGGCGCGCCGCCTTCCTCAGGGGGGTGACTTCCACGTCCTAATGTTGACATTCGAACATCCGCCAGTCAACGTGGAGAGACCGATCCCCGCGCCGAAGGAGTGCCTCATGGCCGTCCGTCCCGCCTTCCACCTGGCCATACCGGTCGACGATCTGCCGAAAGCCCGCGAGTTCTACGGCGGCGTGCTCGGGCTGGCCGAGGGCCGCTCGGCGGACGCGTGGGTCGACTGGAACTTCCACGGCCACCAGGTCGTCACGCACGTGGTCCCGGGCGCTCGCGCGGAAGCGGGCCGCAATCCGGTCGACGGGCACGACGTGCCGGTGCCGCACTTCGGGCTGGTGCTCGACGTCGACACGTTCCACGACCTGGCCGGACGGCTGCGCGCGGCGGGCACCGAGTTCGTGATCGAGCCGTACCAGCGGTTCGCCGGGGAACCGGGGGAGCAGTGGACGATGTTCCTGCACGATCCGGCCGGGAACGCGCTGGAGTTCAAGGCTTTCCGCGACGAGACGCAGTTGTTCGCGAAATGAACGTCCTCGTCACCGGAGCCTCGCGCGGGATCGGCCGCGCCATCGCCGTCGCCTTCGCCACCCGGGGCGACCGGGTCGCTGTCCACTGTGGATCCAACCGGGAGGCCGCGCGCGAAACGCTCGAGGCGCTGCCCGGTTCCGGGCACGTCCTCGTGTCCGGCGACCTCGGCAACCCCGACGCCGCGCAGTGGATCGCCGACGTGGCCGAGGAACAGCTCGGCGGGGTCGACGTGCTGGTCAACAACGCCGCGGTCGGCACCACCCCGGCCACCCGCACGCCGATCGCTGAAATGTCCTATGCGGACTGGCAGGACGCGTGGCAGCGCACGCTCGACGTCAACCTCTACGGCGCGGCCAACGTGTCTTTCCACGTCGCACGCCACCTCATCGCCCGCGGCGTGCCCGGCCGGATCGTGAACATCGGATCGCGCGGGGCGTTCCGCGGCGAGCCCGAATACCTGCCGTACGGGGCGAGCAAAGCCGCGCTGCATGCGTTCGGCCAGTCGCTGGCGGTCCAGCTGGCGCCGCACGGGATTTCGGTCACCTCGGTGGCTCCGGGCTTCACCGCGACCGAGCGCGTCGCGGACCGGGTCACCGACGAGGTGCGCGAGCAGAGCCCGTTCGGCCGGGTCGCCGAACCGGAGGAGATCGCCGAAGCGGTGGTGTTCCTGGCCTCGTCGGAGACGCCGTGGGCGTCCGGTTCGATCCTCGACATGAACGGAGCGTCGCACCTGCGCTGAGTTGTGAGCTGCGTCACGAATGCAGCATTTCGGGGCGGCCAGACGTCCAGAGGGGCGTGCGGATCGCAGGAAAAGTTATCGCCGGGGCGCTGTCGACGGTGGTGTTCGCCGGCACGGCTTACGGGTTCTCGACCCTGAGCGCGCTCGACGACATCACCCGCAGCGACGTCATCGGCGGCGGCGGATCGGTGGACGAGGGGCAGAAGCACGCCGACGGCGCGCTGGACATCCTGATGGTCGGCCGGGACTCGCGCAAAGGCCCGGACGGGCAGATGCTGCCGAAGAGCGTGCTGGAAGAACTGCGCGCCGGCGCGAACGGCGACGACCTCACCGACACGTTGATCGTGCTGCGGATCCCGGACGGGCAGCAGGAGGTCAAGGCGTTCTCCATCCCGCGCGACTCGTACGTCTCGATGCCCGGCGGGAAGGGCAAGATCAACGCCGCGTTCGGCCGGGGCAAGGCCGCCGAGGCCGCGAAACTGCGCGCGGCGGGCGAGACGGACAAGGACAAGATCGAGCAGGAGTCGATGACCGCGGCGCGCAAGGCGACGCGGCAGGCGGTCGAGGACCTCACCGGCGTCACCATCGACCACTACGCCGAGGTCAACCTGCTGAGTTTCTCCGAGATCAGCAAGGCCGTCGGCGGGGTCGAGGTGTGCTTGAAGCACGCCACCAAGGACGAGAACTCGGGCGCGGACTTCCCGGCAGGCAAACAGCGGCTGTCCGGCGGCGCCGCGCTCGCCTTCGTGCGGCAGCGCGACAACCTGCCCGGCACCGACTTCGGCCGGATGCGGCGGCAGCAGGTGTTCCTCGCCGCGATGGCGCACCAGGTGCTCTCGGCCGGGACGCTCGCCGACCCGGGCAAGCTGAGCGACCTCATCGACGCGGTGAAGAACTCGGTGGTGCTGGACCAGTCCTGGGACATCCTGGACTTCGTCAGCAAAATGCGCGGGGTGTCCGGCGGCGGCATCCAGTTCACGACGGTCCCGGTGGTGAACCCGGACTACCGCTACGACAAGTCCCATCCCACGGCGACCGCGGTGCAGGTGGACCCGGCGCAGGTGAAAGCGTTTGCGGCCGGGCTGGTCGGCGCCGCCCCGTCGTCGTCCGCGCCGCCCGCCGCACCGAAGGCAGCGGTGGAGATCTCCAACGCCGGCGGATCCTCCGGCCTGGCAGCACGCGTCGCGGATGTGTTGAAGGGCAAGGGATTCGCCGCGACCGCCGCGGGCAACGCCCCGTCGCAGCGGACGTCGATCGTGCGCTACCCGGCCGCGCTCGCCGCCGAGGGCGCGGAGGTGGCGAAAGAGCTGGGCGGACTGTCCACAAAGGAATCAGCGGACGTTCCGGCAGGGCACATCCAGGTGGTGCTCGGGAAGGTCTACTCAGGACCGGGGGTGTCGGACGGCGGATCCGCGGCTGGTGTGCCGGTGAAAAGCGACCAGCCGCCGCCCGTCACGTCAGACGGTGACAACTGCATCGACTGACGCCTCGTGCGTGGCGATGCCGGTTCTAATCGGCATCGCCACGCACGAGATCGCGGAGTCAGGTGGTGCCACCGCGCTCGCTTCGGGGAGACACCGACGGTCGCGTCGGCGGAGGTCGCGCGTGGTGGTGCGGTTCCAGCCGGATCGCCACGGCCTTCGAGGCCAGGCTTTCCATCACGGAATCGAGCGGCAGCAACGCATTCGCCTCGGGAAGCCCGCCGCTGCACACCGGCGATCCGTCGGATCCGCGACCGCGCGGAAGCGGGGCGCGCCGTGCGTCGTGAGCGGCGATCGCGGTGCTGACCGGGATCGCCGCTCACGAGCAGGTCACGCGTGGTGGTGCGGCTCCAGCCGAATCACCACGGCCTTCGAAACCGGCGTATTCGACTTCTCCGCCACAGAATCCAGCGGCACCAACGCATTCGCCTCCGGGAAGTACGCCGCCGCACACCCCCGCGCCGTCGGGTAAGCCACCGCTCGGAAGCTGGGCGCCCGCCGATCCCCGTCTCGCCATTCCGAGACCAGATCCACGATCTCCCCGTCCGCGACCCCCAGCGCGGCCAGGTCGTCCGGGTGCACGAACACGACCCGGCGGCCGTCCTCGATGCCGCGGTAGCGGTCGGACAGGCCGTAAATCGTCGTGTTGTACTGGTCGTGGCTGCGCAGCGTCTGCAGCAGCAACCGGCCCTCGGGAACCTCGGGATACTCCAGCTCCGACACGGTGAACGTGCCCTTGCCGGTCGCCGTGCCAGTGAACTCCCGCGAGTCGCGCGGCGCGTGCGGCAGCACGAAACCGTCCGGTTCGCGGACGCGGCGGTTGTAGTCGTGACAGCCCGGCACCACCGCGGCGATACGGTCGCGGATCAGGTCGTAGTTCTTCTCGAACGACCGCCACGGCACCGAGTGGTCGGCACCGAGCAGCTTCTCCGCAAGGCGGCAGACGATGGCGACCTCGGACAGCAGTTCGTCGCTCGCCGGAGCCAGGCGGCCGCGCGAGGCGTGGACCTGCGACATCGAGTCCTCGACCGTCACGAACTGGCGGCCGGATTCCTGCTCGTCGCGTTCGGTGCGGCCGAGCGTCGGCAGGATCAGCGCGGTGCGGCCGGGCACGACGTGCGAGCGGTTGAGCTTCGTCGACACGTGCACGGTCAGCGAGCACGCCCGCAGCGCCTCCGCGGTCCGGTCCGAATCCGGGGTGGCGGAAGCGAAGTTGCCGCCCATCGCGAAGAACACCTTGCCGCGTCCGTCGAGCATCGCGCGGATCGAGTCGACGGTGTCCCAGCCGTGATTGCGCGGCACGGTGATGCCGAACTCGCGGTCGAGGGCGTCCATGAACGGCTCGGGCATCTTCTCCCACACGCCCATGGTGCGGTCGCCTTGCACGTTCGAGTGGCCGCGCACCGGGCACAGCCCCGCGCCCGGCTTGCCGATCATCCCGCGCACCAGCGCCAGGTTCACGACCTCGGCGATCGTCGGCACCGCGTGCTTGTGCTGGGTCAAACCCATCGCCCAGCAGTAGATCGTGCGCTCGGACGTCGCGATCATCCGCGCGATGTGCTCGATCTGCGCGCGTTCGAGGCCGGTCGCCTTCTCGGTTTCCGGCCAGTCGATCTCGCGCAGCTGCTTGGCCCAGTCCTCGAAGCCGTGCGTGGACTTCTCGACGAACTCGCGGTCCACAATGGACCCGGGCGCGGCGTCCTCCCACTGCAGCAGCAGATGCCCGACCGCCTGGAACAGCGCGAGATCGCCGCCGAGCCGGATCTGCGCGAACTCGTCGGCCAGCGGCGTGCCCTTGCCGACCACGCCGCGCACGTTCTGCGGGTTCTTGAACCGCATCAGCCCGGCCTCGGGCAGCGGGTTGACCGCGACGACCTTCGCGCCGTGCCCCTTCGCCTGCTCCAGCGCGGACAGCATCCGCGGGTGGTTCGTGCCCGGGTTCTGCCCGACGACCACGATCAGGTCGGCCTGGTGGATGTCGGCCAGCGACACCGAACCCTTGCCGATGCCGGTGGTCGCCGACAGCGCCGCGCCGGACGATTCGTGGCACATGTTCGAGCAGTCCGGCAGGTTGTTCGTGCCGTACGCGCGGACCAGCAGCTGGTACACGAACGCGGCCTCGTTGCTGGTGCGGCCGGACGTGTAGAAGATCGCCTCGTCCGGGCTGGACAGGCCGCGCAGTTCGTCGGCGATCAGGCCGAACGCGTCGTCCCAGGAGATCGGCTCGTAGTGCGAGCCGCCTTCGCGCAACACCATCGGCTCGGTGAGCCGGCCCTGCTGCCCGAGCCAGTAGTCGGTGCGCTCGTTCAGTTCGGACACCGGATGCGCGGCGAAGAACTCCCGGCCGACCCGGCGTTTCGTCGCCTCCTCGGCGACCGCCTTCGCGCCGTTTTCGCAGAACTCCGCCATCTTGCGCTTCTCGCCGTCGACCTGCCGCGGCTCGGGCCACGCGCAGCCCGGGCAGTCGAAGCCGTCCCGCTGGTTCAGCAGCCGCAGCGTGCGCGCGGTGCGGACCGGGCCCATCTGCTCCACCCCACGCGCGAGCGAAACCGCGACTCCCGGGATTCCGGCCGCCCAGCCTTTCGGCTTGCCCACTTCGAGGCGGGCTTCGTCCACGTCACCAGTCGGAGCTTCGCGAGTCATGGGCACATCGTCCGCCTTTGCCTTGCGGAAACCAAGACGGGGGTGGTCACATCGCCGCCTGCCGGTCCCGCTCCCGGCGTTCGGCCCGCAGCAGCGCGCGGTCCGCGGCGGTCACGACCAGCAGCAACGCGCTGGTCACGATCAGCACGACGGCCAGCCGGTGCAGTCCTTCGGAATCCGCATGCCCGCCATAGCATTGGGCGATGACCGTGGCCGCGACTATCGCGCCGAGGTATTGCGCGGTCCGGAAGAGCCCGCTCGCGGTGCCCATCGTCTCGGCCGGGGTTTCGCGGTAGAGCGTCGTCTGGTTGGCGACGCTGGTGAGCCCCTGGGCCAGGCCGAACAGCGCCGCGAGCACGAGCAGCCAGATCAGCGCGGTGCCGTCGTCGACGAACAGCAGCGCGACGGATCCGCCCAGGAGCGCGGCGCCGACCAGCCGCAGCCGCAGCCGGACGCCGGTGGGCTTCCCGGACAGCGCGGCCGCGCCCACGGCGATCCCGGACATCGGCAGGAGCAGCAGCCCGGCAGCGGACTCGGCGAACCCGCGCGCCTCCTCGAGCCACTGCACGTAGCCGAACATGATGGTGTAGATCGCCAGGAAACTCAGTGCCTGCCGCAAATACGTGCGCAGGACCGGACCGTTCGCGGCGAGCATCCGCAGGTCGATGAACGGCTTCCGGGCGCGCAGTTCGACCCTCGCGAAGAGCCCGCCGAGCACGATCGCCACGGCCAGCAGCCACAGATCGCCGATGCCGGGTTCCATCAGGTAGCACAGCAACACCAGCAGCGCGGCGGAAAACAGCGCGATCCCGGCGACGTCGATCCGCTCGGCCGGCTTCTCCGCCGGAGTGTCCTTGGGCACCCACAACAGGGTCAGCACGAGCGAAATTCCGGCGAGCGGCAGGTTCACCGCGAAGATCGCCGGCCAGCCGAAGAGCGCGATCAGCACGCCGCCGAGCGTCGGGCCGATCACCATGACCGTCTGCGCGGACATCGCCAGCACGGACAACACCCGCGCCGGAACGCCTTCGCCGATTTCGTCGGCGCGCCGCCGCAGGACCGCCATCGCGGCCGGGAACCCGGCGCAGGTGCCGATGCCGAGCACCGCTCGGACGCCGGTGAGCCATTCGACCGAGATCGGGATCATCCCGGCGATCCCCGCCACCATCACGACGGACGCGCCGCCGAGCAGCACGCGCCGCGCGCCGTAGCGGTCGACGAGCAGTCCGACGACCGGCTGCCCGACCGCGGTGGCCAGGTACAACGAGGAAATCAGCCAGGCCGTGCGGCCCGGCCCGGCGCCGAAGGCCTGTCCGATCGGGACGAGCGCGACGGCGATGAGCGTGGAGTTGATCGGATTCAGCACGGCGCTCGCGACCAGCGGGGTCACCAGGCGCGCGCCGAAACGGGATTTCGCGGGGGCGGTCGCGGTGTTCGTCAGTGCTCCTCGGGTTTAAGGGGGTCAGCGCTGGGCGATCCGCTGCAGCAAGGGCAGCGCGCGCCGGACCGTTTCGAGTTCGTCCTCGGTCAGTTCGTCGGTCAGCGCGGCGGCGAGCCATTCGTCGCGGTGCTGCCGGATGCCGATGACGGTCTTGGCGCCGAGATCGGAGAGCGAGATCACGACGCGCCTCCCGTCGGCCGGGTCGCGCGTGCGGTTCAGGTAGCCGAGCGAGTCGAGCACGCCGAGCGTGGCGGCCATGGACTGCTGCCGGACGTGCTCCGCGGCCGCCAGTTCGGCCTGGGTACCCGGACCTTCGCGGTGCAGCCGGTTGAGCACGGCGGTCTGCGTCGGCGTGAGGATCTCGGCGTTGTCGACCTGCCGCAGCCTGCGGTGCAGCTGGCCGACGACGCCGCGGATCCAGCCCGCGGACTCGGCGACGCGCGGGGGGACGGGCGGGTCATCGGACATAAGCACAGTCTAGCCTGTTGAGTCCAAGCTGTGCATCCTCGGCCCGAAAGACGGGAAGGGCTCCTTCAGGGAATCTGATTCCCCGAAGGAGCCCTTCACGGACTTCGAGCTAGAGCGGCTGAGAGCTCGTCGCGGCGGGGGAGCCCAGTCCGACGATGTACCCGATCTTCTCGTCGTTGACCCCGATCGGCTGAACCTGGTGCACCACGACCGCCGCGGCGAGCAGCAGGACCAGGCCGACGATCGCCGCGATCCCGGGCCAGCGGCTGGGCGCCGCGCCGCCGCGGCCGTAGACGGGCGACGGAGCGTTGCGGCGTTCGCGCTTGCGCCGCTTCTTCATGTCCTTCTTGGCGCCGAGCCACGCGTCCCGCTGGGCGTGCTTGCGCCACTCCGGGTCCATGAGGTCCGGATGGGTTTCCATCCGGTCGTCCGGATCCTCCGGCCGAGTCATCGGCGCACCGCCTTTCCCCCTGCGTAACCCCGCCGCGGCGGGTTCGTAGACTTGTCCATTGTGACCGAGAACGCTCCGCAGCAGAAAACCGACCTTCCGGGTGCCTGGGACCCGGCCGCCGAGGAAGCCCCGATGTACGACCGCTGGGTAGCGGCCGGGTACTTCACGGCTGACGCTTCGTCGGAGAAGCCGCCGTTCTCGATCGTACTGCCGCCGCCGAACGTCACCGGCAGCCTGCACATGGGCCACGCGCTCAACCACACCCTGATGGACGCGATGAGCCGCCGCCGCCGGATGCAGGGCTACGAGGTGCTCTGGCTGCCGGGCATGGACCACGCGGGCATCGCGACGCAGAACGTCGTCGAGCGCCAGCTGGCCGGCGAGGGCCTGTCGCGCCACGACCTGGGCCGCGAGAAGTTCGTCGAGCGCGTCTGGGAGTGGAAGGCCGAGTACGGCGGCAAGATCCTCGGCCAGATGAAGCGCCTCGGCGACGGCGTCGACTGGTCGCGCGAGCGCTTCACCATGGACGAGAACCTGTCCAAGGCCGTCCAGACGGTGTTCAAGAACTTCTACGACGCCGGCCTCATCTACCGCGCCGAGCGGATCATCAACTGGTGCCCGCGCTGCCAGACGGCGCTGTCGGACATCGAGGTCGACCACAGCGACGACGACGGCGAACTCGTGTCGATCCGCTACGGCGACGGCGACGCCTCGATCGTCGTGGCCACCACCCGCGCGGAGACGATGCTCGGCGACACCGCGGTGGCCGTGCACCCGGACGACGAGCGGTACACCCACCTGGTCGGCACCGAGATCGAACTGCCGCTGACCGGCCGGAAGATCCCGGTGGTCGCCGACCGGCACGTCGACCCGGAGTTCGGCACCGGCGCGGTCAAGGTGACCCCGGCGCACGACCCGAACGACTTCGAGATCGGCCGCCGCCACGACCTGCCGATGCTGACCGTCATGAACGAGCGCGCCGAGGTCACCGTGCCCGGTCCGTTCGAGGGCCTCGACCGGTTCGAGGCGCGTCCCGCGGTGGTCGCCGCGCTGCGCGAGCAGGGCCGGATCGTCGCGGAGAAGCGGCCGTACGTGCACGCGGTCGGGCACTGCTCCCGCTGCGACACGGTCGTGGAGCCGCGGCTGTCGCTGCAGTGGTGGGTCAAGGTCGCCGAACTGGCCCAGGCCGCGGGCGACGCGGTGCGCGACGGGCGGACGAAGATCCACCCGGCCGAACTGGAGAAGCGGTACTTCGACTGGGTCGACAACATGCACGACTGGACGATTTCCCGCCAGCTGTGGTGGGGGCACCGGATCCCGGTCTGGTACGGGCCGGACGGCGAGGTCGTGTGCGTGGGGCCGGACGAGCAGCCGCCGTCGGGCGAGGGCTGGACGCAGGATCCGGACGTGCTCGACACGTGGTTCTCGTCGGGGCTGTGGCCGATGTCGACCATGGGCTGGCCGGAGGAGACCGCGGACCTGGCGAAGTTCTATCCGACCAGCGTGCTGTCGACCGGCTACGACATCCTGTTCTTCTGGGTCGTCCGGATGATGATGTTCGGCGTGCAGGAGATGGACGGGCGGCAGCCGTTCGACCATGTCTACCTGCACGGGCTGATCCGCGACGCCAACGGCAAGAAGATGTCGAAGTCGCGCGGGAACGTCATCGACCCGCTGGAGTGGATGGACGCCTACGGCGCGGACGCCACCCGGTTCACGCTCGCGCGCGGGGCCAACCCGGGTGCGGACATGGCGCTGGCCGACGAGTGGGCCGCCGGGTCGCGGAACTTCTGCACGAAGCTGTGGAATGCCAGCAAGTTCGCGATGATGAACGGGGCGACGGTCGAGGGGTCGTTGCCGCCCGCTGCCGAGTTGACCGAATCGGATCGGTGGATTCTCGGGCGGCTGGCGGCGCTGGTGTCCGAAGTGGACGGACTGTTCGAGGACTTCCAGTTCGCCAAGGTTGCCAATGCGCTGTACCAGTTCACATGGAACGAGCTGTGTGACTGGTACTTGGAGCTGGCGAAGGTTCAGCTGTACCAAGGGGATTCCGCACGGGTCGAGGCTACGCGGAAGGTGCTGGGGCATGTGCTCGACACTGTGCTTCGGTTGCTGCACCCGTTCGTTCCGTTTGTCACGGAGAAGCTGTGGACTGCCCTGACGGGTGGCGAGTCGTTGGTGATCGCGGCTTGGCCTTCGGCGGTTGAGGGGTATGCGGATCCGGTTGCTGATGCACGGGTTGCTGACGTGCAGAAGCTGATCACCGAGATTCGGCGGTTCCGGGCTGACCAGGGGTTGAAGCCGGGGCAGAAGGTTGCGGCTCGGCTTTCCGGGGAGGCGTTTCCGGAGGGGCATTCTGGGGCGATTCGGTCGTTGGTGCGGCTTACTGAGCCTGAGGATGGGTTTTCGGTTAGTGCTTCGTTGGAGGTTGCGCTCGCTGGTGGCGTGGTGACTGTGGAGTTGGATACTTCCGGCACTATTGATGTTGCTGCTGAGCGGAAGCGGTTGGAGAAGGACCTCGGGGCTGCGCGGAAGGAGTTGGCGCAGACTGAGGGGAAGTTGGGGAATGAGGCGTTTATCGCCAAGGCACCGGAGCACGTGATCGAGAAGATCAAGGTGCGGCGGGAGACTGCGGTGGCCGATATTGGGCGGATTGAGGCTCGGTTGGCTGCGTTGCCTGCGTCTTAGGCGGCTCGTCGCCTGGCGGCGACATTGCGCCCCTGGTTGCGTGGGGCACCCCGAAGCTGATTGTGATGACGGACGGCGGGTGCTTGTCAAGGCGGGAAAGATGCCTTGACAAGCACCCCCGGACCGCATTTTTGGCTTCGTATCGGGGTGCGGGGGTGGTGTGGGTGCCTCGCTTGTTGGGTGCACTGGTGCGGTTTTTGGTCGTGAGGGGGACCCTGAGGGAATCTGGTTCCGTCAGGGTGGCCCTCACGGCGTTTTTTTAGCGGAGTTGTTGGCGGATTACTTTTGCTTCGCCTGCCATTCCTGCGTAGAGCGGGTGGTAGGGGGCTGCGGCTAGCAGGTTCAGGTCCTTGCCGTTGATCCAGGCTACGTCTGGGCCTTTGCAGGCGTCGTGGCCGAAGGACGGGGTGTAGGTGTCCACATAGGACGATTGGCCGTCTGCTTCCACTGCGTTGCTCACTGCTGCGTTCAGGGCTTCTTCCACGCTTGAGAGCCAGGCGTAGTCGCCGTTCGCGAAGGGCAGGACGTTCGGGCAATAGCCTTCTGCGGGGGCGATGCGCGGGTAGCCGATGGCCAGCACCTTGGCGTGCGGCGAGCGGGCGTGGATTCCGGCCAGTACTTGCTGGATGGCTGCTTGCGTCTTCGGGAGCAGCGCCTTGATCGTGTCCACGCCGTCGACGGTGAAGTGCTTCTGGCACGGGTTTCCGGTCGGGTCCGAGGCGCGCAGGGTCGGGCAGGTGTCCACCAGTTTGCCGAACAGGCCCGAATCGTTGCCGCCGATGCCGACCGTCACCAGGTCGGTGTCGGAGCGCAGTGCGGAGAACTGCGGGGCGTTCTGGCCCAGCGGCACGCTTTGCGGCGCGGTCATGTGCGAGGTGTTCGCGCCGCCGCAGCTGACGTCGGTGAAGCGGTCCACGTCCAGGGAGGCCGCGACCATCGACGGGTAGTTGGACGTCGAGCGGAAGCAGCCGAACGGATCCAGCCTGGGCAGCGGGATGAGCGGCCCCGACGTGTACGAGTCGCCCAAGGCGACGTAATGACGGTAGTGCCGGGGCGCGGCGCTCGCGGCCGCTGCCGTCGACAGAAGCAGTGCGATGGCCGCGATCGCGGCCAGCACGATTCGGATGGTGCGCATGCGGAACCCGTCCTCCCTAGCGGTCGACCCGCTTTACCTTTCGGCACGCGGGGCGCGAGCGCTCTCCGCCGATCGGGTGGTCGGGGCGGCTTTTCACCCGGCTGCTGGGTGATCTGCGGGTTTCCGCCAGGTCAGCAGGTACCGCCAGAAGACCAGCGGGCGGACCGTGCTGCCGGGAAGCAGGCGGGCGGCGTCGCGGCGTACGTCGGTCAAGGGCGGGAATTTCATGTGCACCGGGGCCTTGGCGACCGGGTCCGGACCGCCGTTGAGACGGTCGCCGGCGAAGACGATCAGCCTGGCCGCGAGGTTCGCGGGGACGGCGACGAGTTCGCGGGCGTAGTCGCCGGGGCGGCTGGGGCGGGCGCAGCCGAGGACGGCGAGGACGCCGCCGGGGGCGAGGGCGTCGCGCAGTCTCGTGACGGTTTCGAACGGGACGTGGTGCAGGGAGGCCAGGCAGGAGATGTACGCGTACGCCTCAGGTTCCAGCGGGTCGGTCGTGACATCTGCGCGGCGGTACTCCGCGGTGCCTGGTCCTGGCGAACCGGCGGACGTCGCGCGGGTGATCATTTCCGCCGACGTGTCGATGCCTTCGACGGTCATGCCGGCGGCGGCCAGCTTGCGGGCGAACCGGCCGTCGCCGCAGCCGACGTCCAGGGCGCGGCCGGGGCCCGGCGGCAGGAGGCGGAGCAGGGCCGGGTGGTAGTGATGGTTGTGGTCGAAGGGCATGCGCCCGACCTTGCCACGGATCCCTGCGGGCACGATCACGCCGAAGCCCCGGGGCCGCTGGGCGCGCGGCGGCCCCGGGTACGCTCGACGGTGTGCCGGGCCGAACCTTTCGCCTGGTCTTCCCGGTCGCGCGACCGCGCCGGGACAGCGACTTCAAGGAGTGCACGAGTGCCGCGCGGTGAGGAGCCCGAGGAGACCCGGCGGCCGGATCTCGCCGATCCGGACAGTTTCGCGGGGGTCGACGAACTGGGCGCGCTCGCGCACAGCGACGACGAGGACGATCCCGGGAACGAGCTGGAGCCGGACCTCGACGCGCCGGACGCGGCCTACACCGTCGGCGGCGGTTCGCGAGGCGGGATCGGCGGCATCGGCCAGCTCGGCGACAACCTGGCGCTCGGCCCGGTCCCGGACCTGTCCGTCGAAGAGGGCACTGAGCTGCACGAACTCGACGACGAGGGCGCGCCGGCCGAGTTCGGCGACGAGAACGGCCCGGAGGCCCGCCGCGACCTGATGGCCGCCGAGGCCGAGCTGAACCAGCGCTGGCCGGAGACGAAGCTCGAACCGTCGCTCGCCCGGATCCAGGCGCTGATGACGCTGCTCGGCGAGCCCAACCACGGCTACCCGGTGGTGCACGTCGCGGGCACGAACGGCAAGGGCTCGGTCGCGCGGATGGTCGATTCGCTGCTGACCCGGATGGGCCTGCGCTCGGGCCGCTACACCAGCCCGCACCTGCAGCTGGTCACCGAGCGGATCGCGCTCGACGGACGGCCGATCTCCGCCGCCCGCTACGCCGAGCTGTACCAGGACATCGCGCCGTACGTGGCGATGGTGGACGGCGCGAGCGAGGACGGCGTGCCGATGAGCAAGTTCGAGGTGCTCACCGGGATGGCGTTCGCGGCGTTCTCCGACGCGCCGGTCGAGGCCGCGGTGCTCGAGGCGGGCATGGGCGGCGCGTGGGACGCGACGAACGTCGCCGACGCCCAGGTCGCCGTCATCACGCCGATCGGGCTGGACCACACCGAATACCTCGGCCCGACGGCGGTCGACGCGGCCGCGGAGAAGGCCGGGATCATCAAGCCCGGGTCGGTCGCGGTGATCGGCGAGCAGGACCCCGAGGTGCTGAACGTCCTGCTGAAGCGCACGGTCGAGGTCGACGCCGCGGTGGCGCGCGCGGGCAGCGAGTTCGGCGTGCTCGAACGCGAGGTCGCGGTCGGCGGGCAAATGCTGAAGCTGCAGGGCCTCGGCGGCGTCTACGACGAGATCTTCCTGCCGCTGCACGGCGCGCACCAGGCGGCGAACGCGGCCCTCGCGCTGGCCGCGGTCGAGGCGTTTTTCGGGGCGGGCAAAGACAAGCAGCTCGTGATCGAGGCGGTGCGCGAGGCGTTCGCCGAGGTCGAGAACCCGGGCAGGCTCGAACGCGTACGGGCCGCCCCGGCGGTGCTGGTCGACGCTGCGCACAACCCGATGGGCGCGCGGGCGCTCGCCACGACGATCACCGACGAGTTCAACTTCCGCCGGCTCGTCGCGGTCGTCGGCGTGCTGTCCGACAAGGACGCGCGCGGCATCCTCGACGCGCTGGAACCGGTGGTCTCCGACGTCGTGGTCACGCGCAGCTCGTCGCCGCGGTCGCTGCCGGTCGAGGACCTGGCGGAACTGGCCGCGTCGATCTTCGGCGAGGACCGCGTGCTCGCCGAACCCGACCTGGAAACCGCGATCGAGACCGCGATCGGCCTCGTGGAGCAGAACGACGACCCGGAGGAACCGCTCGCGGGCGGCGGCGTGCTGGTGACCGGCTCCGTGGTCACCGCGGGCGACGCGCGCACGCTGTTCGGGAAGGAGCCAGCGTGAGCGAGACCCCGGAAACGCCCCAGCCGCCGGTGAAGCCGCCCGCGAAGGACCCGATGAAGGGCTTCCGCGGCGTCATGGCGGGCACGCTGATCATGGAAGCGATCACCGTCGCGCTCGCGCTGCCGGTGGTCGCCAAGCTCGGCGGCGGCATCACGAGCTTCACCGGCTGGACGGTCATCGCGCTGGCCGTGGTGCTGATCGTGCTGTGCGGGATGCTCAAGCACGTCTGGGCGGTGCCGGTGATCCTGCTGCTGCAGCTGGCGATCATCGGGATCGGGATCACCCAGCCCGCGATCGCGATCATCGGCGTCATTTTCCTGGCCGCGTTCGTGTGGTTCCTGTGGCTGCGCCGCGACGTCGCGCGCCGGATGGCGGCGGGCACGTTGCCGAGCCAGCAGCAGCCGCAGGCTTGAGCCGCGCGCTCTCCGCCGCGGCACTCCCGCGAGGTGCGGCTCAGCGGTAGACGCTGACCTCGATCAGGTTCCGGTCCGGGTCGCGGAAGTACACGCTGCGGATCGGCCCGGTCGCGCCCGTGCGGTCGACCGGGCCCTCCTCGACCGGCACCCCGTGCGTCGCGAGGTCCTCGACGACCTGCTCCAGCGAATCGGCCGTGATCAGGCACAGGTCCGCGCTGCCCGGCGTCGGCCGGTCCGCCTTCGGCTCGAACTCGTGCCCGGCCTCGTGCAGGTTGATCTTGCTGGCGCCGAACACCAGCGCCTTGCGGCCCGCCCCGAACGTCACCTCGGTCATGCCGAGGACGCGCGTGTAGAAATCGACCGTCGCACCGAGGTCGGCGACGGTGAGGACGAGGTGGTCGAGCCGGTCGATGCGCATGGTTTCACCCTATTCCGATGTAACGGCCGGGCCGCCACGGCGACGGTGCAAGTGTGATCGTGGTGCGCGAGCTGAGCGCGGAGAACTGGGCGGAGTGGCGCGACCTCCGGCTGGCGGCGCTGCGCGAGGACCCGGGGGCGTTCAGCTCGACACTCGCGGACTGGCAGGGCGAAGGCGACGCCGAACCGCGCTGGCGGGCCCGGCTGCGCGACGTGTCGCTCAACGTCCTGGCCGACCTCGACGGCGTTCCGGCCGGGATGGTCAGCGGGCACCTTTCCGAACGCGGCGACAAAGCCGAGCTGCTGTCGATGTGGGTCGCCCCGTCGGCGCGCGGCAGGGGAGTCGGGGACGCGCTCGTCCGGGCCGTGGTGCGCTGGAGCGAAGGGCGCGGGGCGGGCGAGCTGGCGTTGCGCGTCGCGGGCGGCAACGAGCACGCCATGGCGCTGTACGAACGGCACGGGTTCGTGGAGCGTCCGCTGTCCGGACCGAGCGAGTGCGAGCACGAGATGGTTCGGGAAGCACACCGAGCGTGACGACCGGCTGTGAGCTTCCTCCTGCCGGGTGAGCCGTTCACCCGGCGGTCAGCCCGAGTTGGCCGCTTGGCCGTGGTCGCCGGATAGAACGGCCGCCATGACCGAAACGACCCCTTCCCGGCGCTCGGTGCTCAAAGCCGGGATCGCCGTCCCCGCGCTCGCCGCGGCAGGCGGGCTGCTGCTGCCCGGCTCCGCCTCGGCCGCCCCGCTCGTCCGCCGCGACCGTCCGGTGCTCGCCCACGGCGTCGCGTCCGGGGACGTGACCGCCGGCTCCGGCATCGTGTGGTCGCGGGCCGACCGGCCGGCGCGGCTGATGGTCGAGGTCGCGCGTGACCCGTCGTTCCGGCACGCCCGCCGGGTGCCCGGCCCGTTCGTCACGCCCGCCACCGGCGGCACCGGCAAGGTGCGCGTCGCCGGACTGGCCCCGGGCACCGAATACCACTACCGCGTCACCGCCGTGGACCTCGACGGCCGCAGCGCGAGCGAGCCGGTCGCCGGCCGGTTCGCCACCGCGCCCGTCGGCCGCGCGAACACGCGGATCCTGTGGAGCGGCGACGTCGTCGGCCAGAACTACGGCATCAACCCAGGCCTCGGCGGCATGACGATCTTCTCCGCGATGGCCGACCGCCGCCCGGACCTCTTCCTGCACAGCGGCGACACGGTGTACGCCGACGGCCCGCTCACCGAAACCGTCACGCTCCCCGGCGGCGGGGGCACCTGGCACAACATCGTGACGCCGGAGAAGTCGAAGGTCGCCGAAACCCTCGACGAATACCGCGGCCAGCACGCCTACAACCGGCTCGACGCCAATTTCCGCCGGTTCGCCGCCGAGGTGCCCGCTTACGTCCAGTGGGACGACCACGAGGTGGTCAACAACTGGTACCCGGGCGAAATCCTCAACGACCGTCCCGAATACACCGAAAAACGCGCCGATGTGCTCGCCCGGCGCGCGTTCCAGGCGTTCCACGAATGGCATCCGATCGACCGCCGCCAGGCCGTCGACGGCCGGGTCTACCGGAGCTTCCGCTACGGCAGCCGGGTCGAGGTGTTCGTCCTCGACATGCGCACCTACCGCGACGCCAACACCTCGGACCAGACCAAGCCCGGCCACATCCTCGGCGACGCGCAGGCCCGCTGGCTGGCCGACGGGCTCCGGCGCAGCACCGCGACCTGGAAGATCGTCCAGGCGGACATGCCGATCGGCCTCGTCGTGCCGGACGGCAAGGACATCGAGGCGGTCGCCAACGGCCTTCCCGGCGCGCCCGGCGGCCGCGAGACCGAACTGGCCTGGGTGCTGAACCAGATCTCGCGCCACCGCGTGCGCAATGTCGTGTGGCTGACCGCCGACGTGCACTACACCGCCGCGCACCATTATTCGCCCGAGCGCGCCGCGTTCCAGGACTTCGACCCGTTCTGGGAATTCGTCTCCGGCCCGCTCAACGCCGGCGCCTTCGGCCCGAACAAACTCGACCCGACCTTCGGCCCGGAAGCGGTGTTCGTGCACGCCCCGCAGACGCAGAATTCCTCGCCGGTGCAAGGGTTCCAGCACTTCGGCGAGGTGAATGTGGACGGTGCGAGCGGAGCGCTGACGGTCGACCTGCGCGACGCGACCGGGGCCTCGCTGTGGTCCAAGACGCTGCAGCCGCAGCGGCGCTGACCGGCCCGGCAGGCGCGTCGGATAGGCTCAGCGCCGAATAACACGAATCCGCACAAGGAGAAATACCGTCGTGACTGAACGCACGCTGGTCCTCGTCAAGCCCGATGGCGTCGCGCGCGGCCTCGTCGGCGAGGTCGTTTCGCGCATCGAGCGCAAGGGCCTGAAGCTGGCCGCGCTGGAACTGCGCACCGTCGAGCGCTCCGTCGCCGAGGAGCACTACGCGGAGCACAAGGAGCGCCCGTTCTTCGGCGACCTGCTGGAGTTCATCACGTCCGGCCCGCTCGTCGCGCTGGCCGTCGAGGGCCCGCGCGCGATCGCCGCGTTCCGCCAGCTCGCCGGCGGCACCGACCCGGTCGAGAAGGCCACCCCGGGCACCCTGCGCGGCGACTTCGCGCTGGAGACCCAGTACAACCTGGTGCACGGTTCGGACTCGCCGGAGTCGGCCGAGCGCGAGCTGAAGCTGTGGTTCCCGGACCTGTGAACCGGCTGAACCGGCATTGACCTTCGCGGACGCCGGGCAGGGGCTGCGGTCCCGGCCCGGCGTTCGTGTTTCCGGCCGCTTATTCCGCTGCCGGGACCTGGAGGCAGCGCTGCCGATGCGTCTGAGGCACGTGCGCCTGGAGCGACAGGTTTGCAGTCCGTGAAGGGCTCCTCGAAGGAATCTGATTCCCCCAAGGAGCCCTTCACGGACCAGATGATCCGGGCTGAAGCGACGCAGCTTGAGTCCCTCAGGGGCTCCCGCGGGCGCTTATTCCCCATGCCAGGAACTCAAGGCGGCGCTGCGGGTGTATTCGAGCCGGGTCCGCCCAGGTCGAAGGTGCCCCCGGCCTGGGGTGCGGTACGTGAGGGGAACCCTGAGGGAGTCAGATTCCCTCAGGGTGGCCCTCACGTACCGCAAGACCTGGTTGGATGGGGAGAAATCGGGCATTTCACTGGCGGTGCCGTCTCTTGTGGACGGTCAGCGAGGCTGCGGCCACGCGGCTCAAGTTCCTGGCATTGGCGCTTTAATCCGCTGCCGGGGACTCGGCGTATCGGTTAACCTCCACCGGTGACTGCCCTGCCGCTGCCGCCGCGCGATTACCTGCCGCACCTGCGCTCGCTCACCGAGGCCTTCGCCGCGGAAGCCGAGGGCGACCTGGACAACCCGGTCCCGTACTGCGGAGACTGGACCAAGCGCGACCTCGTCGCGCATCTGGGCAACGTGCACCGGTGGGCCGCCGGCATCGTCCGCACCGGAGAGCTGAGCAAGCAGGAATTCGACGTCACGCCGAGCGGCGACCTCGCGCCCTGGTACGCCGAGAGCGCGGCCGAACTGCTGGACGCGCTCGACGCGGCCGATCCCGCCGACGCGTGCTGGGTTTTCGGTGCTGCGGAGAAGACCAAGGCATTCTGGTTCCGCCGTCAGGTGCACGAAACTGCCGTGCATTTGGTCGACTTGTTCGGCGCACGCGGCGCAACGACGCGGCTTGATCCGCTGATCGCGGCGGACGGCGTCTTCGAGGTGCTCGGCACGATGCTGCCGCGCGTCGCGCGCTGGAAGCACGAGGTTCCGCTGGCCGCGCCGATCACGTTGCGCACCACCGACACCGGGCACTCGTGGACCGTCGTGCCCGGCGAACCGCCCGAGCTGGGCGAGGGCGAAGCGGTGGCCACGGTCGCGGCGCCCGCGCAGGATTTGCTGGTGTCGCTGTGGAAGCGCACCGATGCGCAGCCGGAGATCGACGGCGACGAGGCTGTCGCGAAGGAGTTTCTCGCCGCGCGCATGACCCCCTGAGCGGATAATCCTGCGCCATTCAGGTCCCGTTCACCGCAGGGCCTTCCGGCGGTCGCGCCGATGGATTTGGCTGACCTGAGCCATTTTCGCGATCGTGGGGTACCTGGTGAAAAGATCAAGATCCGTGCTGCTCAGCGCCCTGCTGGTGCTGACGCTGGCCACGCCTGCGCATGCCGACCCGCTCTCCGCTCCGCTCGGCCCGCCGCCGGTCGAGAGCGCCTCCGCCTTCTCTTCGGCCCGGGAGGCCCCGGCGATCGCCGCGGCACCCGCCGCCGACGACGGCCTCGAGACCAGCAGCGCCACCAACGCGGTGGCGCCTGGTCTGAACCTCACCCAGTTCGACCGCTTCGACCCGAAGGGCTGGATCCGCGGCGACGCGCTGAGCGTCGACCTCACCAGCAAGGTCCTGAAGCCGACTTACCTCAGCCCGGGCACCGTTTCCGCGCGCACCCCGCTGTCTCAGCAGGTCGCTCGCGCCGGTGCGGTCGCGGGCGTCAACGGCGATTTCTTCGACATCAACGCCTCCGGCGCGCCGCTCGGCGTCGGCATCGACAAGGGCGAGCTGCACAACGCGCCCGCGTCCGGGCACAACACCACCGCGGCGATCACCGCGGAGGGACGCGCGAAGCTCGCCGACATCTTCCTCGAAGCGTCGGTCACGCTGCCGGACGGCCGAGCTGTCCCCGCCACGAACTTCAACAGCCCGGTGCTCGGCAAGGACGCGCTCGGCGTCTACACGCCGCTCTGGGGCGCTTCGGCGCGCGCGACGTCGGTCGCCGGTGCGCAGAAGGTCATCGAGGTCGAGGTCCGCGATGGTGTGGTGACGCAGGTGCGTCCGAAGCCCGCGGACGGCCCGATCCCGGCGGGAAGCACGCTGCTGCTCGGTCGCGAAGCTGGTGCGGACGCGTTGTCGGCGTTGCGCGTCGGTGATCGCGTGGGCGTTTCGTACGCGCCGCGGACCGACGCGGGCAAGATCGCGGTCGCGGTCGGCGGGAACAAAACGCTGCTGAAGGACGGACAGCTCCAGCAGCTCGACGACGTCACCCTCGCGCCGCGTACCGGCGTCGGCTTTTCCGCTGACGGCAAGCGGATGTGGCTCGTCACGGTCGACGGTCGCCAGGCCGACAGCCGTGGGATGACGGAGCTGGAAATGGCCCGGCAGCTGAAGCGGCTCGGTGCCGACGACGCGATCAACCTCGACGGCGGAGGCTCCTCGACGCTGCTCGCGCGCAACGAAGGAGAGGCTGCGCCGTCGGTGCGCAACTCGCCTTCGGACGGCGGGGAACGCTTGGTGCCCAACGGCATCGGCTTCGCGACGGTGGCCGGCAGCGGACGGCTGACTGGCTTCGCGCCCGCTCCCGCGCAGGAGGGCGACAACTCGACCCGCGTGCTGTCCGGCCTGAGCCGCGCGCTCGTGCCGAACGGCCACGACGAGACGGGTGCCGCAGTGGCGTCGCGCCCGTTCTGGACCACGTCGAACCCGTTCCGCGGCACGGTCACGAAGAACGTTTTCACCGCGCAGCCCGACTTCCTGCACCCGGACGCGCGAGCCGACGTGACGGTCACCGCGCATCAGAACTTCGTGAACGGCCGCACGAAGCTGACCGTGCTGGGCAAGCCGGTGCGCCTCGGCGCGAGCACCAAGCAGGTCGCGCTTTCGGGTGCGGAGGCGCGCGGCGAGTTCCAGGTCTACGGCTACGACGCGGACGGTTACGGCACCTGGATCGAACCGTCGGACGTGAAGCTCGAATACGACCCCGCCGTGGTGAAGATCGAGCCGTCGGGCAAGGGTTTCGCAGTCACCGCGAAGACCGCTTCCGGGGCCACCGCGATCACCGTGCACGCGGGCGGGAAGACCATGCACCTGGCGGCTTCGGTGGGCACCGAAGCCAAGGTCGCGGCACCGCTAGCCGGTCCGGAAGGCTGGTCCGCCACGGTGTATCCGGCCGTCGTCGGTGCTGCGCTTTCGTCGGCAGAGGGACGCAACGGCGGCAAGGGCCTGGCACTCGACTACCGCCTCACCGGCACGACTGCCACGCGCGCCGCGTATGTCAACGCTGCCAACCCGATCGCGGTTCCGGCTGGCACGCAGAAGATCGGCATGTGGATCAACGGCGACGGCAAGGGCGCCTGGATCCGCGCGGAACTCCGCGACGGCGCCAACACCGCGTCCATTGTGGACCTCTCGCTGAGCGTGAACTGGACCGGCTGGCGGTACGTGACCGCCGCGGTGCCCGCCGGATTGCCCGACGGGCAGCGCCTCACCCGGTTCTATGCCGTGGAAACCGCGGCGGGCAAGCAGTACGAGGGCAGACTGGTCTTCAACGACCTCACCTTCGAGGTCGCGCCGACCACGGCCGTGCCGCACGATCCGGCCGTCCCGGACCCGGCGCTGGTCACCAACGGCACGCTCGGCAAGGGCGGCCTGAAGATCGCGGTGGTCAGCGACGCTCAGTTCACCGCTGACGCTCCGGACGGCCCGCTCGTCGCCCAAGCACGCCGGGCACTGCGCGAGGCGGTTGCCGCGAAACCGGATCTCGTGCTGATCAACGGCGACTTCGTGGACCGCGGCACCGCGCCGGACTTCGTCTTGGCCCGCAAGATCATCACCGAAGAGCTGGACGGCCGCGTCCCCTGGTACTACGTGCCAGGCAACCACGAAGCCGAGGGCGGCAACGGCCTGAAGAACTTCCAGGACGCATTCGGGGAAACGCACCGCGTGGTCGACGTCCACGGCGTGCGGCTGATCCTGATGGATTCCTCGCGCGGCTCGCTGCGCGCGGGCGGATTCGACCAGGTGCGCATGCTGCGCGAGGCGCTCGACAACGCGGCGAAGGACCGTTCCGTGCGTGGTGTGGTCGTCGCGATGCACCACCCGGTGAAGGACCCGAGCCCGACCGGCAATTCGCAGCTGGGCGACCGGAAGGAGGCCGCGCTGCTGCAGACGTGGCTGACCGGTTTCGAGGAGAAGTCCGGAAAACCGGCCGCCTCGCTGGCTTCGCACGCGGGAGTGTTCGGCCTGTCGCGCACGGACGGCGTGCCGTATCTGGTGAACGGCAACTCGGGCAAGACCCCCGCCGCGGCCCCCGGCGACGGCGGCTTCGTCGGCTGGACCCTGGTGCGAGTGGACCCCTCGGACCGCGGCCAGCCGGTGCGCTTCGAAACGCGCCCGAACGTCGACGCGCTGACGGTGACCGGGCCGGGCACTCTTTCGTGGGGCGGCACCGGAAAGGTGACCGCCGCGGTGACGCAGGAGGGCCGGTCGATTCCGGTGGCGTACCCGGTGAGCGCGGCTTGGGGCGGTCGCGGCGTGCACATCGGCAGCTGGCCACCGGCGCCGTGGGATGTGGTGTCGCTCGACCCGGCCACCGGGACGGTGCGCGGGCTGCGTCCGGGAACGGCGGAGATCTCGGTGACGGTGAACGGGGTGTCCCGGTCGGTGTCGTTGACGGTGCGCTGAGTTTTTGAGGGGCGGGGCGGTCTTCGGGCCGCCCCGCCTTTTCGCTGGGCCGCGGGCTCGTCGTTTCCCCGTTCCCCGCCGGAGATCCACCCGGATGCCGTACCCGCGGCGGGGAAACCGGTCGAGAATTGTCGGTGCCTCCCTCTACTGTCGTTCCTCGTGGGAGAGTCGGCATCGGAACCAGCCCTCGTGCAAGCGAAGGCGCTGGTCAAACGGTTCGGAGAATTCGAGGCAGTCCGCGGCATCGACGTTGAGGTGCGGCGAGGGGAGGCGTTCGGCTTCCTCGGGCCCAACGGCGCGGGGAAGTCGTCGACGATGCGGATGATCGCGTGCGTGTCCCCGCGCAGCGACGGCGATCTGCGCGTCCTCGGCATGGACCCCAACGCGGACGGGCCGCGGATCCGCGCGCGCCTGGGCGTGGTGCCGCAGGAGGACAACCTCGACGTGGAGCTCACCGTCCGGCAGAACCTGCACGTCTACGGCCGCTATTTCGGCCTTTCCCGCGCCCACGTGCGGCGGAAGGCGGTCGAGCTGATGGAGTTCGCGCAGCTGTCCGACCGTGCCGAGAAACCGGTCGATTCCCTGTCCGGCGGCATGAAGCGGCGGCTCACCATCGCCCGGTCGCTGGTCAACGATCCGGAACTGCTGCTGCTCGACGAACCGACCACCGGGCTCGATCCGCAGGCACGGCATCTGTTGTGGGACCGGCTTTTCCGGCTCAAGGCCCGCGGCACCACGTTGATCGTCACTACCCATTACATGGACGAGGCAGAGCAGTTGTGCGACCGGCTCGTCGTCATGGACGGCGGCCGGATCGCCGCGGAAGGCTCGCCCGCCGACCTGATCGCGCGGCATTCCACCCGGGAAGTGGTCGAGCTCCGGTTCGCGCCGGGGGAGCAGCAGGACGCGGCCGACCGGCTCGACGGGCTGGCCGAGCGCGTCGAGGTCCTCCCGGACCGGGTGCTGCTCTACACGATGACCGGCGAGGCCACCCTCGAGCGCGCGCACGAACGCGGCCTGCGCCCGCTGTCGAGCCTCGTCCGGCGCAGTTCCCTGGAGGACGTCTTCCTCCGCCTCACCGGCCGGACGTTGGTGGACTGATGACCATTCCAGCCACCGGCCGCGTCGTCGGCCGGTTCCACGGCGCCTGGCTGCGCGTCGAGGGCTACTGGACCTGGTACCGCAGGCACTGGCTCAGCACGCTCTACTCCACCGGCCTGCAACCGGTGCTGTTCCTCGCCGCGATGGGGCTCGGGTTCGGCTCGCAGGTCAAGGCCGGTCCGGCGACCGGCGGGGTGTCGTACCTGGTGTACGTCGCCCCGGCGCTGCTCGTCGCCGGCGCCGCGCAGCAGGGCGTCAGCGAATCGAGTTATCCGGTCCTCAGCGGATTCAAATGGCAGAAGGACTATCTGGCGGTCACCGCGACGCCGGTGTCCCCGGGCCAGGTCCTCGGCGGGCACCAGATCTGGACCATGCTGCGGCTCGCCCTTTCCGGCACGGTCTACGCGCTCATCGCGTGGTTGTTCGGCGCCTGGGACAACGCGGGGGCGCTGCTGGTGGTCCTCGTCGGCGTCCTCACCGGGCTCGCGTGCGGATCGCTGATCGCCGGGCTGGCGGCGTGGACCTTCGACGAGGGACAGCGGTTCGGGCTGATCTTCCGGTTCGTCGTCATCCCGATGACCCTGTTCTCCGGCACGTTCTTCCCGATCACTCAGCTGCCGCTGTACCTGCGCTGGCTCGCCTGGATTTCCCCGCTGTGGCACGGCACCGAGCTTTCCCGCGCCGCCACGCTCGGCGGGCGGGAGCTGCTCCCGGTGCTCGGGCACCTTGCGTATCTGGCAGCACTGGTGGCGATCGGCTGGACGATCGCGCACCGCGGCTTCTACCGACGGCTGGTGGCGTGATGACCGACCTGCAGAGCGCCCCGATTCTCCCGCAGCGGCGCGGAATTCTGCTCCGCGTCCTGCCCGCGGGCATGTACAGCGGCCGCGCCACCGCGTTGATCGAACGCGCGCTCACCGTCTACGGACGGTCGTGGACGATGCTCGCGTCCGGCGCGCTCGAGCCGTTGTTCTACCTGCTCGCGTTCCAGGTCGGCTTCGGCAAACTGGTCACCACCGTGCCGGGGCCGGACGGGCAGCCGATGAGCTATGTCGCGTTCGTCGCGCCCGCGCTGCTGGCGTCGTCGGCGATGAACGGCGCGGTCTTCGAGTGCACGTACAACCTGTTCTTCAAACTGCGCTACGCCAAGACGTACGACGCGATGCTGGCGACCCCGGTCGGCCCGCTCGACGTCGCGCTCGGCGAGATCGCGTGGGCGATGATGCGCGGCGGCCTGTATTCGGTCGCGTTCCTGGCGGTCACCGGCGTCATGGGGCTGCTCACGTCGTGGTGGGCGCTGCTGCTCCTGCCCGCCGCGCTGCTCGTGTCGTTCGCGTTCGCGGCCATCAGCATCACGTTGGTCAGCTTCCTGAAGTCGACGTCGCAATTCGACTACATCCAGCTCGTCCTGATGCCGATGTTCCTGTTCTCCACCACGTTCTTCCCGATCACGGTCTACCCGGAGGCGCTGCAGTGGGCGGTCCGCTGCTTCCCGCTCTACCACGGGATCGAGCTGATGCGCGGGCTCGCGACCGGCATCTTCTCCTGGAGCATGCTCGGCAATCTGGCGTACCTGCTGGTGCTCGCCGCGATCGGGATCTGGGGCGCGACAAGGAGGATCGCGAAACTGCTGCTTACCTGAACACTGAACGCTGAACGCGGCTCAGCGGGCCGGGCTGGGCAGTCCGTTCTGCGCGGGCGCCACCGCGGTCCGGGCGTCGACGAGGCCGTGGCCGTAGAAGCCGTTGTATCCGTCGTAGCCGGAGCAGTAGGCGTCCTGGGCACCGTCACCGGTGAGGTCGTAGTCGTCCGGGCACGGCATCGGCGTCGCGCGGGAGTCCAGCGCGCGGCGCAGCTCGGCGGCCGTCCACGTGGGATGCACCGACTTGAGCAGCGCCAGCACCCCGGCGACGTGCGGCGCGGCCATCGACGTCCCGCACATCGGCGCGTAACCGCCGGGAACGGTCGAAACCACGCAGCGGTCGTCGTCGCCGCCCGGGGCCGTGACATCGACCACACCCAGCCCGTACGAGCTGTAGCCCGACTTCACCCGGTCCGGGCTGATCGCCGACGCCGTCACCACGTCCCGCAGCCCGGCCGGCAGCGCCTCGCACTTCCCGGCGGCGGACGGCGAACCCGAGCGGCCCGACGGCGTGAGGTCGACCGCCTCGTTGGTCGCGGCGGCGACGTTCAGCGTGCCTTGGGAAGTCGCGTACTCCACGGCTCGCGCCAGCACCTCGTGCACCACGCCGCGGTCGTTGCCGCGCACGCAGGACAGCGACCACGGGTTCACGAACCAGCTGCTGTTGGCGATCGGCAGATGCCGCGCCGCCGACCACATGATCCCGCAGACCGCCGCCTCGGGATCTGCGTAGCCGCGGTCGTCGATCACCTTCACCGACGCGATCCGCACGCCCGGCGCGACGCCGGTGATGCCCTTGCGGTCGTCGGCCGCGGCGATGATGCCCGCGACGTGCGTGCCGTGCGCGGAGGTCGTCGGCTGCCACGCGGCCGGGCTCGGGTCCGGGACGCCAGTGAGACAACCCGCCGAATCGTCCGGGTCGATCGCTGCGGCGAGATCGGGGTGTTTCGGGTCGACACCGGAGTCCAGGACGCCGACGACCACTGAGCGGCTGCCTTCGGTGACCTGGTGCGCGGCCGGGGCGCCGATCAGGTTCATGTCCCATTGCTGCGAGGAGAGGTCCGCCGCGGGCACTCGCGCCGGGTCGCTGAGCGGGAGTGTGGCCCGAGCGGGCTGGGCGGCGGCGCCTGGCTGTTCGGCGGCCGTCCGGGTGGCTTGCGCGCTGAACGCCCGTTCCGGGCCGAGACGGTCCGCGAACGCCCGATCGGCTGACGTTACGACCGCCACGGAAATCTGCGGGTAGTAGCCGACGAGCTGCCCGCAGCCCGCGCTCGCCTGCTGGCGGGCGGAAGATTCCGGGGTCCCGCGGTCGAACGCGACGACGTAGCGCACCGCCCGCCCGCCCGAGGCGCATCCGGGGCTCGCGACGACGGCGGGGGAGACCGCCGCGCAGCCGACGAGGACCAGGAAGGAGCACACGGCCGCCCGCAGCGGCCGCGCCAGCACAGACACCGGACCTCCCACCGCGCGCAGGGTTGTGCCGGGCGCCCGCGCGAGCGCCCGAGCCCGCACGCTAACCACCCCGGGCCCGGCGCGACAAGCGAAGCGCGGAAGTTCGCCCGGGCGCATGATCGCGGCACGCCCGGGCGCCTGCCGCGGGACACCGACTACACCGGGTGTCCCCCCGGGTGTGGGATACTTGCGTTGGCCGCTGCGCCGACGGGCATCCCGCTCGCGTCGTGAGCGGCCCGGAGGAGTGCCGGACCGGCACCACGCGCGTCGCCCCCGGGAGGCCGGGCCAAGGTCGATGTCGTGGCGGGTGGCCCGGGGGTCGCGAGCAGGCCGGCACCCCGCCGAGCAGACCAGGAACCGAGCGGCCGCCGACCCGGCGGACCGCACGGCTGCCAGCAGGATTCCCGCCGCTGGTCACCACCACGGCGGGCACGGAACAGAAAGGGCCCCTGCGCGGCCGCGTCACCACCGGTGCGAACCGGCTGACGCGCCCGGGGGCGGAGGAGACATATGTCGAACGCGGACACACCCGCCGATCAGACCGGCGGGAATACCGTCGCACCCACGACCAGCAGGCTGGGCGAGCTGCCGCCGCGCATCCGCGTGCACGCGCTGGCGAAGCTGCTCGGCCTGAGCAGCCGCGACCTGCTCGGCAAGCTCGCCGAGCTGGGGGAGAGCCCCCGCAGCGCCCAGTCGAGCGTGACCAAGGAGGTCGCGCACCGCGTCGCGGTCATCCTCGACGCGGAGGCCGCGGGCGAGACCGGCGAAGCCGCCGAGACCGCCGTCGGCGCTGCCCCGGAGACCGCCGCCCCGGCCGCCGCCGAGCAGGCCAGCGACCAGGCGACCGCGGGAGCCCAGGTCGGCGATGCCGCCCAGACGGCCGCGGCCTCGGACGCCGCCGAGCAGGGCGGCGTTTCGCAGGAGAACGAGGCCCCGGAAGCCACCCAGGGTGCTGCAGCTCAGGCCACCGCGTCTCCGGAAGCGGCCGCCGACCAGGGCACTGCTTCGAGCGAATCCGCCGCCCCGGACGCCGCCGCGCAGGCGACGGGCACCGCGCCGGAAGCTGCCGCGAACGCGACGGGCACCGCCTCGGAAACCCCCGCGCCGGAAGCCGCCGCTGAGCAGAGCACCGCCTCGGAAGCCGCCGAGCAGCCCAGCGCCGCCGCCCCCGGCTGGTCGGCCCGCCCGTTCTCGGCCGAATCCGCCGAACCGGAAGCCGCTCAGGAGTCGGGCGAGAAGCGCACCCGGACCCGTCGCTCGCGCCGCGCCGTCGCGCCCGCGATCCCGGCCGACCAGCAGGAAACCGAGCAGGCCACCCCGGCCCGCGGCCCGGTGCACGTGCCGGTCTTCGCCGCGCCCTCGCCGGTCTTCCTGCCGCCCGAGCCCGCGCAGCAGACGCGGAGCAAGCCCGAGCCGCTGTTCGGCGTCGGCGAGGCTCCGGCGCAGGCCGAGCGTCCCGACCGCACCGCCGAAACCGCTGAGGAAGACACCTCCGGCGAAGCCCGCGACGAGCGTTCCGACGAGGACGGCGACGACGCGAGCGGCCGTCGCCGGCGGCGTCGCGGACGTCGCGGCCGCGGCCGGGGCAAGGGCGGCGACGAGGCCCAGTCCGAGAACGAGGACGAAACCACCGAAGACCAGCAGGACAAGGGTGCCAAAGACGGCGGCAAGGACGCCAAGGACACCAAGGACAAGACCGAAAAGCCGGACGAGGCGGGCGACGCCGAGGCGGAGTCCGACGACGACGCCGAGTCCGACGGCGGCAGCAAGCGCCGTCGCCGTCGCCGCCGTCGCAAGGGCGGGGACGACGACGGGGCCGAGACGACCGGCACCGACGACCCGCCGAACACCGTCACGCACGTCCGCCAGGCCAAGGCCGCCGAGGCCGAGCGCCCGGCGCGCGACGAGGTGCGCAGCGTCCGCGGCTCCACGCGGCTGGAGGCCAAGCGCCAGCGCCGCCGCGACGGCCGCGAGGCGGGCCGCCGCCGCGCCCCGATCCTGTCCGAGGCCGAATTCCTCGCCCGCCGCGAGTCGGTCGAGCGCACGATGGTCGTCGCCGAGAAGGGCGACTCCACGCAGATCGCCGTGCTCGAGGACGGGGTGCTGGTCGAGCACTTCCTGACGTCGTCGGGCACCGGCTCGATCGTCGGCAACGTCTACCTCGGCCGCGTCCAGAACGTGCTGCCCAGCATGGAGGCCGCGTTCATCGACATCGGCCGCGGCCGCAACGCCGTGCTCTACGCGGGCGAGGTCGACTGGGACTCGGCCGGGCTGGAAGGCAAGGCGCGCAAGATCGAGCAGGCGCTCTCCACCGGCGACAGCGTCCTGGTGCAGGTCACCAAGGACCCGGTCGGGCACAAGGGCGCCCGGCTCACCACGCAGATCTCGCTGCCCGGCCGCTTCCTCGTCTACGTCCCCGCGGGCGGGGCCACCGGCATCTCCCGCAAGCTGCCGGAGAACGAGCGGCGCAGGCTCAAGGACATCCTCAAGCGGATCGTCCCGGAGGACGCGGGCGTCATCATCCGCACCGCGTCGGAAGGCATCGGCGAGGAGGAGCTGGGCCGCGACGTCGACCGGCTCAAGGCGCAGTGGGACGTCATCAAGGACAAGGCGGCGGCCGCTTCCGGCAAGAAGGGCAGCGCGCCGACCATGCTCTACGAAGAGCCGGACCTGCTGGTCAAGGTCGTGCGGGACCTCTTCACCGAGGACTTCGTCAAGCTGGAGGTCCAGGGCAGCCGGTCCTGGGACACCATCAACGACTACGTCCAGCACGTCGCGCCCGACCTCGCCGACCGGCTCAAGCGCTACACCGGCACCGGCGACGCGTTCGCCGACCACCGGATCGACGAGCAGATCACCAAGGCGCTCGACCGCAAGGTCTGGCTGCCCTCGGGCGGCTACCTGGTCATCGACCGCACCGAGGCGATGACCGTCATCGACGTCAACACCGGCAAGTTCACCGGCTCGGGCGGCAACCTCGAGGAGACGGTGACCCGCAACAACCTGGAGTCGGCGGAGGAGATCGTCCGCCAGCTGCGGCTGCGGGACATCGGCGGCATCATCGTCATCGACTTCATCGACATGGTGCTCGAGTCCAACCGCGAGCTGGTGCTGCGCAGGCTCACCGAATGCCTCGGCCGGGACCGCACGCGCCACCAGGTGGCCGAGGTCACGTCGCTCGGCCTCGTGCAGATGACGCGCAAGAAGATCGGCACCGGGCTGCTCGAGGCGTTCTCCACGCCGTGCGAGCACTGCAAGGGCCGCGGCGTCGTCGTGTCCACCGAACCGCAGCGCACCGGCGGCGGCAACGGGAACGGCCACAACGGCGGCAACGGGCACAACGGCCACAGCCACGGCGGCGGCGACACCAAGAGCTCGCGGCGCAACCGCGGCCGCGGCAAGGGCGAGGAGCAGCACCCCGAGCCCAAGCCGGAGCAGGCCGCCCCGGCCCCGACTCCGGTGCAGCGCGAGTCCGTGGTGTCGGCGGTGCAGGCCATGGCCAACGCGTCCAAGGCGAAGCACGAGCACCACGCTCCAGAGGCCGAAGCGGTGAAGCCGGCGGACCAGGAGACGGCCAAGCAGCCGGTCGAGCAGGCCGCCGCGCCGGACAAGGCCGAGGACAAGACGGAGGCCCCGGCCCCCGTCCAGCAGCCGGAAGCGAAGCAGCCGGAGCCCGCGGCCAGCCAGGCCGCGCCGGACGCGGAAGCCCCGAAGGAGGCCGCGGAAGCGGACTCCAGCGAAGAACCCGAGGTCGACGTCCCGGCCCCGGCCGTGCGCAGCACCCGGCGCCGTCCGCGCCGCGCCGCTTCGCGCCCGGCGGGGCCGCCGGTGAAGGCTTCGGACCAGAGTTGATCCACCACGGGTACCCCGGGTGCAGCAGCGCCCGGGGCCTCCCGTAACCTGTAGTACGGCTCATCGCAAGCATGAGTTGCTGCGCGAGCACCTGGACCGTCTTCGGGCGGGCCGGCCGCGCCAGCCCCCTAACCCATTGTCGAGTAATGCAGGAGACATCCGTGTCGGCGTACGCGATCGTCAAGACCGGCGGCAAGCAGTACAAGGTGGCCGTCGGCGACGTCGTCGAGGTCGAGAAGCTCGAGGGCGAGCCGGGCACCGAGCACACCTTCCCCGCCGTGCTGTTCGTGGACGGTGGCGAGGTCACCACGGACGCCGACGCGTTGGCGAAGGTCTCGGTCATCGGCAAGGTCGTCGAGCAGACCAAGGGTCCGAAGATCCGGATCCACAAGTTCAAGAACAAGACCGGCTACCACAAGCGCCAGGGTCACCGGCAGAAGCTGACCCGCGTCGAGGTCACCGGCATCTCCAAGTAGTTCTTCGGATCTTCGGGACTGAAGCTTTCAAGAAGGGGCATGAGCGATGGCTCACAAGAAGGGTGCGTCCAGCTCCCGCAACGGTCGTGATTCGAACGCCCAGCGACTGGGCGTGAAGCGCTTCGGCGGCCAGGAGGTGAACGCGGGCGAGATCCTGATCCGCCAGCGGGGCACCAAGTTCCACCCGGGCGTGAACGTCGGCCGTGGCGGCGACGATACGCTGTTCGCGCTCGCCGCCGGTGCGGTCGAGTTCGGCTCGAAGCGCGGCCGCAAGACGGTCAACATCGTGCCAGTCGAGGCCTGATTCTCGGTCTCGATAGCGTCAGAACCTCCAAGCGAGGGGTGGGACCGGAATAACTCCGGCACCACCCCTCGTTTGTTTTTGTCCGGATACTTTTTCGCACAATCGCACGTGAAGTGAGGCAGAACCATGGCGTCCCGGTTCGTGGACCGCGCGGTCATCCATCTGACCGCCGGGGACGGGGGAAACGGCTGTGCCTCGGTGCACCGCGAAAAGTTCAAGCCGCTCGGCGGCCCGGACGGCGGCAACGGCGGCAACGGCGGTGACGTCACCCTCGTCGTCGACGCCAACGTGCACACCCTCCTCGACTTCCACTTCCGCCCGCACGCCCGCGCCGGCAACGGCAAAATGGGCATGGGCAGCAACCGCAACGGCGCCGCCGGCGAGGGCCTGGAGATGAAGGTCCCGCCGGGCACCGTCGTGTTCACCGAGGACGGCGAACTCGTCGCGGACCTCACCAGCCCCGGCACCCGGTTCATCGCCGCGCAGGGCGGCCGCGGCGGGCTCGGCAACGCCGCGCTCGCGTCGAAGGCCCGCAAGGCGCCGGGGTTCGCGCTGCTCGGCGAGCCCGGCGAGAGCCGGAACCTCGTGCTGGAGCTGCGGTCGGTCGCCGACGTCGGCCTGCTCGGGTTCCCGTCAGCGGGCAAGTCGTCGCTGATTTCCGTGCTGTCCGCGGCGAAGCCGAAGATCGCCGACTACCCGTTCACCACGCTCGTGCCGAACCTCGGCGTCATCACCGCCGGGTCGTCGGTCTTCACGATGGCCGACGTGCCGGGCCTGATCCCGGGCGCGTCCGAGGGCCGCGGGCTCGGCCTGGACTTCCTGCGCCACATCGAACGCTGCGCCGTGCTGGTGCACGTGGTCGACTGCGCGACGCTGGAGCCGGGCCGCGATCCGCTGTCCGATGTGGACGCTCTCGAGGAGGAGCTGGCCCGCTACACGCCGGGGCTGGGCGGCAAGCTCGAGGAGCGCCCGCGCGTGGTGGTGCTGAACAAGATCGACATCCCGGAAGCGGCCGAGCTGGCCGAGTTCGTGCGTCCCGACCTGGAGGCGCGCGGGCTGCGCGTGTTCGAGGTCTCGACCGCGTCGCGCAAGGGCCTGAAGGAGCTGACCTTCGCGCTGGCGGAGGTCGTCGAGACCTATCGCGAAGCGCAGCCGGTGCTGGAGCCGGAGAAGATCGTGCTGCACCCGCTCGCGATCGACGACAGCGGGTTCACCGTCGAACGCGACCCGGAGGAAGAGGGCGGGTTCATCGTCCGCGGTGCGCGCCCGGAGCGGTGGATCCGGCAGACGAACTTCGCCAACGACGAGGCCGTCGGCTACCTGGCGGACCGGCTCAACCGGCTCGGCGTCGAGGAAGCGCTGGCGAAGAACGGCGCCCGCCCGGGCAGCCCGGTCACCATCGGCGACATCCAGTTCGAATGGCAGCCCTCCACCCCGGGCGTCGCGGTGCATCTGTCCGGCCGCGGCACGGACGTCCGGCTGGAGCGCACCGACCGCGTCAGCGCGTCCGACCGCAAGGAAGCCCGCCGGATCCGCCGCGACGGCACCGGCGAGGACGAGGACCTGGTCGAAGAGGAGACCACCCCGTCCATCGATGCCGAACTGGACGACGTGTGGGACGACGAGGAGCAGGCGGAGCGCGACCGGTGAGCGGCACGCGCCAGGAGATCGCGGAAGCCCGCCGGCTGGTCGTCAAGGTCGGTTCCTCGGCACTGACGACCGCGGGCAGCGGACTCGACGTTGCCCGGCTCGACGCCCTGGTGGACGCCATCGCGGACCGCGTCGCCCGCGACGCACAGATCGTCCTCGTGTCCTCGGGCGCGATCGGCGCCGGGCTCGCGCCGTTGAAGCTGGGCAAGCGCCCGCGCGACCTGGCCACCCAGCAGGCCGCGGCGAGCGTCGGGCAGCTCGCGCTAGCGCACGCGTACGCGGAATCGTTCGGCCGCTTCTCCCTGACCGTCGGCCAGGTGCTGCTCACTTCCGACGATGTCGTCCGTCGCTCGCATTACCGCAACGCGCAGCGCACGTTCTCCCGGCTGCTAGCGCTCGGCGCGGTGCCGGTCGTGAACGAGAACGACACCGTTGCCACGCAAGAGATCCGCTTCGGCGACAACGACCGGCTCGCTGCCCTCGTGGCGCACCTCGTCGGCGCCGACGCGCTGGTCCTGCTGTCCGATGTGGACGGTCTGTACGACGGCGACCCGCGAGACGGCGCGACCCGCAAGATCACCGAGGTGCGCGGCGAGTCCGATGTGGAGGGCATCGCGGTCGGCATGTCGTCCTCGGGCCTCGGCACCGGCGGCATGGTCTCGAAACTTTCCGCCGCGCGCACCGCGGCCGGCGCCGGAATCCCGGTGCTGCTGGCCGCCGCCGACGACGCCGGAGACGCACTGCGCGAGGCGAACGTGGGCACCGCGTTCGCGCCCGCCGACACCCGCCTGTCGGCCCGCCGCTTCTGGCTCGGGTACGCCGCAGACACCTCCGGCCGCCTCCGCTTGGACGACGGCGCCGTGCGAGCGATCTTGCGCCGCCGGTCGCTGCTGGCGGCGGGAATCACCGGTT